>CAZGMF010000017.1:0-23827 GCA_964526795.1 uncultured Clavibacter sp.
GAAGCCGGCAGCGGCCGAGAGCGCGAGAAGAGCGAAAACGACAACGGCAGTCCCAATCTTTTGGCGAAGTCGCACAGCGGCGGTTCGATATTTCATTCCACGGAACCAGAGCTCGAAATAGCCGCGGCGAACGGGCAGTTCGAGATAGCGAAGTGAGATATCGGCTAAGGCAAAGACCACCAAAATACGAAGTGCATAAAGCGCCCAATCATCACCGACCAAATCGATTGAAGGTCGAGTGAGTTGGAAGACGATCCAATGCCAGAGATAGATTCCATAAGAACGCTCACCGATCCAGATCATCGGCTTGGTGCTAAGAATCGGCGCGAAACGCGAAGCAGGATGCACCACCGAGATCAAAGTGGCGCAGCCGAAAATCGCGGATAGTGGAAATGCGATTCGATATAACGTCGGATCAGTTTCGTTGATGAAAAGAAATGTGCTGAGCAACCCCAACAATCCGAAGACTCCGATCAGATCGACGAAGTCTTGGGCTCGCTTGGAGATCTCCTTGGTTAGATTTTGCGGTTGCCAACTTACAGCGAGCGCAGATCCTAAGAACAGACCAATCGAATGGGTATCTGTTCCGAAGTAAACATGGCTTACCGCAGATTCGTGAGTATCGATTCGAACTGAATAGAGAAAGAGAGTCACACCTGATGCCAGTGCAATTCCAAGTGCGGCAAGAGAGACATTTCGCTTCCCGAAATATCTCAAAATCAAAAGTAGTATCAATGGCCAAATCAGATAGAACTGTGCTTCGACAGCAAGTGACCAAGTGTGTTGCAACAGCGGTGGTCGCCCGATGGTTTCAAAGTAATCCTGTTGTCGATTGACCAGGGCCCAATTCATCGAACCTGTAAAGACGAAAGGGAGATCCTGCAAGAAGCGGCGCGTTGTCTCTGGGGCATAGTTGCTGATGTACAACAGAGTCAGAATGACCATTCCGATAAGCGCTGGGACCAGCCTTCGAATTCTGCTCAGATAAAAAGCGCGGAGATCAAGAGTTCCTGACCGGGAGATCGAATCGAGAATCAGACCTGTGATGACATAACCAGAGATGACAAAGAAGAGATCTACACCAAGGAATCCGCCCGGAATCCAATCGATACCGAGGTGATAAAGAAGAACCGCTAGAACCGCGACGGCGCGTAGACCATCGACAGAGTGGATGTAGCGATTAGCGCTGGTGGACATCACCGACGCTTCTTAGCCGCAGATCTCTTCTTTGTTGACTTCTTCCCGGATGCTTTTCCGGCAGCGCCCTTCTCAGCGCTCTCGGTCGCTGCTGCGATTCGAGCGGCAACTTTCTGATCACCGGTAGGAGAACCATCGGGTCGGATGGCATCTGTGACTTCTCGCTGCAGACTCTGGAGACGATTGAATGCGCTCTCTAACTTCGAACGAGATTGGGAGATGGCGTTCTCTGCTGCGTCGAGGGATTGAGTTTGAACTCGATAGAGACGCTCGGCTTCAGCAATGACTCCCGAGAGCCAATTTCTATATTCGGAGACTTCTGTGGTGGCTGTGAGGACAAGTCGCTCTGCCTCTTTCTTGGCATTAGCGGTCACAGCATTTGCTTCTCGGCGACGGAGAGTTATTAACTCTTCGGCATCTGTTTCGGCTTTGGAAACGATATCTGCCGCATCGTTCTCAGCCGCTTCGATGTACTTGCGACCGCGAGATTCAGCAGCCGAGAGAGTGGAACGCGCTTTCGTCTCCGCCGCCTCTAATGCAGCAGCAGCGTTCTTTTTACTTTCATTGAGAATTCTTTCAGCGCTTGAATTCGCTTTTGCTTCGCGCTGTTGCGCGGTGCGAATCATTGACATCGCGGTTTCTGTTGCGAGAATCTCGAATTCTTCTTTCGAGAGTGCAGTGATATCTCGTCGGGAACGTAGATCAGCTAGTTGTGACTCAAGTTCGCGGATGCGCTCGAGACCTTGCGATCCGGCGGCGAGATTTGTCTTGCCGAGATTTGATTTGTCTTGTGGATCCTCATCACCTTTGAATCCAACCCATGAGAGGAAGTTCTTATCTGCCACAACGTGCTCCTTGCTTGATTACCAACGTAATAATGACGAGGGCGTGAATCCTGCCACGAGTGCGGCGAGGTTGGGAATGGGGGTTCAGTACAAGGATCTGGTGCGGGAGGTGGGACTTGAACCCACACGACCGAAGTCACAGGTTCCTAAGACCTGCGTGTCTGCCATTTCACCACTCCCGCGAGCGGCGCGATTGATTGATGCGCGAGCGCTAAGGATAGACCGAGTCGAAGCGGATAAAGAAATCCGAACGATCAGTTTGTATTCGCACCTCGCCGTGAGAAGGCATCAATGGATGCGGAGATCAAAAGAACTGCACCGGTGACCATAAATTTGATTCCGGCTGGATATCCGAGAAGTGCCATTCCATTATCAATGACGGCAACAACGATTCCGCCAAGGATTGCATCACTGACTTTTCCTTTTCCACCGAAAAGACTCGTGCCACCGATGACAGCAGCGCCGACGGCATAAAGAAGAGTTGAACTTCCACCAGTGGTTGGTGAAACAGAGTTTGCGCGCGAGACGAAGATCATTCCGGCGATTGCAGCAAATCCAGAACAGATCATGAACGCTGTGATGCGCACCAGTCGAACATTGATACCGGCACGACGCGCTGCCTCTGCATTTCCACCGACAGCATAGATATGAAGACCATAGGAAGTGCGAGTGAGAACGAAGGTCGCTGCGACAAGGAGCGCAAAGATCACTGGCACGACATAAGGAATGCCGCGAAGACTGGTGAGTTCTGGATTATTGCTTCGCTCCACAGTAAGCGTTGCCGTTGCTGCAACACCAACGACGACGAGCATGAGAGTTTTGAGCAACCAGAACTTGAAGAGATTGTCGATTAATCCAGCTTTCTTTCGCTGTATGAATTTCCAGAGACCGGAAAGTATGTAACCAGCGGAAACCAGCGCGAAGAAGATCCAACTCGAAAGAACGGGAAGATTCTTATTTTCGACCGCCAAGATCACTGGATCTTCGATTCGAATAGTTCCACCTTCACCAACAAGCAGAAGGAGAAGTCCTTGGAAGGCAAGGAAGGTCGCCAAAGTAACGACGAAGGAAGGAATTCGAAGTTGAGCGACGAGATAACCGATCATTCCGCCGAGAAGAGCGCCGAGAGCGATGCTGATGGGAAAGGCGAAATACCAGGGTTGATCGTGCTTGGTTACAAAGATGACGAGGATGGCACCGCAAACTCCTGATGCGTATCCCGCCGAAAGATCGATCTCACCGAGTAGAAGGACGAAGATTAGCCCCATTGCGATAACAATGACCGCTGCCGCCTGGGTTAGAAGATTCGCGAAGTTTCCAGGGGTCAAGAAGACTGGACTGAGAGAACCGAAGACGATGCACAAAACGAAGAGACCGAGAAGAGCCGGGAGCGCTCCAGTCTGACCAGCGCGAACGCGAGACCACCAATCACGAAGGGATTTTTCAATCGTCATCTGTTCGGTCATTTCGCTGCACCTACTTTCTCTGACTTACCAGTGGTGATCAACTGCACCACATCATTTTGAGTGACTTTTGATTTCTCTACTTGTGCTGCCATCGTTCCTAGATACATCGCGGCGATGTTGTCAGCGACTTGGAAGACATCATTGAGATTATGTGAGATAACGATGACTGCGTGTCCGTTATCTGCGAGTTGTCTGACGAGTTTTAAAACTTGTTCGGTTTGGGCAACACCCAGAGCTGCAGTCGGTTCATCAAGAATCACAACCTTGCTATTCCAAAGCACAGCGCGCGCAATCGCAACAGTCTGACGTTGTCCGCCGCTGAGTGACTCGACTTTCTGTCGAATTGATTTGACGGTGCGAACACTCAAGCCATCAAGAGTCTTTTTGGCGAGTGATTCCATCTGAGATTCATCAAGGGTTATGCCGGATTTCTTCTCTCGACCGAGGAACATATTGTGAACGATGTCCAGGTTGTCGCAGAGTGCGAGATCCTGATACACGACTTCAATACCGAGCGCAGTGGCATCACGTGGTCCGCTGATGGTGACTTTCTTTCCTTCGAAGTGGCACTCACCGCTATCGGGTATGTAGATGCCCGCGATGCATTTAATGAGGGTGCTCTTTCCAGCGCCGTTATCACCGACAAGTGCGGTGACCTTTCCTGCATGGGCTTGGAAATCCACATCGCGAAGGACATGGACTGGTCCGAAGGATTTATTGATTCCCTTCAAAGCGAGGAGGGGAGTCGACATTTACGCTCCTGATCTGATCTGGATCTCTTTGGCTGAGAAGTGACTCAGCCCGAGTATTTGGAATACCCGGGCTGAATCGTTACTGCTTCTGTGCAGTGCTAACGGTTATTAGATGCCGTTTGCAGTGCAGAGGTCTTCGATGTCCTTGCAGACATCTTCACGCTTCTGGAAGCCATCAGCGATGACATCCTTGACGTTTGCCTTGGTGATAGCGACTGGAACAAGGAGTACTGATGGGACATCAGCAGTTCCGTTGTTGACAGAGCCAGTTGCAGTGCTTGCGCTCTCGCCCTTGAGAAGTGCGATAGCGAGTTCAGCTGCAGCGTTTGCTTCTGCCTTGATCGCTTTGTAAACGGTGTTCGAGAGATCACCGGTGAGGATTGCACGGAGACCATCAACGGTTGCATCTTGTCCGGAGACGCAGACCTTTCCATTGAGGTTGTTCTTCTTGAGAACTGCAACCGCTGCAAGGCCGAGACCTTCGTTAGCGGAGACGACTGCATCGAGCTTGCCCTTTGCCTTAGCAAGTTGCTGCTCGAAGATCTGTCCGCCCTTGGCGTTGTCCCAATCCGGAACAGCCTGATCATCGACGAGTGTGTAGTTACCTGCATCGATCAATGGACGAAGAACTGAGTCATAACCCTTCTTGAAGAGGGTTGCGTTGTTATCAGTTGGTGAACCATTGAGATAGACGATACGTGCCTTTGTCTTGCCAGCGCCATCGAGGCAGGCCTTGATGCCTTCGCCTTGGAGCTTGCCGACAGACTCGTTATCGAATGAAACGTAATAGGAAGCAGATCCATTGAGAGTCAAACGATCGTAATCGATTGTCTTGACGCCCTGTGCTGCTGCCTTATCTTGAACTGCCTTTGCAGATTCAGAATCGAGGTTGACGAGGATGAGCACCTTCGCACCTGCTGACAACATTTGGTCAGCGATGGTCTGGAATGCAGCCTTGTCACCGTTTGCGTTCTGAATGTCTGCCTTCACGCCAGCTGCATCGAATGCTGCTTGGAGGAATCCGCGATCAGCGGTTTCCCAACGAGCAGAAGATGCGGCATCAGGAAGGATGACGCCAACGAAGCCATCGCTACCGCTTGATGACTTCGAACAGCCGGTGAGGATGAGAGCGAACGCTGCGATAACCGCAGAGATCGCTAGACGGCGATTCTTCATATGTGTCTTATACCTTTCGAAAGTATGAGTGAATCAAGCCAGATACTTCACCTGGCTCTAAGTGAAAATTCACCGAGGGGAACCTACTCCGGTAGTCCCATTAGATGAAAGTCCAATCTCGCTCTACGGATCAGATAAAGATGTCTCCTTGAGCGGGTCGTGCTCGGTAGCCTTGGCAAGGTGCCCCAAAAGAACGCGAGTCAGGCTGCCTCGAGCCCGTCTCAAGCCAGCGCGCCCCAGAGCCAACTAGCCCTTGTACTCTCATCGGCGCTGGGTGAAGCGATCGCCGCAGGTGTCCTGCCGCCGGAATTGAGCGGAGATATTTCGCCGGATTCCATTCCTCTTGAGCGTCCGAAGAATCGCGACCACGGGGATTATGCAAGTTCGATCGCTCTGATGTTAGCCAAGCGTGCGAATCGTCCACCACGCGAAGTGGCAGAAGCAATCATTGCCAGACTAAGAAACAACGCGCTGATCGCAGAAGCCGAGATTGCCGGACCGGGATTTATCAATATCACTCTGGCAAAAGCAAGTCATGGCGCCATTGTGAATTCGATTCTGACCCAAGGAGAAAATTTCGGACACGTTGATGTTCTCCGTGGCCTTCGTATCAATCTTGAATTCATTAGCGCCAATCCCACCGGACCTCTTCATCTCGGACATACACGTTGGGCCGCCGTCGGAGATGCGCTGGCGAGCGTTCTTGCAGCAGGTGGCGCAGAAGTGACGCGCGAGTTTTATATCAATGACCGCGGCACCCAGATGGATCTCTTTGGTGCCTCAATTCGAGCGGCTGCGTTAGGTATCGCTCGACCGGAGGATGGTTACCAAGGTGAATACATCGATGAGTTAGCCCAGTTGATCGTTGCTCAGCACCCGGAATTCATCAAACTTTCAGAGCCAGAGGGAATCGTCGCATTCCGCGAGGCGGGTTATTCATTACAACTGCAACAGCAGAAAGATGTCCTGCAGAATTTTGGGACACATTTTGATATCTGGTTCTCGGAGCGTTCGCTCCATCAAGGCGATGCGATTGAGAAATCTCTGGCAACGTTAAAGAAGCAAGGACATGTCTTTGACAACGACGGTGCGACCTGGCTTCGTACCACTGATTTTGGCGACGATAAAGATCGAGTCTTGATCAAATCGGGAGGCGAACTCACCTACTTCTCTTCTGACACCGCTTATTACCTTGATAAGCGTCGACGCGGTTTTGATGTCTGCATCTACATGTTGGGCGCAGATCATCATGGATATGTCGGTCGTTTAAAAGCAACAGCCGCGTGTGCTGGCGATGATCCGGAATTCAACATCCATGTCCTGATCGGCCAACTGGTGAAGATCATGGAAGGTGGGCTCGAAATCAAGCTTTCAAAGCGGGCGGGAACAATCATTACTCTGGAAGAGTTGGTGGAGAAAGTTGGCGTTGATGCCGCGCGTTACACCTTGATTCGCTATCCGGTGGAAACGCCCATGGTTCTTGACGTTGACCTGTTGAAGAAACGAACCAATGAGAATCCGGTCTATTACGTCCAATACGCCCATGCACGTATCAGCGCTGTCTTACGTAACGCAGAAGAGCTGAACGTCAAATATGGCGTGGACCATTTCCAACCCGAACTCTTAGAGCATGAGCGAGAGCGTGAATTGCTTGGTGGGCTAGCTGAATTCCCTACTGTGATAGCAAGCGCTGCGGAACTACGACAGCCGCATCGAGTGGCTCGATACATCGAAGAATTGGCAATGATGTACCACGGTTTCTATAGCGATTGTCGTGTATTACCTATGGGCGATGAGAAACCGAGTCCGCTTCATTCTTCGCGTGCAACATTATGTGCTGCAACACGACAAGTCATCAAGAATGGACTTCAACTTCTCGGCGTCAGCGCGCCGGAGCGGATGTAGATGATGAACCTGAACGCTGGTATTTGGTCAGAGACTTCAAAGCGATCTGGCGGCGCAATCCACATCGGCGATTGTGATGTTCGAGTTCTTGCTCGAGAATTTGGGACACCGCTCTTTGTCTTGGACGAAAAGGATTTGCGGAATCGAATCGCTTCCTGGAAGAGCGAGCATGCCCGTGCGTTCGCGGCGCATGCAGGTTCGATCTATTACGCAGCCAAGGCATTCATCTCCATCGAGTTGGCAAAGATCATCAATGATTCAGGGATTTCCCTTGATGTGTGCACGGGAGGAGAACTTGCGGTAGCACGCGCTGCTGGTTTTCCTGGTGCGAAGATAGAGATGCACGGAAATAACAAATCCGAAGCAGAAATATCAGCAGCGATAGATTATGGAGTAGGCACGATTGTTCTTGACTCACTTCAGGAAATTGAGCGTGTGAATCGCATCGCCACAAGAAAAGGCTTGAAACAGCGAGTGATGATCCGACTGACGCCAGGTGTGGAAGCCCATACCCACGAATCAATTAAGACTGCTCACGAAGATGTGAAGTTCGGCTTCTCGATCGCATCAGGTGCTGCGTGGGAGGCGGTCACTACGATTCTCAAGAACAGTTCAAATATCGAACTTATCGGTGTTCATGCGCATATCGGTTCACAGATTTTCGCCACGGATGGCTTCGAGGTGACTGCACAACGTTTGATTGGTTTTGTTGCACGATGCAAGAAAGAGTTCAACATCGAATTGTCGGAATTATGTATTGGTGGTGGCTACGGTGTTGCATATGTCGAGGGTGACGATCCGATTTCAGCGAGAGAGTTTCTCTCCACTCTGGCTTCTGTGATTGATTCCGAATGCAGGAAGAATTCAATCAACCATCCCCGAGTCGCAATCGAACCAGGCCGAGCAATAATCGGACCAGCAATGATCACGGTGTACGAGGTTGGAACAACAAAAGATGTCACCCTTGAAGATGGCGGTCACCGCAACTACATCTCTATCGATGGTGGAATGAGCGACAACATCAGGCCCTCCTTGTATGGCGCCCAATATTCGGTGGTACTAGCAAATCGCGAATCTTCCGCCCCGCTCATCCAGAGCAGAGTTGTAGGCAAGCATTGTGAGACCGGAGATATCGTCATTCACGATGTGAAACTTCCATCCGATATAACTCCAGGAGATCTCTTGGCAGTTCCGGTAACGGGCGCCTATGGGCGAAGCATGGCAAGTAACTACAACCATGTTCCGCGCCCTGCTGTGATCTTGGTTAGCGATGGTGCGGCGCGAACCATCCTTCGGCGAGAAAATGAAGCAGACCTTCTAGCCTTGGATGTGGTGGAGAAAGCGCGCCAGATCAATTCCGGCCAGATCAATTCATTGAAGGCAGATTCACCAACGAAAATCGAAGGGGGGCGATGATGAATCAAGGACGAAAACTTTCAATTGGAATGCTGGGTTGTGGCGTCGTTGGATCAGCTGTTGCCCGCTTGATCTCTGAGGACTCAGGGGATTTTGCAGCGCGCTCCGGTGCACATCTCTCCCTTGCGAAGGTCGCAGTTCGCGATAGCAATAAGAAGAGAGATCACGTTCCTGATTCAATCGTGACTGAAGATGCCAAAGCGGTTGTCACCGATCCTGCAATCGACATCATCATCGAAGTCATGGGCGGAATAGAACCAGCGCGTGAACTTCTTCTCACAGCGATCAAGAATGGCAAATCAATCATCACAGCCAACAAAGCCCTCCTTGCCAAACATGGCGCAGAATTATTCGAAGCAGCGGATAAGAATGGCGTCGATCTGTATTACGAAGCAGCCGTTGGTGGAGCGATTCCGATTTTGCGTCCGCTTCGAGAATCAATCGTCGGTGATCATGTCCACCGCGTGATGGGCATCGTCAATGGGACGACGAATTACATCTTGACGAAAATGGATGAGAATCGAAGTGACTTCGCGACAGTATTGAAGGAAGCACAAGCCCTGGGATATGCCGAAGCCGATCCGACCGCAGATGTCGAAGGACATGATGCGGCTGCTAAAGCAGCGATTCTTGCCGGCTTGGCATTTCACACCAGAGTCTCCAGCGATGATGTCTGGTCGGAGGGAATCTCATCGATCTCATCGCGCGACATCGAAGTTGCACGCGATATCGACCATGTCATCAAATTGTTGGCGATTGCTGAAGCAACATCAGATGGCGAGATCTCGATTCGAGTACACCCGACGTTATTACCGCGACAACATCCGCTCGCGGCCGTTAGAAATGCTTTTAATGCCATCTTCGTCGAAGCTGAATCTGCGGGCGAATTGATGTTCTACGGTCGTGGCGCAGGTGGCGCACCGACTGCCAGCGCAATCTTGGGCGATCTAATCGCTATCGCACGCAACAAGACACGTGGCGGCGAAGGGCACGGCGAGAGTGATTACGCATCGTTGAAAATTGCTCCGAAAGGAAAGATCTCAACGCGCTATTTGATTCGCCTTGATGTGGCTGATCGTCCTGGCGTTCTGGCGACAGTTGCTCGTCTATTCGCCGACAATCAAGTTTCTATCGAAACTGTCCGTCAATCTGGACGTGGCGATGGCGCGGAATTGATAGTGATGACCCATAGCGCTCCAGAATCTGCGCTCGCTACGACAGTCGCAGCGCTCAAGAAGAGCGAGGTCGTCAAGAGTGTGGAAAGTGTTTTGCGGGTCGAAGGCGCTCGCGAATGAGATTGTTCTCGCGCAAGAGCGGAGCACATCAATGGCGCGGAGTGATTGAGGAATATCGCTCTCGACTTCCGGTCTCTACCAAAACTCCCGTAGTCACGCTCTGCGAGGGCGGAACTCCGCTGATCTATGCCTGTCACTTATCAGAACTACTCACCAACGATGTTTGGCTGAAATTCGAAGGAGCAAATCCCACTGGTTCATTCAAAGATCGTGGGATGACGATGGCAATCTCGAAGGCAGCAGAAGATGGCTCCAAAGCAGTGATCTGCGCATCGACCGGAAATACCAGCGCCAGTGCTGCGGCTTATGCAGTGAAAGCGGGAATGAAACCGGTCGTACTCGTTCCGCAAGGCAAGATCGCGATGGGCAAACTCGCCCAAGCAATCGCCCACGGTTCGGCACTTCTCCAAGTTGATGGCAACTTTGATGATTGTTTGACTCTCGCTCGCGAGCTATCTGAGAAATATCCCGTTGCCCTGGTCAATTCAGTCAATCCATACCGAATCGAAGGACAGAAGACCGCATCTTTTGAAATTATCGACGCACTTGGATTTGCGCCGGATATTCATGCTCTGCCAGTGGGCAATGCTGGAAATATAACCGCATACTGGAAGGGCTATCTCGAATATTTCTCTGATGGAATCTCGCGATCAAAACCGGCGATGTGGGGATTCCAAGCAGCAGGTGCTGCCCCTATCGTGCGTGGAGCGCCGGTCAAGAATCCAGAAACGATTGCGACTGCGATTCGGATTGGCAATCCTGCATCGTGGAACCAAGCGCTTGCCGCACGAGATGAATCTGGTGGTCTGATTGATGAGGTCACAGATGAGGAGATCTTGAGTGCTTATCGATTGGTTGCGGCGAAAGAAGGAGTCTTCGTCGAACCATCCAGTGCCGCAGGAATCGCAGGTTTAATCAAATATAAGAATTCCGGAAAGTTGCCGCTCGGAAAGAAGATCGTTATTACCGTTACGGGAAATGGCTTGAAAGATGTGCAGTGGGTTCTCGATGGCGCGCCGGCTCCGACCGTCATTCCCGTCGATGTCACAGCAGCGGCCGACGTGATTGGATTGAGATGATGGCGCGCGGATTTAAAGATCGTTTGACCTATAAAGCGACGCCAGTCCAAGTCTCTGTCCCTGCTACTTCTGCCAACTTAGGTCCAGGTTTTGACGCACTCGGTTTAGCTCTCAACATCCGCGACATCTATATCGCTCAGATATTAGATGAGGAAATTTTCGATGTGGATGTCACAGGTGAAGGCGCAGACGAGGTGAAGAAAGATTCCAAGCATCTTGTGATTAAAGCGATGATGCGTGGCTTTGAATTCATGGGAGGCAAACCGCGCGGAATCGCGTTGCGGGCATTGAATCAGATTCCACATGGACGCGGACTCGGCTCATCAGCTGCAGCGATAGTCGGTGGCTTGAGTTTGTCTCGCGGGCTTGTGCTCTCCGGAATGAATCTAATGAACGATGATGACTTGATTGCACTTGCAACCGATCTCGAAGGTCATCCCGATAACGTCGCTGCGGCAACTCTGGGTGGTGCCACAATCGCGTGGATGGAAGATCGAGCGGGAGTTGCGACAGGATGCGCTTCAGGTTTTTCTGTTGATATGCGAATTCGCGCTCTACTTTTTCTGCCGCACACCCAACTCTCGACCGGGAAAGCCCGTCGAATGTTGCCGGAAACCGTCACACATCAGGATGCCTCGACCAATTCTGGCCGCGCTGCGCTCCTTGTTCATGCGCTCTCATCACGGCCGGATCTACTTTTTGCCGCAACAGAGGACCATCTCCACCAGAGCTATCGACGAGAAGCGATGCCGCGCTCTGTCGATTTGGTCAACAAACTTCGTGGCGCAGGTGTTGCGGCGATGATTTCTGGAGCTGGACCTTCCGTTCTTGTTCTTCATTCGGGAACTGCTGCAGAACATGACGACATCGTCAGATCCGCAGGGGATCACTTCACCGCGATGGATCTTGAGGTCACTCGCGAAGGTGCACAGCTCTCTAACGCCTGATTTCTGCTGGTTTTCCCTCGATTTGTCTCCCCAGAGGGGCTGCTGGTACCTTTCTTCTCGTCAGGCGGTAAGCGAGCCGACAATCTCCACAAAAATATCTACATCTCATTAACACTAAAGTTCAAGGAAAACTCATACATGGCAGAGACCACAACACGTGCTCGTCGAGAAGCTGGCGATCTATCCGCAATGTTGCTTCCCGAGTTAAAGAAAGTAGCCGCCAATCTAGGTATCGATGGCGCAGCAGATATGAAAAAGCCAGATCTCGTCAAAGCAATCTCAGACCTCCAAGCCGCAAATCGAGAAGCGGCCCGCCTCGAACGTGAAGCCCGTCGTGCAGAGCGAATGAGCCGTCGCAATAATCGATTCGCAAATTCCCAAGGTTCAGATGACCAGAACGATGATGGCGATGACGATTCTGATGGCGATTTAGATTCCGATTCCACTTCGAATTCCAATTCTGAAAGCCGAGACGTTCAACGCGAATCTGCCAATGAAGGAAATTCTGGCCGCGATGATCGTGGTTATGACCGTGGCGATCGAGAATGGCGCCGAGATCGTGGCCGTGATCGTGATCGTGGTGGGCGTGACCGCCATCGTGATCGTGGCGAGCGCGGTGGTCGTGATCGTGAACGAGAGATTGTCCTCTCTGAGGATGATGTCCTTCTCCCCGTCGGTGGCCTCCTCGATATCCTCGAGAATTACGCATTCCTTCGCACCGGTGGTTACCTACCAAGCCCTAACGATGTCTATGTTTCACTACACCAAGTTCGTCGCTATGGATTGCGAAAGGGCGATGTTGTCACCGGACAAGTACGCCAACCACGTGAAGGCGAACGGCGCGAGAAGTTCAACGCGCTGGTGCGCATCGACACCGTCAACGGAATGGATCCAGAGACATCGCGTGATCGAATTGAATTCTCCAAACTCGTTCCGCTCTATCCGCAAGAGCGATTGCGCCTTGAGACTGAGCCAAACGTGCTCACAACCCGCGTTATCGATCTGATTTCGCCTATTGGAAAAGGACAGCGCGGTCTGATCGTCTCGCCACCTAAGGCTGGAAAGACGATGGTCTTACAGGCAATCGCAAACGCGATTACGACAAACAACCCGGAATGTCATTTGATGGTTGTGCTTGTCGATGAGCGTCCCGAAGAAGTCACCGACATGCAACGTTCGGTCAAAGGTGAAGTCATTGCTTCCACATTTGATCGCCCGGCCGATGATCACACCTCTGTCGCAGAACTAGCAATCGAGCGCGCAAAGCGATTGGTGGAGTTGGGACATGACGTCGTCGTCTTGCTCGATTCGATCACTCGTCTGGGTCGCGCATACAACATTGCTGCGCCAGCATCAGGTCGAATTCTCTCTGGTGGTGTTGATTCCGCTGCGCTCTATCCGCCAAAGAAGTTCTTTGGTGCAGCGCGCAATATCGAGGATGGCGGTTCACTCACCATTCTTGCAACAGCGCTCGTTGAGACTGGTTCGAAGATGGATGAAGTTATCTTCGAAGAGTTCAAGGGAACTGGAAATATGGAATTAAAACTCGACCGCAAGTTCGCCGATAAGCGAATCTTCCCTGCGGTTGATGTCGATGCATCGGGAACTCGTAAAGAAGAGATTCTGATGGGCCCAGAGGAGTTGAATATCGTCTGGAAGTTGCGACGAGTGCTTCACGCTCTTGATTCGCAACAGGCGCTCGAACTTCTCTTGGAGAAGATGAAGGGCACAAAGTCCAACGTCGAATTCTTGATGCAGGTTCAGAAGACCACTGTTGGGCCAGATCAAGGCTGAAACTCAGCGTTGATTAGCCGCCACGAAAGGCTTTGGCTACCCTACGACCAGACTCGCGTTGGTTCACCGAAGAGCTCGGACCCAGCGACGGGGTGAGTAAGGAGATGAAGAAGATGAAGAACGAAATCCACCCGAACTACGGGCCAACCACAGTGACCTGCGGTTGTGGCGAGAGTTTCACGACTCGATCAACGATTGAGAGCGGTTCGCTCTTCGTTGAAGTTTGCTCTGTCTGCCATCCCTTCTATACCGGCAAGCAGCGCATTCTTGATACTGGTGGCCGCGTTGCGAAATTCGAAGAGCGCTTCAAGAAGTCAACCAAGAACAAGTAGCTTTCCTACCGAAGACCGCAGTTCTCTGCACAGGCAGAGTTGCGGTCTTTTGTATTTTCCCGGCAAATGAAATGGGAGGTGAGATAGATGGCCGAGAAGGAGCGCTTTGCGGCGATGCCCGAGATCATGAAGGAATATGACGATCTTGAGGCGAAGATGGCTGATCCATCGATCCACTCCGACCAAGGCAAAGCGCGCGCGCTAGGAAAGCGATATGCCCAACTTGGTCCGGTCATTGCCGGCTATCGAAAATATCTCAAATGCAACGACGATCTTGCCGCTGCGACAGAACTTGCCCAAGTTGATCCGGAATTTGCCGCAGAACTTCCGGCGCTTCAAAAGGCACATGATCAAGCTGCTGCGGAATTAGAAGAATTGTTACTCCCGCGTGATCCCAACGATGATCGCGATGTCATTTTGGAGATCAAAGCCGGCGCTGGCGGAGAGGAATCAGCGCTCTTCGCTGGTGATCTGTTACGGATGTATCTTCGTTATGCAGAGAAGCAAGGTTGGAAGACAGAGATCATCGATGTCACCGAAAGTGATCTTGGTGGATATAAAGATGTATCAGTCGCAGTGAAATCTCGCGGCACGCCACAAGCAGGCCGCGGTCCTTTTGCAAAATTGAAATTCGAAGGTGGAGTTCATAGAGTGCAACGAGTCCCAGAGACCGAGGCTCAAGGGCGAATCCACACCTCTGCGGCGGGAGTGCTTGTTCTGCCAGAAGCAGAAGAGATTGATGTCCAGATAAATATGAACGAACTCCGAATCGATGTCTACCGCTCCTCAGGTCCGGGCGGACAGAGCGTTAACACCACCGATTCTGCGGTTCGTATCACCCATATTCCGACCGGAATCGTCGTGGCTTGTCAGAATGAGAAGAGTCAGCTTCAGAACAAAGAATCTGCGCTGCGCATCTTGCGCGCTCGTTTGTTGGCAGCCGCCCAGGAAGCTGCCGATGCGGAGGCGGCGGCAACTCGCAAGAGCCAAGTCCGCACCGTTGATCGCTCCGAACGAATCCGCACCTATAACTTTCCAGAAAATCGAATCAGCGATCATCGCGTCAATTTCAAGGCAAATAATCTTGATGCTGTCCTCAATGGCGAACTCGACGATGTCATCGGCGCGCTGCTCGAAGCAGATAAGGCAGAGAAGCTCGCGGCCGCGGAGGCCTGATGGCGCTTCGGGAAATGTTGCAGGAAACCAAACGCGATTTCCAAGCTCGCGAGATTCCACCGGTTGATGCAGAACTTCTTCTTGCTCATGTTCTTGGCATCTCCCGAATGGAGCTACATGCCAAGGAATTCCATCTCTCGCCAGAACAGCACGATGAGTACCTTCAACTCTGTCGCGAGCGAAGTTCTGGTATTCCAACCCAATACTTGATCGGAAGTGCACCTTTTCGCCATCTGAATTTTGAGGTTGGAGCAGGAGTTCTTATTCCACGACCGGAAACCGAGATGATGGTCGATGCTGCTCTAACCGAAATTCAATTCCGAACCCAACCTGTTTCGATTGTTGATCTGGGATCAGGTAGTGGCGCAATTGCGATTTCGCTTGGCTATGAAGCTTCGCAACGTGGAGTCGCAGTTACCATCGTTGCGGTAGAAAAGGAAGAGAGCGCTCTGGTCTGGTTGCGTCGAAATATTGCGCTCCATCAAGATAAGTTTCCATCAGAAATTCGTGTTGTTGCCGCCGATGTCTCCGACGCGCTTAGAGATGTCAAGGCAGATCTCGTCGTAGCCAATCCACCATATATTCCACGTGGCACAACACTCCCTACGATTGTGGAAAGAAACGAGCCAGCGAGTGCACTCTTCGGCGGAGATGGCGATGGCTTGGAAGTGCCACGGAGATTTGTCGATGCTGCAACACGAATCCTCAAAAAGGATGGAGTTCTCTTCCTCGAGCACTTTGAGAATCAACGAGTGACTCTTGAGCATTACTTAGCGAGGGATTATCGTGATATTTCATCATTCCAAGATCTCAACGGTCGAGATCGAATGATCAGAGCACGAAGGGGAGTGTGATGGCCGAGACGATCTCCCTTCTTGATCCGAATTTTGATAGCACTACGTCGATATCGCGCGCAGTCGATGCACTCAGAGATGGAACTCTGATTATCGCTCCGCTTGAACATGGATATGTCTTTCTTGCCGATGCTTTCAATCATGGAGCGGTCCAGACCATTCATCGTCTTCGCTATGACGCACGAGGTGTAGCGACACAAGTTATTGTTGGAGATATCTCGGCAGCGCGCGGAATTACCAGAGAGTTTGGTCCCACAATCTCTGCTCTGTGCGAGAAGTTCTGGCCCGGAATGCTGACAGTCAACATCGCCCCAGCTTTAGGTCTGGTCTGGGATCTTGGCGATGCACGAACGCTGGAACAAGTTTCGATTCGCGTTCCTGCCGCATCATTTGTTCGTGAGATTGCCGCTGCTGCCGGACCACTCGCTGTTGCGGCGGCAGCACATGCAGGCCAGAAACCAAAACGAGATACTGCGCTCTTTCCGGCACGAGATAGTGATTATGCATTCCTCTTTGATGGCGGCGAATTACTGGAAGGCCCGAATTCGACTGTGATTTCGGTCAAAGATGATGGGGTTTTCCTCGTACGCCAAGGCGCCATTTCTTTGGGCGAATTGCGCGCTATCACGCCCAATATCGGTATTCCCGCCTAATTCACCCAGCCAAACTAGTATTCCGATATGACAGAAACCTTCTTCGGCCCAGATTTCGATGCGCTCCAAAAACAAGATCCCGCAATCGCCGAAGTCCTACTCTCGGAACTTGATCGGCAACGTAAGAATCTCCAACTTATTGCAAGCGAAAACTTCACATCGCCAGCGGTATTAACTGCTCTAGGTTCCACACTTTCGAATAAATATGCCGAGGGTTATCCCGGCAAGCGCTACTACGGTGGCTGCGAGGAAGTCGATAAAGTTGAAATTATTGGAAATGAGAGAGCGAAATCTCTCTTTGGTGCAGAGCATGCCAACCTCCAACCTCACTCTGGTGCTAGCGCGAACGTCGCGGTGTATCAGGCCTTCGTTAAGCCCGGAGAGACAGTGCTTGCTATGTCGCTTCCTCACGGTGGCCATCTCACCCATGGCGCCAAGGTGAATTTCTCTGGAAAGTGGTTCAACGTCGAGTCTTATGGAGTCCGTCAAGACACCGAATTGATCGATTACGACGAACTTCGAGAAACCGCCAAGCGCGTCAAGCCGAAGATGATTTGCTCAGGCGCGACGGCCTATCCACGTTTGATTGATTTCAAAACAATCCGTGAGATTTGCGATGAAGTCGGCGCAATCATGTGGGTTGATGCTGCGCATTTCATCGGACTTGTCGCAGGAAAAGCGATTCCATCTCCGGTTCCCTATGCCGATGTCGTCTCATTCACGACCCATAAAGTCTTACGTGGCCCGCGCGGCGGAATGATTCTTGCCAAAGCGGCCCATGCAGCGGCAATAGATAAAGCGGTCTTCCCTGGAATGCAGGGCGGGCCGATCATGAGCGCAGTTGCCGCCAAAGCAGTCGCTCTTTTGGAATGCGCAACAGAGAGTTATCAGAAATACGCAGCAAAGGTGGTCACCAATGCCCAAGCCCTTGCGGCAGCGCTAGAAAAAGAAGGAATGCGAGCAGTGTCCGGTGGAACAGATACCCACCTGGCTTTGATCGATGTTCGAAGCACCGGAGTTACTGGGAAGGTTGCTGACGAACGTTGTGGTCGCTCGGGTATTACGCTCAATAAGAATGCAATCCCCTTTGATCCCCAAACTCCCGCAATCACAAGTGGCATTCGAGTAGGTACTCCCGCTGTCACAACCCAGGGGATGAGTGAAACCGATATGTCATCTATCGCTTCGTTGATCGCGCGGGCAATTCGTGATGGTGAAAACGATGCACAAGCTGCTTCTATTCGCTCTGAAGTCCACGCACTGACGGCACGGTTTCCGGTCTATCCACGCTAATGCGTGAGTATTCGCTCGCACTGCTTATCGCTGCGGCAATCACGTACATGGTCACTCCTTTTGTCATGGCCACTGCTCGTAAGTCTCGCGCGGTCGCCAAAGTTCGCGAACGAGATATCCATACCCAAGACACACCACGCTGGGGTGGAGTTGCGATGTGGGTTGGGATGGGACTTTCCCTTATTGCAGTCCACAGCCTTCGCCTGGTCGGTAAGGCATATACGCGCGAACTTTTAGGTATTTTCCTGGCTGCAACATTTGTCTTGATTCTTGGGATGCTCGATGATCGATTCGAGTTGGATGCCATCACTAAATTAGCCGGACAAGGGCTGGCTGCCTGCATCTTGCTCTTCTTCGGAATCCAAATTCTCTGGCTCCCCATCAATGGAATCATCGTTCTACCAACAAATATCGGCCAGTTACTTACTGTTGTGATTGTCGTTGTCATTATCAATGCCGTGAATTTCGTCGATGGTCTTGATGGGCTTGCAGCGGGGATTGTTGCGATTGCGGCTGCAGCGTTTTTTGGCTTCTCCTATCTGCTTGCAGTAGAAAATGGTTTCAGCCGCGCAGGCGCTCCATCATTGGTGACCGCGATTGTGATCGGTGCTTGTTTGGGATTCTTGCCCCACAACCTCTATCCGGCGCGGATTTTTATGGGGGATTCAGGTTCTATGGTGTTAGGACTTGTTCTCGCGGCGGCAGCGATCACATTGACCGGTCAGATTGATGCCAATGCTGTCTTCTCGGAGAACATCGGCCCGGCTTTGCTCCCACTTCTTCTACCTTTCGCAGTTCTTGCAATCCCGCTTCTGGATTTCGCCGCCGCAGTGATTCGACGGGTTCTGCGAGGTTCGTCTCCCTTTTCACCCGATAAAGAACATCTTCATCACAAATTGATGGCCTGGGGAAATTCGCAACAGCGCACGACGGTGATTCTCTATCTCTTCACTGCAATGCTCGCAATTCCCGCGATGTTGACGGCCTTCTTGCCACTCTGGGTTGCAGGCATTTCTGCGGTAACACTTCTCACCATCGCGATAGCGGTCACCAAGCGCGAGCCGAAGGTACAAGTCTCCGCAAGAAAGAAAGCATCCAACAAGAAGATATCTGAATAGCAAACTAGGGACACATGAGCGAACTCGAACAGATCACCAATGCAAATAAGAAGATGTGGCGAGGTGCTCTCATTCCCTCAACGATCGTCGCGCTGGTCTCGATTGTTATCGCATTGTTGATGCGTGGAGGATCAGGTTTGTTGGGGGCATTTCTCGCATCTTTTGTTGTCGTCATCTTCTTCTCGACATCGTTGCTTGTCGCGCGATTGACCAAGAGCGCTGATCCAATCAGCACGATGGCACTTGCAATGTTTTCCTATTTCACCAAGCTCCTTCTCATCGCTGGTTTTCTGATTCTGGTCACACGTTTAACTTCGCCCGAATCGGTCGATCGCACTAGTTTTGGCGTAAGTGCGATAGCCGTTGCCATGGCTTGGCTCGCAGGGGAGGTTCGCGCCTTCTTCTCCTTGCGATTACAGTTACCTCTTCCGGAGAGTTCGGTCACATCCAAGAAGATGGGAGAGCGAGATGAGTGAGAAGGATCCAGGTCCTCGAAAGCCCAGCGAAGATAACGCTTTCTGGACCATCTTCGGATACATGCTCTCTGGGCTTTTGATCTGGGGCGGGATTGGTTATGGCCTCGACCGCTGGCTTCATACCGGATACTTCTTATTAGGTGGCCTGCTCCTCGGCATGGGCTCGGCCTTGTACCTCATCTGGCTCCGCTTCGTCCGACAATAACTTTCGATTTCTCACTCCCGCGCCTTGGGCAATAGGGTTACGCCGTCTTTCCCCACCCCTTTTAGATCAACTAATCCTCAAGGAGTGAGAGTTGCTCGTCAGTCTCGCCTCACGCATGGGCTTGCAAGCAGCGGATGAGGGCTTCAATCCGCCCGACGCTGGCGACTTCAACCTCCCTCCATTTATCGAGGGGAATGTCTTCGCGACAAAACCAATCCTCTTAATCTTCTTCTCTGTCATCTTGATCTCCACCTTCTTCTATATCTCTGCTCGTAAAGGCGCCCTGGTTCCCTCCAAACTTCAATTTGCTGGAGAGAGCGTCTACTCATTTGTCCGAAACGATCTTGGGCGCGATGTCATCGGACACGACTTCATGCGTTTTGTTCCCTATCTCTTCACACTCTTCACCTTCATTCTTGTTAACAACATCTTCGGCATCATCCCGCTGATCCAATTCCCAACGATGTCACGCGTCTCTTTCCCCTATGTCCTGGCAATCTTCACCTTCTTGATCTTCCATTACGTCGGAATTCGTCGCCACGGTCTTATCTCCTATCTCAAAGGAATCATGTTCATTCCTGGAGTTCCCAAGCCGGCATATATCTTGATCACGCCACTGGAGTTAGCGACGTATTTCCTCGTTCGTCCGATGACACTGAGCTTGCGTCTCTTTGCCAATATGTTCGCAGGCCATCTCCTTCTTCTGGTCTTTATCCTTGGCGGTGATCATCTTCTCCAAGGTGTGATCGGATTGAAGTTGGTCAGCCCCTTCTCCTTCTTGATCGGAATCGCACTGACGTTCTTCGAATTCATGGTGCAATGCCTTCAGGCATACATCTTCACGCTGCTCACAGCGCTCTACATCGCGGGAGCCCTCGCGGACGAGCACTAACTAGTTCTACCCATTCCAGCGCACGGTTGGGATGAGGAAGTAAAGGAAAGAAAGGTAAGAAAATGGAAGGCACACTCAACCTGGTCGGTTTCGGCCTTGCTGCAATTGGCCCAGGTATCGCAACCGGTCTGATCTTCGCCGCCTACATCAACGGCGTTGCTCGTCAGCCAGAAGCACGTAGCGTCTTGCAGCCGATCGCGTTCCTTGGCTTCGCACTTGCAGAAGCTCTCGCGCTCTTCGGTCTCGTTCTGGCGTTCGTCCTCTAATTACTTCATCGATAACGAGAGATAAATAGAGAGAACTATGAACCCGATCGAATTGGCAGCAGGAGAGGAACTCAATCCGCTGATTCCGCATACCGCGGAGATCATCGTTGGCTTCATCGCCTTTTCGCTGCTCTACATCGTCCTTCGCCGCTCCGTCGTTCCCATGTTCGAGAAGACATTTGCTGCTCGTACTGAAGCGATTCAAGGTGGAATGGAACGTGCAGAGAAAGCGCAACGTGATGCCCAGATCGCTTTGGAGAAGTACACCGCCCAACTCGCTGATGCCAGAGGGGAAGCCCAAGTCATCCGCGAAGAAGCGCGCGTCCAGGGTGCAGCAATCATTGAAGAGATGAGAGTCAAAGCCCAGGAAGAAGCGGCCCGCATCACTGCATCGGCACAAGTCGCAATCGAGGCAGAGCGCCAACAGGCGGTTACCTCGTTGCGAAATGAAGTTGGTGCACTCGCAACCGAATTAGCTTCAAAGATAGTCGGAGAAGCTCTGGATGATCAGGTTCGTCAATCACGAATCGTCGATCGATTCTTGGAAGATTTGGAGAAGAGTAAGTAAATGTCCACTCACGCGCTCACGGATCTTGGCGGTTCAAGCCGTCAATCTTTAGCGACCGCCCGCACCAAACTCGATGCCACCGTCAAAGGCGCATCGGCTCAGGATGCAGGCGCAGTTGCTGAAGATCTCTTTGCCGTGGTCGCGATCTTGGATTCATCGACGGCACTTCGTCGTGCGCTGACTGATTCCTCCCGAGAAGGAGGCGAGAAATCATCGCTAGTGAAAGAACTCTTCGGCTCGAAGATCTCATCCAAGAGCGCTGAGTTGTTGGCAGATCTTGCGACGCTGCGTTGGTCCAGCCCATCTGATCTCGCTGATGCCATTGAGCAACTTGCTATCGAGGCAAGCGCGTCGGCGGCAAATATCGCGGGGGAACTTGATCGACTTGAAGATGAACTTTTCACCTTCGCAAAAGTCGTGGCCAGCGATGCAGAACTTCGTCAATCATTAAGCGCCTCCAAGTATTCAGTGGAAGCGAAGAGATCCTTGGTCTCGAATCTGATGGGTTCGAAGATCAGTGGCTCTAGTTCGACATTGTTAGGACATCTTGTTGCCGGACTTCGTGGCAGGAATATCGAGAGCACTATCGCTTTCTATTCCCACGCGACAGCCGCTCGGAGAAATCGAGTCATCGCACTTGTGCGCAGTGCGATTGCTCTAACCAGCGCCCAACGAGATTCGCTAGAGAAGATATTGACTACAAAGATCGGTCAACCTGTTCGCTTGAACTTGGAGATCGATTCGATGGTCATGGGTGGAATTTCCATCCGATTTGCAGATGAATTGATTGACGCCACAATCGTCAATCGTTTGGCCGAAGCGGGCAGATCGCTCGCAGGGTAAGTAAGCACGAAAGACATAGGGAGAAGAAATCATGGCGGAACTCACGATCCGACCCGAAGAGATTCGTGATGCCTTAGCGAAATTCGTTAAGTCATACGAACCGGGTGCAGCGGCTCGCGATGAAATCGGCACTGTTGTCGAAGCGGGTGATGGCATTGCTCGTGTTGAAGGACTTCCTTCCACGATGACCAATGAGTTGCTCAAATTCGATGATGGCACGCTCGGACTCGCTCTCAACCTCGATGCGCGCCAAATCGGCGTGGTTATCTTGGGTGAGTACAGCGGCATCGAAGAAGGAATGACAGTCAGACGAACCGGCGAAATTCTCTCGGTTCCAGTCGGAGATGGATTCTTGGGTCGCGTTGTCGATCCACTTGGTCGCCCGATTGATGGCAAAGGTGAGATCAAAGCTGAAGCATCACGTGCCTTGGAATTGCAGGCTCCCTCTGTAGTTCAGCGCCAACCAGTGAAAGAACCTCTTGCTACAGGCATCAAAGCAATCGACGCCATGACCGCAATCGGCCGCGGACAGCGTCAGTTGATCATCGGTGATCGTCAGACCGGAAAGACCGCTGTCGCCATCGACACCATCATTAATCAACGTGATAACTGGAAGAGCGGTGATCCTAAGAAGCAAGTCCGTTGTATCTATGTCGCAATCGGACAGAAGGGTTCCACTATCGCATCAGTGCGTGGTGCACTCGAAGAAGCAGGAGCGATGGAGTACACCACCATCGTGGCTGCGCCTGCATCTGATCCTGCAGGTTTCAAATATCTCGCGCCTTACACCGGTTCTGCTATTGGTCAGCACTGGATGTACAAAGGTGCTCACGTCTTGATCGTTTTTGATGATCTCTCCAAACAAGCGGAGGCTTATCGCGCGGTCTCTCTCCTCCTACGCCGTCCACCAGGGCGCGAGGCGTACCCAGGCGATGTCTTCTATTTACATTCACGCCTTCTCGAGCGTTGCGCAAAACTCTCCGATGAGATGGGTGGAGGTTCGATGACAGGACTTCCGATCATCGAGACGAAAGGTAATGACGTCTCTGCCTTCATCCCCACAAACGTCATCTCCATTACCGACGGACAGTGCTTCCTAGAGACAGACCTCTTCAACTCTGGCGTGCGTCCTGCGATCAACGTCGGTATCTCCGTCTCGCGCGTTGGTGGTTCTGCTCAAACCAAAGCGATGAAGAAGATCGCTGGTCGTCTTCGCCTTGATCTTGCTCAGTATCGCGAACTCGAAGCCTTCGCTGCTTTCGGTTCGGATCTCGATGCT
>CAZGMF010000018.1:0-5521 GCA_964526795.1 uncultured Clavibacter sp.
CCGGCGTACCTCGCTCGCGAAAGTACATCGTCGCGATGAGTGAGCTTCAGATCATCGGATATGCCGGTATCGCATTGGCCGGCGATATCGCAGATATCCATACCTTGACCGTGGTTCCTGAATTTCGCCGACGTGGAATCGCCAGCGAGATGTTGCGTCAGCTGGAGAGTTGGGCAGCTGCAAAGAAAGTTAGCGCTGTGATGCTTGAGATGCGAGAGGGGAATATCGAAGCAGAACCGCTCTATGAAAAACATGGATATTCGGTCATCTCGCGACGCAATGATTATTACGCTCCAGGAATCCATGCGTTGATCATGCGAAAAGAATTAGTGACGGATAATCGTCATGAGTGATCCCATCGTTCTAGGGATAGAGACTTCGTGCGACGAAACTGCGATCGGAATCGTTCGTGGCCGGAAACTTCTTGCCAATGTCATTTCTTCCAGCGTTGAAGAACATGCGAGATTCGGTGGTGTTGTACCTGAAGTTGCTTCACGAGCACATCTCGAAGCGATTCGACCTGCGATTGATCGGGCGCTCGGCGAGAGTGGATTGGGCCTGAAAGATATAGATGCCATCGCTGTGACAGCAGGGCCAGGGCTTGTCGGAGCCTTACTCGTCGGGGTTGCCGCAGCAGATGGGCTTGGTATCGCACTTGATAAGCCAATCTATGGCGTCAACCATCTGGCTTCGCACGTTGCTGCCGACCTCCTCACTCATGACGAAGCAATCGAACCTTCGATCGCACTTCTTGTCAGTGGTGGCCACTCATCGATTCTTCGTATTGATGATCTTGCGACATCAATCAAACCGATGGGGCAGACGATTGATGACGCTGCAGGTGAGGCATTCGACAAGATTGCTCGGATATTGGATCTGGGATTTCCAGGTGGTCCTTTGATTGATAAAGAGGCTCGAACTGGAAATCGCGATGCCATTTCTTTCCCACGCGGATTATCGCTACCGAAAGATATGGAAGAGCACCGCTTTGATTTCTCATTCTCTGGGTTGAAGACGGCGGTCTCACGATATCTCCACTCAACTCCGAATTATGTTCGGGCTGATGTCGCTGCTTCATTCCAAGAAGCCGTCGTGGATGTCTTATTAACGAAAGCAATCAAGGCGTGTAAGGAATCTGGAATCGATCGGCTTGTGATTGCAGGCGGTGTTGCTGCCAATTCTCGACTTCGAAACCAAGCGGAAGAACGTTCTGATGCTGCTGGAATCTCAGTGCGCATTCCGCCGCCACTTCTCTGTACTGATAACGGCGCAATGGTGGCTGCGCTCGGTTCGCTAGCGATCTCAAAAGGATTACCCCCTTCACCTTTGGGGATTTCAGCGCAATCGAGTGTTAGTGCAGCTCAGATATATTTCTAAACGAAAGATGACTTCCGGAATATTTTTCTAGAAACCTAGCCTCAGTCTGTTGCCACCGATGCAACACCGAGACACATCTCATCTGAGGATCCTTCGCCCCAGGTGACATATCGAGCCGGCAGATTTTTTAACGCTGGAAGGGTCTGGCGAAGTGTGGGATCGAATGTGCATTGGACTCTGATGGTGTCGCCAGAATTGACTCTGATCGGCTTGGGAAGAATTCGAGCGCTCTGGTTATCAAAATCGTAGTTAGTGACATCGAGAAGCACCTGTTCTTGAGCCGTCCCGGGATTGATAGTCAGTTTCATAGTCCGCCCCAAGAGATGCATATGGGGCGCTACGGCAATCACATTGAAAGATGAACTCATTCTGCGATCACAACTCGAGGATGTCGAAGCCGCGGGGTTGAACGGATTGACGCCGCAGAACAAGCCAATACCCGCGGCCTCAAGAACGCTGGAGTTGTTGGTTCTCGCTCCAAGATCTGCCAGTGCGGCCTTACGATCACAGAGCGGGCCACTTACGCCAGCGGGACATGCAAGTTCAACAGGAGCGGGAAAGAGTTCAGTGCGAAGTTCTTTGATTGTTGCGCCCTTGGAGGGAACAACTTTCATGACGATTTTCGATTGGTCGGTTGGAATCTTGCCATCAGCGGATGCGAGCAAGTTGTAATGGACTTGCAAGACGAAGCGCTCACCTTTTTTAAATGGAATTCCATAACCACTTGGTGAATTGTCGATTCCCCTTCCAGGTGCCCAAGAACTGATCCACGGGGAAGTGACAAATGAAGAGAGCATCCCGCCAAGACCTGAACCACCAAAGCAAGACCAACCACTCCCGCTCTTATTGAGGGTCAAGGCCTCGGCGAGGTTCGCATCTGAAACTCGGAAGATAATCGCGTGATGCACAAATGATTTTTGTTGTGGAATGAATTGAATCGATCGAATGATGGAATCTTCGGTAACTTTTGGATCAAGTAAGAAGCATCGATAATCATCGGTGCCAGAATTTGGCGCGGCTGGAAGATAAGCCTTGGCCATTTGGACGGTGTATGTCTTCTCCGGTGTCAGGCGAGAGGCTTTGACCGCCTTTGAATTTCCCACCGAACTGATCGTGGACAGCAGGGCGATAGACACCATAAGCCAGAGAGCCGGGCCC
Organism: uncultured Clavibacter sp.; assembly: GCA_964526795.1. Lineage (GTDB taxonomy): Bacteria > Actinomycetota > Actinomycetes > Nanopelagicales > Nanopelagicaceae > MAG-120802. Next base: position 2,536 of record CAZGMF010000018.1, read on the forward strand.
TTTACTCGAGAACCGGATTTAAGAGCCACGTGCGGCAGGCTATTAGGCCAACCCGAGAATTCCTCTCTGGCCTTGGAAGCCCGGAGGCCCGCCGAGCGGGGTAAGAAGGATTTGCCCGCTGGAATAACCCTGCCTAGGCTTGGCGTTAGCACTCGCCGGGCGAGAGTGATAAGTCGCCCGAACTAGAAAACGTACGAGTACAACCGAAGACAACGAGAAAAGAAGGAGTCAAGACGATGGCCACTGCCATTAAGCCCCTCGAAGACCGCATCGTTATCAAGATCAGCGAAGCTGAAGAGAAGACCGCTTCCGGCCTAGTTATCCCCGATACCGCAAAAGAGAAGCCACAGGAAGGCACAGTCGTCGCAGTAGGACCTGGCCGTTTCGATGATGGCGTTCGCGTTCCGATGGATATCAAGGTCGGCGATGTCGTCCTCTACAGCAAGTACGGCGGGACTGAAGTCAAGCAAGGTGGCGAGGAATTCCTCGTTCTCTCTGCCCGCGATGTACTAGCAATCATTGCGAAGTAGTCGACATGGGTAAGTCACTTCAATTTGATGAAGGTGCGCGCCGTGCGATGGAACGTGGCGTCAACGCACTTGCAGACACAGTCAAGGTAACCCTCGGCCCCAAGGGTCGCAACGTCGTTATCGGAAAATCTTTTGGTGCTCCTGTCATTACCAATGACGGTGTCACCATCGCAAAAGAAATCGAATTAGCCGATCCATCGGAGAACATGGGCGCTCAACTTGTGAAGCAAGTTGCAGAGAAGACCAACGATGTCGCCGGCGATGGAACAACGACTGCCACCGTTCTTGCTCAAGCCATGGTGAAGGAAGGTCTGCGCAATCTCGCTGCAGGCGCCCAACCGATGGTCATGAAGTCGGGAATCGAAGCAGCTGTCACATCCGTGGTCGATAACTTGCGATCGAATTCAATCAAAGTCTCCAGCAAGGAACAGATCTCCGATGTTGCCACCATTTCGGCACAAGATCGTGGTATCGGCGATCTCATTGCAGAGGCAATGGACAAAGTTGGCAAAGATGGTGTGATCACCGTCGAAGAGTCATCGACCACTGGACTCGAACTCGAATTCACCGAAGGTATGCAGTTCGACAAGGGCTACATCTCGCCATATTTCGTGACTGATCAAGATCGCATGGAAGCCATCCTTGAGGATGCCTATGTCTTGATCACCTCAGGAAAAATAGCTGCTCTCGCAGATTTGCTACCCATCCTCGAGCAGGTCGCCAAGGCAAGTAAGCCGCTACTTATCGTGGCTGAAGATGTCGAAGGCGAAGCGCTCTCCACACTCGTCGTCAACCGCATGCGCGGTGTCTTTACCTCTGCTGCTGTGAAAGCGCCAGGTTTCGGCGATCGTCGCAAGGCGATGTTGCAGGACATGGCGATTCTTACTGGCGGTCAGGTCATCTCCAGTGAAGTCGGTTTGAAGTTAGACCAAGTCCAACTTTCCATGCTCGGCCGCGCTCGTCGCATCGTCATCACAAAGGATCACACCACCATCGTCGATGGTGCAGGATCAAAGAAGGATGTTGAAGGTCGCGTTGCAGAACTTCGTCGTGAGATTGAAGCTGCTGATTCCGATTGGGATCGCGAGAAGTTGCAAGAGCGTCTGGCAAAACTCTCCGGCGGCGTTTGTGTCATCAAAGTTGGTGCACATACCGAAGTCGAGTTAAAAGAGAAGAAGCATCGTCTTGAGGATGCGATCTCTGCAACTCGCGCAGCTGTCGAAGAAGGAATCGTTGCCGGCGGTGGCGCTGCACTCGTTCATGCTGCGACCATCCTTGATAACGATCTTGGTTATGAAGGCGATGCTGCAGTCGGTGTTCGACTTGTCGCCAAGGCTTGCCAAGAACCGCTTCGTTGGATTGCCGAGAATGCCGGCCAAGAAGGTTATGTCGTTGTCTCCAAGGTACGTACTTTGAAATCGAATGAAGGTTTCAATGCTGCGACCGATGAGTACACCGATTTGGTCAAGCAAGGTGTGATTGATCCTGTGAAAGTGACGCGTTCCGCTCTTGCGAATGCGGCATCAATCGCAGCGATGTTCATCACCACCGAAGCGCTTGTCTTCGAAACTCCTGAAGAGAAGAAAGAGGAACTAGCCGGTCATGGCCATAGCCATGGACCAGGTGGCCACAGTCACTAAATCCGGCTGAAATCTAATAACTTCGTTATAAAGGCAACGGGGGCTCTGGCAAGCGCTAGAGCCCCCGTTTCTTTAGTATCGCCATATGGCTGATTCGCAGATTTGGACTATTTCTCTCCTAGCTGTCTCTGCAGTTCTTCTCTTTGATCTTGTTTGGGCTGTCCTGCATCGCAATCGCGAAACGACCCTGAAAGAAGCGGCGGCCTGGACAACACTGTATGTGAGCGCAGCAATCGCTTTCGGATTCTCACTGCAACAATGGGGGACAGATCAGGCCAGTAAAGAATTCTTCGCCGGTTGGATAACAGAATATTCGCTCTCCATCGACAATCTCTTCGTCTTCATCATCATTCTCTCGAGGCTACAAATTGAGAAGCGCCTGGAACAACTCGTGCTCCTCTTTGGAATTACTCTGGCACTCATTTTCCGCGGCATTTTTATCGCCATTGGTGCCGCGATCATCTCGAGATATGTTGCCGTTTTCTTCCTCTTTGGCGCGATCTTGCTCTACACCGCTTGGACTTTAATCAAAGAAGAGCCAGGCGAAAACGAATGGCAGGAAGGTCGAATTCTCTCCTACCTGCGCAAGAAAGGCCTATCAAATTTCACTCTTGCTCTGGTGGCCCTCGGAATCACCGATTTGATCTTCGCACTCGATTCGATACCTGCGATATTTGGATTGACGCGCGATCCGTACATTGTCTTCATGGCGAATGCATTTGCTCTGATGGGATTGCGCCAGCTCTACTTCCTCGTTGGAATTCTGCTGAAGCGATTGGTTTATCTCTCCAAAGGTCTATCTGTCATCTTGGCATT
>CAZGMF010000018.1:5621-12222 GCA_964526795.1 uncultured Clavibacter sp.
ATCGATAATCTCTTTGTTTTCATCATCATTCTCTCCAAACTTCGAATCACAAAAGAGCGACAACAACTAGTTCTCTTACTTGGAATTCTTTTTGCGCTGGTTTTGCGAGTCCTTTTTCTCTTTGTTGCGATTGAAGCGATCACGCGATTTGTCTGGTTGTTCTTCTTCTTTGGCGCACTTCTGATCTATACCGCCTACCAACTCGTTCGCGAAGACGCTGGCGATGATGAGTGGCAGGAGAGTCGGATGATTTCCTGGCTCCGCGAGCGCGGATTGAAACCATTTCTTCTTGCTTGTGTCGCACTTGGTGTTACTGATCTTCTCTTTGCTCTGGATTCGATCCCCGCAACCGTGGCTTTGACGAGTGACAAATACATCGCATTTATGGCAAATGCTTTTGCGATGATGGGACTTCGACAACTGTATTTCCTTGTGGAGATGGCTCTTGCACGTCTTGCTTATCTCTCTAAAGGGTTGAGCGTGATTCTTGCTTACATCGGTTTCAAATTGATCATTGAAGCGTTGATTGGAGTAGGAGTCGACGAAGTTGCCGGCTACAAAATTCCAGAACCATCACTGATCTTCTCGATGGGCGTGATCTTTAGCGCCCTGGCCGTAACAGCAGTGATCAGCTTGCGAAAATCTCCAGAGAAGGCTCCGGATCTGCCTTGATTTGGTAGTGCTTTACAATCGAAACCGGACGAGAGAAACGTTGTTAAGCAGTGAATGATTCTGATTGGCGCGAGATCTTCGAAATAATCTCGTAGCGCTCTTCTTCAGAAAGTCCGCCCCAGATTCCATAAGGCTCTTGAGCTGCCAGCGCATGTGCTCGACATGCTGCAAGGACTGGGCAGGTTGCGCAGACTGCTTTGGCAGCCTTCTCCCGAGCATTCCTTCGTGGACCGCGCTCCCCATCTGGATGAAAAAACATCTCGGTAGGAAGTGATCGGCATGCAGCCTGGTATTGCCACTCCCAGGCCGTGGCTACCGGCTTGGGTAAACGTGAAGTCTCAGCCATAGCCCGAACCATACAATCGCGCCATAGGTTGTTCAAGTACCTTTCGCAGAATTCTTTTGCGCGGCGGAGGGATCATTTTCAAGATGCGGGCGCCCCCGACCACCCCCACTATTCGGCTATGGCCGATACGACCGAGCAGCTAACCGTCGCGGCAGTCGCTCGCCGCCTGGGAGTCGCTCCGGCCACCCTACGGACCTGGGATCGGCGTTATGGCCTCGGCCCCACCGAACACAGCACCGGGGAACATCGTCGCTACAACGCAGCCGATCTGGCACGACTAACTCTGATGCGCAAACTTGTTATCGCAGGAGTCTCTCCGGCAGAAGCCGCCCAGCGCGCTCTGGCCTTCGACGATCTGACCTCAGCAGAAAACCTCACCAATGCCCTTAGCCGCGATATCACTGTTCGTGAAGAGTTGGTCGATGCTCTCCTTCGCGCAGCCCGCGCCTATGATCGAAATTTCCTCGAGGAAGTTCTGCGCTCTGAAATGTCGGCTCGCGGAATTACGAATACTTGGACCGAAGTAATGGTGCCGCTGCTGATCATGATTGGTGATGAGTGGGCCGATACTGGCGAAGGAATTGAGACCGAACATTTAGTAAGCGAAGTTCTCAAGCGCCTGCTCCAAGAGAATGCGCGCAATGTTCCAGATCCCATCAATCCACGCCCTGTTCTTCTTGCTTGTATTGGGGAGGAAATGCACTCGCTTCCTCTTTATGCATTAGCAGCAGCTCTCTCGGAGCGAAATATCGCAACCCAATTCCTTGGCGCACGCACACCGATCGAAGCAGTCACAGCAGTCGTTAAACGATCGGCGCCACCCGCGGTTTTCCTCTGGGCACAACTTCGCAAAAATGGTGACACTGCATTGCTCACTCAGATTCCTGCAATTCGCCCCGCGCCACGAATCGTCTTGGGTGGCCCAGGCTGGTCGAAAGAAAGTGCTAAATCCTCCGTCATCGTTGATGATCTACTCGATGCCTGCGAGGAGATTATGCGGGCAGTTGGAGCCTAGGCAAGGCTCGCGTTAGGGTGGCGTTATGAGTGAGAGCGCCAATGAGAAAGTCGCAATGCTGGGCCTCACTTATGACGATGTCCTCCTTCTTCCTGATGCCTCCGAGGTCGTTCCCTCCGAAGTCGATACTCGAACCCACCTCACTCGCGAAATATCCCTTGATATCCCACTGATTTCTTCGGCGATGGACACTGTCACCGAATCTGCGATGGCGATTGCGATGGCCAAATCAGGTGGAATCGGGATCATCCATCGAAATCTGGCAATTGATGATCAAGTCACCCATGTGAAGTTGGTGAAGGGAACTGGTCTTCGTGTCGGCGCAGCAGTAGGCGTCGGAGATGATGGCTTCGCACGTGCAGTGGCGCTGATAGAGGCAGGTGTTGATGTGGTCGTTGTCGATACCGCCCATGGCCATCACCGCGCAGTACTTGATGCAATCGAAAGAATTAAGAAGAAGTATTCCAACCAACAGATCATCGGAGGCAACGTTGCAACTCGTGCTGGCGCTCAAGCGTTGATCAATGCCGGCGCTGATGCCGTCAAAGTAGGAGTCGGCCCAGGATCGATCTGCACGACTCGCGTTGTTGCTGGCGTCGGAGTTCCGCAGATCACCGCAATCATGGAAGCGGCGAAGGCATGTAAGAAAGCCGATATTCCACTGATCGCCGATGGTGGCCTTCAATATTCTGGCGATATCGCCAAAGCAATCGTCTCTGGCGCGGATACTGTGATGCTCGGTTCACTTCTTGCCGGTTGCGATGAGTCGCCAGGTGAATTGTTGGAGAGCAATGGTCGCAAATTCAAGAGTTATCGCGGAATGGGATCACTAGGTGCGATGCAATCTCGCGGTGAAAGTAAGTCGTATTCCAAAGATCGTTATATGCAAGATGATGTTCTCTCTGAAGACAAACTTGTTCCCGAAGGAATCGAAGGCAAGGTCGCTTATCGTGGCAGCGCAGCATCTGTCATCCACCAACTTGTCGGAGGGTTACGCTCTGGAATGGGCTATGCCGGAGCCGAAAATATCGTTGCGCTTCAGCGGCGCGGCCGCCTCATTCAGATTACCTCCGCCGGTTTGAAAGAAAGCCATCCTCATGATGTCGTCGATGTTGCCGACGCCCCGAACTACTATCGAGGTAAATAATGGTTGACATCGAAATCTCCCCTGGAAAACGAGCCAGAACTGCCTATTCCTTCGATGACATCAGCATCGTCCCGTCCCGTCGTACCCGCGAACCAAACGATGTCTCGACCGCCTGGCAGATCGATGCCTTCCGCTTTGATTTACCTCTGCTCGCAGCGCCGATGGATTCTGTCGTCTCGCCTGAGACAGCGATTGCGATTGGAAAATTAGGTGGCCTCGGAGTTCTCAATCTTGAAGGTTTATGGACTCGCTATGACAATCCCAAGATCCAACTCGGTGAGATCTCATCTTTGCCATCAGATCAAGCCACGTCTCGAATGCAGGAACTTTATAAGGCACCGATTCGCGCTGAATTGATCAAGGCTCGTCTGGCTGAGATTCGTGCGGCAGGTGTGACTGTCGCTGGCGCCCTTTCACCACAACGAACAGCAGAGTTTTACAAAGTTGTCCTCGATGCCGGCGTTGACATCTTCGTTATTCGTGGAACGACAGTCAGCGCAGAACATGTGTCGACCGATCAAGAACCGTTGAACTTGAAGAAATTCATCTATGAATTAGATGTCCCGGTCATCGTCGGAGGATGTGCGACAGCCCAGAGCGCTCTCCATCTCATGCGTGCTGGCGCAGCAGGCGTCCTTGTTGGATTCGGAGGTGGCGCTGCACATACAACGCGACAAGTTCTTGGTATCTCAGTTCCGATGGCCACCGCTGTCGCTGATGTTGCCTCAGCGCGCCGGGAATATCTCGATGAATCTGGTGGACGGTATGTCCATGTCATTGCAGATGGTTCGGTCGGACGAAGTGGCGATATTGCAAAAGCAATCGCATGCGGCGCAGATGCCGTGATGCTCGGTTCACCACTTGCTCGCGCCGAAGAAGCCCCAGGACGTGGCTGGCATTGGGGGACAGAAGCGCATCATCCAGAACTTCCACGCGGAACACGAGTTCATGTCGGCACAAGCGGCTCGCTGAATCAGATCTTGCTGGGCCCGTCCCATTCTGCCGATGGCACGATGAATCTCTTCGGTGCGCTTCGTCGCGCGATGGCCACCTGCGGATATTCGGATTTGAAGGAATTCCAACGCGTTGAAGTCGTTCTCAACAAGGCCTGAGCAGATTGCAACGAAGTAATCACGTTCTTGTCGTCGATTTCGGCGCCCAGTACGCCCAACTCATTGCCCGTCGGGTTCGCCAGGCCAATGTTTACAGTGAAATCGTCCCATCGACGTTAACGGTGGAAGAGCTCCTTGCCAGAAATCCTCGCGCCATCATTCTCTCCGGCGGACCTTCATCGGTTTATGCCGATCACGCTCCCCAAGTCGATCCAGCACTTTTCCAACAAGGAATTCCGATCTTTGGAATCTGTTACGGATTCCAAGCCATGGCTGTTGCCCTTGGAGGCAAAGTTGCAAAGACCGGGATTTCTGAATTCGGGCGAACTCATTTCAGCGCAGATACATCATCACAATTACTGAATTGCGCGCAGAGCTCATTCGATGTCTGGATGAGTCACGGTGATTCAGTGCAAGAAGCGCCACCAGGTTTTTCTGTCATTGGCCGCACTGAACACACACCTGTTGCGGCATTTGAAAATGAGAGCGGACTTCTCGCCGGCGTCCAATTCCACCCTGAAGTCATGCACAGCGAATTTGGCCAGGAAATCTTGAAGCATTGGCTGCTTGATGTCGTGAAATGCAAACCAACCTGGACAACTGAGAACATCATCGACAACGAGATTGTTTCCATTAAGTCTCTCGTTGGAGATGGCCGGGCGATCTGTGGCCTTTCGGGTGGCGTTGACTCTGCGGTTGCGGCTGCGATCGTTCAACGTGCAATCGGAACCAGACTCACATGTGTCTTCGTCGATCATGGTCTACTTCGAGAAGGAGAACCTGAACAAGTTGAGCGTGATTTTGTCGCAAGTACCGGAGTCAACCTCGTCGTCATCAATGCTAAAGAGCGCTTTCTGACCGCTCTCAAAGGAGTGACAGATCCAGAAGAGAAGCGAAAGATCATCGGGCGCGAATTCATCCGAGTTTTCGAAGCAGCTGCGCGAGATATCGCATCAGAGAACGAGGTCTCATTTCTCGTCCAAGGAACGCTTTATCCCGATGTCGTTGAGTCAGGTGGTGGCACAGGAACGGCGAATATCAAGTCACATCACAATGTTGGTGGGCTGCCTGATGATTTGAATTTCACGCTGATCGAACCGCTACGCACTTTGTTCAAAGATGAAGTCCGCGATGTTGGAACTGCCTTAGGACTACCCGGCGAGATTATCTGGCGTCATCCATTCCCAGGTCCGGGTTTGGCAATTCGCATTGTCGGTGAAGTTACTGAGGAAAGACTAAGAATCTTGCGCCACGCCGATTCCATCGCGCGAGAAGAATTACACTTGGCAAGCCTTGATCGCCAGATCTGGCAATGCCCCGTTGTATTACTCGCAGATGTGCGAAGCGTCGGAGTGCAAGGTGATGGCAGAACTTATGGCCATCCGATTGTGCTTCGCCCCGTATCAAGTGAGGATGCGATGACGGCGGATTTTTCGCGGATTCCCTATGAGGTACTTGCGAAGATTTCCACCCGAATCACCAACGAGGTCCGCGAAATAAATCGCGTGGTTCTTGATGTCACATCAAAGCCACCCGGCACGATCGAATGGGAGTGATGAGATGGCTCGCAGGCTAGCCGCTACCGTCGCCCTTCTCACCACCGTCTCTCTCGTAACGCCGATCTCCGCTTTTGCTGATGCTAAGAAATCAGTCGCAAACATCAAGTGCAGAACGGTGAAAGCAAGCGCCCAGACTCCGATGAAAGTCAATCCGCCGACGAATCTCTTGAAGCGCGGTCCACGCACGATCACTCTCTCCACCAACTGTGGGGATATCGTGATTCAAACAGATTTCAAAGCCGCACCTATCACCTTGACCGTTCTCTCGACTTTGATGAGCGCCGGGTATTACAACCGAACTTTCTGTCATCGAGTCACGAACGAAGGTATTTATATTCTTCAATGCGGCGATCCAACGGGAACCGGTTCTGGAGATCCTGGTTTTGGCTATCGCGATGAGAATCTGCCCAAGGCGGTTGAAGATAATTACCCTGAAGGAACTGTGGCGATGGCTAACTCTGGCCCCAACACCAATGGCAGCCAATTCTTTATCGTCTATGACGACACCACCCTTGGTCCTAATTACACGATTTGGGGCAGAGTCACCTCCGGCCTGGATATCGTGAAATACATTGCCGCGGGCGGAGTTCGCGGTGGTGGCGGCGATGGTCAACCACTTCGTACCATCACCATCGATCGCATCACTATTCGTTCCTAGTATTTCGTTCCTAGTATTCGCCGCGCCATTCACTGACTTTCTCAATACCCTTCTCGCCTTATGACTCTGGCATTCATCACCGGTGGCTCCCG
>CAZGMF010000018.1:12322-23670 GCA_964526795.1 uncultured Clavibacter sp.
ATCGTCAACGAAGTCGGCTCGAAGATGGCCGAAGCTCGCGATGGTCGAGTGATTATCTACAGCGCGTGCTTGGGGCGAATGTCTGGTCCGGGAAGTGCTGGCGGACTTGCTCCTTATCGAATTTCGAAAGCGGGAGTGAATTCTTTGGTGAGAAATCTTGCCCATGAAACGGGGCATGGCTCACGCGGATTCTGGGTCGATGCAATCTGCCCCAACCATTCGCGCACCGACATGGGTGGCCCAGATGCGCCGAGATCTGCTGAAGAGGGCGCTGAAACAGCGCTCTGGTTAGCAACGCGAGAGTTGGTTGCTGGCCAAACTCAAACTGGAGTGCTCTGGGAAGATCGCGAAGTTGTTCCCTGGTAATCGGCTACGACGATAGATTTGAAACTAATCGGTATTGACGATCTTGAATATCTCAGCAATTCGCCCTTCCGCAAGACCCTGGGATTGGGCGTTTCGTTCGCCCCAACCACGAACCATATTTTCCAATTCCTTGTTATGTGCAGTTTGACTGACGTGTGCGCGTAGCGCTGCCATCTTCTTATCGAAAGTTTCAGTGATATCGACGAAGTGATTCGGGTTCGGTGAACCAGTAACCCAAACTTCGCGTACGCGCCATGGCTCGAAACCTTCAGCGCGAAGGTCGGTAAAGGCAAATGGATTTCGCGCATCAGGATAAACCGCTTGGATCGCAGTTTCTCCGGCCGCGAGATGATCTGGATGACTTGCGCCGATGCGATCCCAATTTCGCTCTGGAGATTGGATGACCATGCGATCTGGCTTGGCACGACGGATTTCGCGGACGATTTCTTTTCGAAGTTCAATCGATGGCATCAACCAGCCATCACGATGATTCAAGAATTGGATTGAAGTAACTCCTAAGGCACGTCCTGCATCACGCTGTTCTTTCTGTCTTACTTTTGGCATCTCCTCTAGAGGAATTCCTGATTCCTCGCCGCCTTGATCACCATTGGTGATGATGCAATATGAAACATCAATGCCTTTGGCAGTCCAGTGTGCGATTGTTCCGCCGGCACCGAAATCGCAATCATCAGGATGGGCCATCACTACCAGAATTCGCTTGATTTCTTCATCAGCTATTGGAGTCACCGCCGTATCCTAGACTTCGCGACGTGAGTGAGCGATTGCTTGAAGGATTAAATCCGCAACAACAAGCCGCAGTCATTCACGAAGGAACGCCTCTCCTTGTCGTTGCCGGCGCGGGATCAGGCAAGACACGAGTACTCACGCGGCGGATCGCCTATCTGATGGCAAAGCGTGGCGTTGAACCATTTGAGATTCTCGCCATCACCTTTACGAATAAGGCTGCGGGCGAGATGAAAGAACGAGTTGCGGCTCTGGTTGGAAAAAGGGCGCGGATCATGTGGGTCTCGACATTTCATTCAGCCTGCGTTCGCATTCTTCGACAAGAAGCGGTGCGACTGGGCTTCTCACCGACCTTCTCTATCTATGACCAGGCTGACAGTTTGCGACTTGTGACACTTGTGATGCGAGATATGAATCTAGATCCAAAACGTTACAACCCGCGTGGAATTGCAGCGATGATTTCCAATGCAAAGAATGAGCTTCTTGGACCGGCGGACTATCGAAATCGAACTCAAAATCACTTTGAAGAGGTGGTTGCTGAGGTCTACGCGCTCTACCAAGAGCGATTGACCGCGGCTAATGCGATGGATTTCGATGATTTGATCATGAAGACCGTCGATGTCTTGCAGAAGTTTCCAGAAGCGCGCTCGCGATATCGACATCGATTCAAACACATCTTGGTCGATGAGTATCAAGACACCAACCATGCCCAATACATCTTGATCCGCGAACTCGTGGGGATGGATCGCGAAGGCATACCTGCCGCTGAGCTTTGTGTCGTCGGAGATGCTGACCAATCCATCTATGGATTTCGAGGCGCAACGATTCGAAACATCATGGCCTTCGAAGAGGACTATCCCAACGCCGAGACAATCTTGCTGGAACAGAATTATCGCTCGACCCAAAACATCCTCTCCGCCGCCAATACTGTCATCGCAAAGAATGAATCGAGAAAGGAGAAGAATCTCTGGTCCGATGCTGGAAGTGGGCCGAAGCTACAAGGCTTTGTCGCTGAGAACGAACATCACGAAGCGGAATTTGTCCGCGATGAGATTGTTAAATTGCAGAATGATGGAAATTCGAATTTTGGAGAAACGGCGATCTTCTATCGAACGAATGCCCAATCCCGCGTCTTTGAAGAAGTCTTCATGCGATCTGCGATTCCATACAAAGTAGTCGGAGGAGTTCGCTTCTACGAGCGCAAAGAGGTGAAGGACCTTCTGGCTTATCTACGAGTACTAGTCAACCCCGATGATGAAGTCTCGCTGCGAAGGGTCATCAATACTCCGAAGCGCGGAATAGGTGATCGGGCATTGGAGAACGTTGAAGCCTTCGGTAAATCCGAATCACTCTCATTCTGGCAATCTCTCTCGCGGGCAGGAGAAGCTGATGTTGCTGCGAAATCTGCTGCAGCTATCAACTCATTTGTCTCTCTCATTTCAACACTTCGCATCTTGGTCGAAGCAAAGCGCCCCGCATCCACCATCGCTGCGGCTGTCCTCGAACAATCTGGGTTGCTTGAAGAATTACGTGAGAGCCATGATCCCCAAGACGAAGTGAGGATCGAGAATCTTGAGGAACTCGTTGCTGTCGCAGAAGAGTATGAAGAACGTCAAGCAAGCGAAGGTGAAGAGAGTTCCTTGGCAGGATTCTTAGAAGAAGTCGCTCTTGTTGCCGATGCCGATGAGATTCCAGAAGGAGAAGACCATGGTGGCATCGTCACATTGATGACGCTTCATACTGCAAAAGGATTGGAATTCCCTACCGTTTTTCTTACCGGTATGGAGGAGGGAGTCTTCCCGCATTCACGAACTCTTGGAGAGAAGAAAGAGTTGGAAGAAGAGCGACGTCTTGCCTATGTTGGACTCACCCGAGCCCAGAAGCGGCTCTATCTCTCTCGTGCTGAATATCGATCCGCATGGGGAGCGCCGAATTACAACCCACCATCACGATTCCTTGATGAAATTCCGGAAGATTTGATCGATTGGAACAAGAGTGCAAGTGGATTCATAACATCGCCGCTTCGAAAGAAATCATCTACGCCACCACCACTTTCGCGAAGCAATGTAAAGAAGAAATCAAACTCATCGACATTGATGCTCGCTGTCGGCGATCGGGTATCTCATGACACCTTCGGATTAGGAACTGTGATTGCAGTCTCAGGTGAAGGGGAAAAAGCAGAAGCGACCATTAATTTCGGTAGTTATGGAGAGAAACGATTGTTGCTCCGTTATGCGCCAGTAGATAAGTTATGACCTATGGATCTCTTTGAGTACCAAGCCCGTGATCTCTTCGAATCTTATGGCGTGCCAGTTCTCAAAGGAGCAGTAGCCACAACCCCAGAGGAAGCACGATCGGCCGCAGCATCCATGGGTGGGCGCGTTGTCGTGAAAGCCCAAGTCAAAGTCGGAGGTCGTGGCAAAGCCGGTGGAGTCAAACTTGCAGAGAGCGCTGATGATGCATTTGAAAAAGCACGCGCGATATTGGGGATGGATATCAAAGGTCACACCGTGCACAAAGTGATGATCGCCCAAGCAGCACCCATTGAAAGTGAGTATTACCTCGCCATTCTCGTCGACCGAGCCGCTCGCTCATTTTTGGTTATGGCATCTGTGGCCGGAGGAATGGATATCGAAGAAGTTGCCCATAAGACGCCGGAGAAATTAGCGCGCGTTCATGTCGATCCCAATATTGGACTCGACCAACAGAGCGCACTCGAGATCATAAAGAAAGGTGCATTCCCAGCCGAGGTTCAAGCAGAAGTCGCATCAGTCCTAGTAACTCTTTGGAAGACATTTCGCGAGAGCGATGCCTCCTTGGTGGAGGTCAATCCACTAGTGAAGACCTCTGATGGAAAAATTATCGCTCTTGACGGCAAAGTCACACTCGATGACAACGCCAATTTCCGACACCCGGATTATGAATCGCTGATCGATCACGCTGCCACAAATCCGCTTGAGGCTCTGGCAAAAGAAAAAGATCTCAACTACGTCAAACTCGATGGCCAAGTCGGAGTGATCGGCAATGGCGCAGGACTTGTCATGAGCACTTTGGATGTCGTGGCATATGCCGGAGAGAAATTCGGTGGCGTCAAGCCCGCAAACTTCCTCGATATCGGGGGTGGCGCTTCAGCTCAAGTTATGGCTGATGGTCTGTCGATCATCCTCGGCGACCCAGCGGTGAAATCAGTCTTCGTCAATGTCTTCGGTGGAATTACAGCGTGCGATGCGGTTGCTAACGGCATCATCCAAGCGCTCGATCTTCTTGGATCGAAAGCCACAAAACCAATCGTGGTACGACTTGATGGGAACAATGTCCTTGAAGGTCGCAGGATTCTCAATGAGGCGAGCCATCCATTGATACAGCAGCTCGACACGATGGATGGAGCTGCCGCCCGCGCAGCAGAACTGGCGGCTAAATAGATGTCAATCTTCATTGATTCACAGACAAAGGTCATTGTTCAAGGAATGACCGGCTCGGAAGGCACAAAACACACTCGACGAATGTTGGCCAGTGGAACAAAGATCGTTGGCGGAGTAACACCAGGAAAAGGTGGACAGAGCGTCGAGATCGATGGCACGTCACTTCCAGTTTTCAATACCGTCGCTGAAGCGCGCGCGGCAACAGGTGCAAATGCATCCGTAGTTTTCGTACCGCCGAAGTTTGCGAAAGCGGCGGTCATCGATGCGATCGATGCGAAGATGCCACTTGTCGTTGTGATCACAGAAGGAATCCCCGTCCATGACACGGCAAGTTTCTTTGCTCGAGCCCAAGCATCTGGCTCAACTCGAATCATCGGTCCGAATTGCCCCGGACTGATTAGCCCGGGCCAGTGCAATATCGGAATCACTCCTGCGGATATCACTGGCCCAGGAAAGATCGGACTTGTGTCGAAATCAGGAACATTGACCTATCAGATGATGTACGAACTTCGAGATATTGGATTCACAACCGCTGTTGGAATCGGTGGCGATCCGATAGTCGGCACCACTCATATCGATTGTCTCCGAGCTTTCCAAGATGATCCCCAGACCAAGGCGATTGTGATGATTGGTGAAATCGGTGGCGATGCTGAAGAGCGCGCCGCAGCTTTTATCAAGGAATATGTCACTAAACCAGTCGTAGGTTATGTCGCAGGATTTACTGCTCCAGAAGGAAAGACGATGGGGCATGCAGGTGCAATCGTCTCCGGTTCATCAGGTACCGCCGAAGCCAAGAAAGTCGCCCTGGAAGCAGCAGGTGTCAAAGTTGGAAAGACCCCAAGTGAGACTGCTGCACTTCTCCGCTCGATACTCAATTCCTGATCTGATCGATGTCACGACTTCTGCTTGTTAGTTTCCAACAAGCAGTACGAAGCATTACTTTGGCTTTACTTCCGATCGCATTTGCGTCGTTGCTGGTCTGGGCCACGGCGGGAAGTTCTAATGGAAATACTGCTGACCCACTTCGCGCAGCGCTCTGGTTATTTCTTGCCGCTCATCATGTTCCGCTCCAACTCTCCCTCTCCAATGCCACGCTCTCCGGGATGCTGGGGTTTCTTCCCCTTGGCGCTCTGGTCGTGCCGTATCTAACGGCGAAAAGTGGCTACAACCGAATGGTGGAGATTCTTGGCGTTCCTGATCAGCGAACCAAGCGGTTATACATCTTGGATTATTCGATCTCATATGCGGTCGTGACATATCTGATCGCCCTTCCAACGATGGGCTCGACTGTCTATTCGCCTTTTTATATTGCAATCCCTATCATCTTTATTGTCTCTGCAGTCTTTGCCTACATCGTCAGCGGCGTCCTGCCGGCACATGGTTCAAGGCTTCCTTGGCAACGTGCACTTCGTTTCATCTGGATATCCCTAACTTTCTTAATCGGTCTTTCATCCATCATTGTTGCGGCATCGATGACTTTTCACTTTACAACGGTTGCGAAACTGACCGAAGTGATTGCACCAGGAATTATCGGCGGAATCGCCTTCTTCCTCATCCAATTCTTCTATCTGCCAAATATCGCTGTGGCAGCGCTGAGTTACCTTTCCGGGGCAGGTATCCGGATCGGAAGTGGTACTCATATATCTCCTTATATCCATCGCATTGATGAGATACCTGCCATCCCACTTCTGGGTGCGCTACCGGTTCAAACCCATCTCTGGCTGGGGATTCTTGCCGCTTTCCCGATTGCGATGGGATTTGTGATGGCCCAATATTCCATCCGTACTTTCACAGATCTCATCGAGATAAAGCGATTCCTTCTTTCGGCGCATGTCTTTCTCTTCACTCTGTCGATGGTTCTGGCGCTCTTTGCAGGTGGCGAATTATTATCTTCAAATCTCAACTTCGTGGGCCCGCTCTGGTGGTTGATGCCCCTTGCCCTCACTTTGGAATCAGTCATAGGCGTTGGCATCTGTATTGGTATCCCGATGCTAATAACTCGAATCAGGGAAGCTCGTGCAAAGAAATAAGTTCTCGCGCGCTCTCATCTCCGTTACCGATAAGACTGGAATTAGTGAATTAGCAGAAGAGTTGGTTGCCGCCGGAGTGGAGATCATCGCTTCCGATGGAACTGCGGCACATCTCTCTCAGTTCGGAATCAAAGTCCGCACCGTCTCGGAGGTCACGGGATATCCGGAATTACTCGGCGGGAAGGTCAAAACACTTCACCCTGTTATCCATGCAGCGATTCTTGCTCAGGAAGATGAGTTCGAGCAGCTGAAGAGCCAAGGCATATTGCCCATCGATCTGATCATCATCAACCTCTATCCAGCCGAGTCGTTCGATATTGGTGGGCCGGCACTGATTCGGGCCGCTGCAAAGAATCGTTCCCGGGTTTCGATCATCACCAGTGTGGATCAGTACCGAGAAGTTCACAACGCGATAACTCTCGGAACAACGTTAGATCAGAGAGAAAAATGGGCACAGAAAGCCATTCTTTCTACTGCAGCTTATGACTTGGAAATTGCGCGAGAACTCGGGACTGAACTTCGCTATGGCGAGAATCCGCATCAGCGCGGCTGGATCAGCGGCAGTACTGGACTTGCTGCCGCGCCTCTTCTTCAAGGCAAAGCGATGTCATTTAATAATTATCTTGACGCTGATGCCGGGATTCGAGCCACGGCACTTTTTAGCGAACCGACGATTGCCATCATCAAGCACGCAATCCCTGCCGGAATTGCCAGCGCATCAAAACTTTCTGAAGCTCTCAGCGCAGCAATTGCCTGCGATCCCATCTCCTGCTTCGGAGGTGTCGTTGTCGCCAACCGAAATGTCACAAGGGAAGAAGCAGCAATCATCACCGAATCCTTCTTTGAAGTTCTTATTGCTCCAACAATCGATAACGATGCTTTGGAGATTCTTGTAGCAAAGAAGAATCTTCGTGTTCTTGCCCTAGGTAATAACGTCAACTTAGCCAATGAGCAGGAGATTGAAGAGCGCTTGATTGATGGAGGATTTATATTCCAAGATCGCGATGCTGAATCGTCCCATGATCATCCGGAGAACTGGACGCTAGTATCTGGAAAAGCCCTTGTAGATCGTGAGTCACTTCTGTTTGCCTGGCGTGCCGTTCGCTGTGTACGAAGTAACGCCATCGTCATATGCAAAGGAAGAGCCACCGTCGGGATCGGAAGTGGACAAGTCAATCGAGTCGATGCAGCGAGAATCGCACTCTCTCGCGCTGGCGAGCGCGCCAGTCAAGGTATTGCAGCAAGTGATGCCTTCTTTCCTTTCTCAGATGGATTACAACTCTTGATCGATGCTGGAGTAACCACTGTGATTCAACCGGGTGGCAGTGTTCGTGATGGGGAAGTTATTGATCTTGCCCGTGCGGCAGGAATCACGATGTATTTGACGGGAGTTCGTCACTTCTCGCACAACTAGAATCAGACCATGACACGTGCGCGGATCTTGGATGGAAATCTTGCCGCTGCGGCTATGAAGGAAGAGCTGAAAGTCCGTATCTCACGCCTTTCCCGCAAACCAGGACTTGCAACTGTGCTCGTAGGGCGAGATCCAGGATCGGTCTCATACGTCGCTGGAAAACATCGAGATTGCGCCGACGTTGGAATCGAATCGATTCGGGTAGAACTTGATGACAAGATTTCTTCTGCTCACCTCATAGCAGAGATTGAAAAATTGAATGCTGATTCACGCTGCACTGGAATGATTGTTCAACTTCCACTCCCGTCTCAGATGGATGTGTTGGACGTGCTCAGCAGAATCAATCCGGAGAAGGATGCTGATGGACTACACCCCATCAATCTTGGACGACTCGCTCTCAATCAACCAGGCATCATTCCTTGCACGCCTTTGGGAATCGTGGAATTGGCAAAACGAAATCACATTTCATTCGAAGGTAAAGATGTCGTCATTCTTGGGAGAGGAACGACTGTAGGACGGCCGTTGGAACTATTACTGTCCAATCGTGGTTATAACTCGACTGTGACACTTGCCCATACTGGAACGAAGGATCTTCTCGTTCATACCAAGCGCGCCGACATCATCATCGCGGCAATTGGAAAGCCACATTTTCTTAAGGCGGAAATGATCAAACCCGGTGCGATTGTTTTCGATGTTGGAATTACCAGGAGCGCAGAAGGAATTGTCGGCGATGTCGATCCTGGCGTCGCGCAAGTCGCATCTGCCCTGGCGCCAATGCCGGGTGGTGTCGGCCCGATGACGCGTGCGATGTTGCTCTCCAATATCGTTTCCTTGGCAGAGCGCAGATGAAAAAGCTCTCCTCTTTCGTAGCGGCATTGGGAGTAGCACTTGCTGGACTTACATCACCACGGATCGGCGCAATCACCATCGCGATTGGCTTAGTACTTTTTATCTATCCAGATTTCACAAAGAAGCGAGTCAGTGAGAAAGTCATCGTCATCGCTCTGGTTGTGTCTCTGGTAACAGTCGCATTGGCGCTGCCCCGCCGCTAGCAGGTAGGTTTCGCCGCATGAGTAGATCAGGAAAAGTCACCGTCGTCGGCGCTGGGTTCTATGGCTCCACAACCGCACTGCGGCTAGCCGAATATGACATCTTCGAAACGGTAGTTCTCACTGACATCCTGGAAGGAAAACCCGAAGGGTTAGCACTTGATATCAATCAGTCACGCTCTATTGAGGGCTTTGAGACGAAGTTGATTGGAGCATCGACGACAGCGGAAGGCGCAGGTTATGAAGCCACCGCCGGTTCTGATGTTGTTGTCATTACAGCCGGACTACCTCGTAAACCCGGAATGAGTCGCATGGATTTGATCGGCGTCAATGCAGGGATCGTGCGTGGTGTTGCCGAGAACATCGCAAAGCATTCACCGAACGCAGTTCTCATCGTCGTCTCCAATCCGCTTGATGAGATGACTGCCCTTGCCCAGATTGCATCGAAGTTTCCCAAGAATCGCGTGATGGGACAGGCGGGCATGCTGGATACCGCGCGCTTCACAAATTTTGTCGCGGAAAAATTGAAAGTTCCGGTCGCTTCGGTTCGAACTCTGACTCTTGGTTCACATGGCGAAACGATGGTTCCAATCCCAAGTCGTTGTACCGTCGATGGCAGACCGTTAAGCGAGAAGCTCAGTGCGACAGAGATCGATGAATTAGTCACTCGGACTCGCAACGGCGGAGCAGAAGTAGTTGCTCTCTTAAAGACCGGTTCTGCTTATTACGCACCATCAGCAGCGGCGGCCCGAATGGCGCGTGCGGTCATGCTCGATACTGGTGAGGTAATGCCCGTCTGTGCTTGGGTTGATGGCGAATACGGCATCTCTGGTGTCTACCTCGGCGTTGAGGCTGAGATTGGACGCTCTGGAGTGAAGAAAGTTGTTGAAGGAAAACTGGAACCAGCAGAATTGGAAGCGCTGAAAGGTGCTGCCGAAGCAGTTCGTAGCAAACAAGCCGATGTTAAGGATCTCTGAAAGGTAATCGATGAGCAAGATCAAAGTACAAGGAACCGTCGTCGAACTTGATGGCGATGAGATGACTCGCATTATCTGGGACTTCATCAAGAAACAATTGATCTTGCCTTACTTAGATATCAATCTTGAGTACTACGACCTGGGAATCCAGAGTCGAGATGCCACCAACGATCAGATCACTATCGATTGTGCCCATGCCATTAAGAAGCACGGAGTAGGCGTCAAATGTGCAACGATCACCCCGGATGAGGCGCGAGTCAAAGAATTCAACCTCAAACAGATGTGGAAGTCCCCGAATGGAACGATTCGAAACATCCTTGGTGGCGTTATCTTCCGCGAACCAATCATCATTAAGAACGTTCCACGATTAATCCCACATTGGACAAAACCAATCGTCATTGGCCGTCATGCATTCGGTGACCAATATCGTGCAACCGATTTCAAAGTTCCTGGTGCTGGCAAGTTAACCGTTACTTTCACACCAGCAGATGGTTCAAAGCCGATGGAATTCAATGTCTTTGATTTTCCAGGTTCTGGTGTTGCTATGACGATGTATAACCTCGATGAATCAATCCGCGATTTCGCTCGCGCTTCATTCAATTATGGATTAGCACGGAAGTATCCGGTCTATCTGTCGACGAAGAACACGATCTTGAAGGCCTATGACGGTCGCTTCAAAGATATTTTTGCCGAAGTTTTCGAAGCCGAATTCAAATCCGAGTTTGCCAAGAACAATCTGGAATACGACCACCGACTCATCGATGACATGGTTGCAACCTCTCTTCGTTGGGAGGGTGGCTATATCTGGGCTTGCAAGAATTACGATGGCGATGTCCAAAGCGACACCGTCGCCCAAGGTTATGGCTCACTCGGCTTGATGACATCTGTTCTTATGTCACCTGATGGCAGGACAGTCGAAGCAGAAGCGGCTCATGGAACGGTGACTCGCCACTATCGAGATCATCAAGCTGGAAAAGCGACCTCCACAAATCCCATCGCTTCGATATTTGCTTGGACTCAAGGTCTTGGCCATCGAGCAAAATTGGATAACACCCCCGATGTTGCGAAGTTCGCAAGCACCTTAGAGCGCGTTTGTATCCAGACCGTCGAGAGTGGAAAGATGACAAAGGATCTTGCGCTACTTATTAGCAATGATGCGCCGTGGCTCAATACCCAAGAATTTCTCGCAGCGATCGATGAGAATCTTCAAAAGGCGATGGCCTGACAGCAACTTTGCACACTTATAAGAAAAGGGCCTCCTTTCGGAGGCCCTTTTCTTATAAGTGAAAATGACTACTTCAAACGCTCACCATTTGTTGCGTTGAAGAGATGTACTGATGCTGCCT
>CAZGMF010000019.1:0-21292 GCA_964526795.1 uncultured Clavibacter sp.
CACCAATCGGAGCGATCATGAATTCTTGGATATCGACATTGGTATCTGCGTGCGCACCGCCGTTGAGGATATTCATCATCGGCACCGGGAGAAGATTCGCTTCCTTGCCACCGATAAAAGAATAGAAAGGGAGTTTTTTCGACACTGCTCCAGCTTTTGCCACAGCAAGCGAGACTCCAAGAATGGCGTTCGCTCCAAGAGAGGATTTGTTGACCGTTGAATCAAGATCGATCATCTTCTGATCAAGTGCCCGTTGGTCGAAGGCATCCATGCCTTTCACTGCAGGGGCGATCTTCGAAGTTACGTTGGAGACCGCATTAGCGACACCTTTGCCAAGGTAGCGCGATCCGCCATCACGGAGTTCAGCGGCTTCGAATGCTCCGGTAGATGCACCGCTTGGGACAGCAGCGCGAGCCTGGCTGCCATCAGAGAGAGCCACATCCACTTCAACAGTGGGATTGCCTCGAGAGTCGAGGATTTCGCGAGCTTTGATTGATTCGATATTAGTCACGGGCGCGGAGTCTATCTCTCTTCTTTGGTATTCAAATCATTACTGCTGAGTTCTTCTCGATAGGCCAGAGCCGCTTTGCGAAGAGACGCTTCTGGATCCAATCCATTCTCTACTGCCCAAGAGATGAGTGAGAGAAGTTCATTTCCAAGAGAGATCTCGCTTTTTTCGATATTGCGATTACCTATTTCTGGAACGTCTGCATGATTCTTCTTTGCACGATAAATCAACTTTGTCGCAAGTGGCAGGGATGGTTGGCCAGTCGGAACGCCATCATGGATAGACGTTCTTCCTTTCTCGGCATTCTTAATCCGCTCCCAATTCTCAAGCACTTCTCCCGAATCCTTTACCTGAACATCGCCGAAGACATGGGGATGGCGTGAAATCAACTTATCTGCGACACCTTTTGCAACATCATCAATGCTAAAGGCGTCGTTTGGATCCTCTTCTGCAATTCGAGAATGAAAATAGACTTGAAGCAAGAGGTCGCCGAGCTCCTCACGCATATGTACGCGATCAGAATTCTCGACGCTCTCGATGAATTCGTAGGACTCTTCAAGCAGGTACTTCAAAAGCGATTCATGGGTTTGTTCGGCATCCCACGGACAACCGCCGGGAGAGCGCAACTTGTCCATCACCTCGACGAGACGAAGCAGGTTCTCGTGAGCCATGGCTACGCGCGCTCTGCTGAAGCGGTAGGAGTTATTTGCCCGTGACGGCGTCGCCAGCAGGTTCGGCCGCAACGACACTGAGCGTTGTGCTATCCCACTTGCCATAGCGAGGATTAATCACGATCTTAAGCGCGGTGGCTTTCTCAGAGACCATCTTCTTGATCGCGTCGCTAATGGTCGCATCATCCGAGCCTTTTGCTTTCTCTGCCTCCGTGATCTTCTTAACGATCAGATCTCGGCGCAAAACATCTTCAAGATTTGCCGAAGGAATTGCTGCATTCACCAGAACGCTGCTGAGGTTTGCCTCGCCACCGATACTTGAAAGAATCTCACTTCGGTATGCGTCAATATCCGCCTTGGAGATAGTGATCTTCTGGTCATTTCCAATCGAATTGATAATCAGATTGGCTACAAGATAAGAGAGATGAGAGCGAGCTAACGTCTCCCCTGTCTCAAGTTGCATCTGGGAAGTGTCGACTGCTGCACGCTCGGAAAGAATCGAATCGATCTGGGCTTGGAAATCCTTGAGCGCAATCTGCTCTTTACCGACACTCGCTGCGACATTCGCATTGGAGCATCCGCTGATCAAAAGCGCCAATGAGGCAAGAACAATGGTCAGAATCTTCTTCACAGGTTTTCCTCTCACGTGGATCTCGTCGGGGGCGTTTCAAGCACCGACTCCACGGCCTCAATCACCCAATCTAGGAGCGCAGTATCTCTCATCTGATCATTTTGGGGAACTTCACTTCTACTCCAGGCACTCTCCTTCGGCCGCGCGATCAAAAGCGTTGATGTTGCGCTCTTCACAAGAGAGCCGGGATAGAGCCGAAGTGTTCGCAATTGCTTCGATTCGCTCAGTGTCACCGGAGAGATCTTGAGAAATTTCCCTTGAAGTGCCAGATCTCTGATGCCATGAGATTTGAGATAAGTACGGAGGAGAGCGATCCGTAAGAGTTCCAACGCCTCTTTCGGAAGAGGCCCAAATCGATCTTCCAATTCCTCCCGAATTTGTTCGACATCGGCCGAGGTGCGCGAGTCTGCAAGTCGGCGATAGAGATCCAATCGCAAACGATCAGCGGGGACATAGTCAGCCGAGAGGTGTGCCGAAATCGGAATCTCCACTTTGCATTCATGTTCGATCTCGGCGCCATCGACGATACCTTGCTTGTAATCGTTGACTGCTTCACCGACCATCCTCATATAGAGGTCAAAGCCAACTTCAGCTATATGCCCAGATTGTTCGCCGCCCAGCAAATTCCCGGCACCGCGAATCTCAAGGTCCTTCAGCGCAACCTGCATACCTGAACCAAGCTCGGTGTTACGAGCGATGGTGCTCAGACGATCGAGTGCAACCTCTGAAAGAGGACGATCGCCAGGATAAAGAAAATATGCATACGCACGTTCCCGACTTCGTCCGACGCGACCACGGAGTTGGTGGAGTTGAGAAAGTCCGAACATATCGGCACGTTCCACAATCAAAGTATTGGCATTTGCGACATCGATTCCATTCTCAACGATTGTGGTGCAGACCAGGATGTCGAATTCGCGGTTCCAGAAAGCAAGTACCACGCGCTCCAGTGATCCTTCATCCATCTGTCCATGAGCAATCGCCACTCTTGCTTCAGGAATAAGACGGCGCAATCGCAGCGCAGTCTCATCGATACTTTCCACCCGATTGTGGATATAGAAGACTTGACCATCACGCAGAAGTTCGCGATGAATCGCAGCAACAACTTGCTTCTCATCGTAAGCGCCGACATATGTAAGAACCGGGTGTCTCTCCTCGGGCGGTGTTGCGATCGTAGACATCTCACGGATTCCCGTTATCGCCATCTCTAGGGTTCGGGGAATCGGAGTGGCTGACATCGAAAGAACATCGACTGTCGCGCGGAGTCGCTTCAATTTCTCTTTATGTTCCACGCCAAATCGCTGCTCCTCATCGACGACGATCAAGCCCAGATCTCGGAACTTCACATCATCAGATAAGAGACGATGCGTTCCAATCACGACATCGATAGCGCCAGAACTCAATCCCGCCAAGGTCTCCGAGATTTCCTTCCCGGTATTGAATCGCGATAAACCTCGAACCGTGAGTGGAAAACCTGCATAACGTTGGGAGAAGGTTGCGAAGTGTTGTTGAACCAGAAGCGTGGTTGGCACAAGAACGGCCACCTGCTTCCCATCTTGAACCGCTTTAAAGGCTGCCCTGATGGCAATCTCTGTTTTCCCATATCCAACATCACCGCAGACCACGCGATCCATCGGATACGGACGTTCCATATCGCTCTTGACTTCATTGATGGTGACAAGCTGATCCGGAGTCTCAACATATGCAAAGGAATCTTCCAATTCGCGTTGCCATGTCGTATCAGGTGAGAAAGCAAAGCCTGGCGAACTTCGTCGAGCAGCATAAAGACGAATCAATTCGCCAGCAATGTCTTTGACCGCTTTCTTTGCCCGACTCTTTGCTTTTATCCAATCTCCGCCGCCAATTTTGTGAACCGAAGGTGAATCTGCGCCGATATATCTCGTGATCAACTCCAGTGAATCAGTCGGAACGTAGATCCGATCGGCTGGTTGTCCCCGTTTGGCCGGCGCATACTCGATAACCAAATACTCGCGTTGTACTCCAGCAATCGTTCGCTCAATGAGTTCCACATAACGTCCGATTCCATGAATCTCGTGAACGACGTAGTCACCTGCTTTCAGTTCCAGCGGGTCAATCGTCTTCTTTCGACGTTTGGGCATCTTCCCGATTCCAGCCCGCTGATCACTGACACCTGTGATGTCATTCTCGCCAAGGAGCACTACTTTGTTGGCTACATCCACAAAACCGTTAGCAATATGAGCTGCGATGGCATAAACCGTTCCACGAACCGGAGCGGAGAGGATGGCTTCAACGCCTTTTATCGGAATATCGGCGCTACTTAATAATTCGACATAACGCTCGACTAATCCATGACCTGGAAGTGAGAGCGCAACCAAATATCCCTCTTTGAGCCACCGTTGAAGGTCTGCAATCAGACGTTCGATATCTCCCTTGTATGTGTGCGGGGCCGTGAATTGATCAATCGATTCGCTCTGTTCATCAGAGAATGAATTCAAAGTGCGCCATGAGAGCCCTTTCTGGACTGCACATTCATGCAGTTTTTCGATGCTCTGATAGCCAGCGATCTGAAGTTCTTCCCGCAATGGAGCAGATTTCAATTCACCCGATCTCAAATCATCTAGAGCTACATTGGACCAGGCCGCTTCCAAGAATTCTTGACTCGTACGGATCAGATCCAGCGTCCGATTTCTGATTCTCTCCTCTTCAATCATGAAAATTTCACATTTCGCCGGAAGAAGATCGATGAGTGAAGACATCTCTGGCACCAGTGCCGCAGCAAGTGATTCCATGCCTTCCACATAGATTCCTTCTGAGATCTTGTCGCATATCTCACGCACTTCGAAATACTTATTTCGTAATTCTTTGGCACGAGCACGTACGTGCTCATCGATAAGGAGTTCACGGCAAGGAAGGAAGTCAACTTTTCCTGTGACGGGTTCAAAGGTTCGTTGGTCTCCGATTTCAAAGAAACGCATCTCTTCGATCTCATCACCAAAGAATTCAATTCGAATCGGATGATTGGAAAGTGGCAGGAAGACATCGACGATTCCGCCTCGCACCGCGAAATCGCCACGCCGTTCGACCAGATCAACGCGGACATATCCACGGTCAGTCAGCGCTCTCAATAGTCGTTCGAATTCGTAGTTATCGCCTCGGCTTAAAGTAAGCGGTGGTGTCTCGAGCACGCTTGTCATCAAAGGTTGGACGAATGCTCGAACCGGAACGACCATGATTGAAAAATCATTGATTCGATATAACGTTTCGATTCGCCTGGCGACAGTGTCGCCGTTAGGACTCAAACGTTCATGAGGAAGTGTTTCCCACGCCGGGAATTCAATGACCTCATCGGAAAATGCCCGCAACTCAGATGCGATCTCACTGGCTCTCCTGCTGGAATGCGTTACAACAACAAGAGGGTTTTGATGAGAGCGGTAGGCAAGAAGTGCAGGTAAGGCAGAATCAATTGCATTCAATGACGTTGCTTCAGAATCATCGAGAAGTGATCTCGTCGTTTCAGATAGCGAGATAAGGCCGCGCAGCTTGGGGCTTGTCATCGCTTCCTCCATAACGCCTATTAGCCCCGCCTTCAAAAAGAAGGGGGGCTTGATTGCAAAGTGCGCCGCAATTCTATCGTGCGATTATTAGGCAGTGTCTGAGCTACAAGATCTGGAAAATAACGCTTCGCTTCGAAGCGATGTTCGCCGTCTCGGCGAGTTACTCGGACAAGCACTCGCGCGACAAGATGGCGAGTCACTTCTTAACCTGGTCGAATCAGTCAGAAAATCGGTTCGTGAAGGTCGCGGTGAAGAACTCCTCGAATCGATCTCGACTGCCGATAAGGTAAAACTGGTACGAGCATTTAACGTCTATTTCAATCTGGCAAATGTTGCCGAGCAAGTCCATCGCTCGCGAGTCCTGGCAGCCGATCGCAACGCCGGTGGATCCTGGCTCTCCCGAGCAATCGATCACATCGAGGAAGCAGCGAAGGCGAATTCGAATTTCACCACTTCTGACATACAGAAATGGCTGCAGACATTTGAAGTTCGACCGGTCTTCACAGCACATCCGACAGAAGCGGCGCGACGTTCGGTCCTGAGCAAGCTTTCTACAATCGCAGACCTTCTCGATTCTCGCGAAGGAGATGTTCGTGATCGTCGCTTGGCGGAGGCCGTGGATCTCCTCTGGCAGACCGATGAACTTCGCCTTGGACGTCCTGAACCTCTCGATGAAGCAATCAACGCCCTTTACTATCTTGATGACCTCTTCCGTTTCACTCTTCCGGAAGTGCTTGATGATTTCTCGCGTGAATTGAAAAGACTCAAGATTGATCTTCCTCCAACTGCAACGCCATTGACTTTTGGTTCCTGGATCGGCGGCGACCGCGATGGCAATCCTCACATCACCCCGGAGGTCACAAAACAAGCAATCGTCCTTCAAATGGGCCATGCCATCCGCGTCACTATTGAGGCGCTTGATGAGTTGCGACAAGCGCTCTCTGTATCAACCAAATTGGCGGGTACTTCCAAAGCCCTTCTAGATTCGGTTGCCCGTGATCTAGAAAATATTCCAGAGTTTGAACCGCGCTTCAAACGAATAAATGTCGAGGAGCCTTATCGCTTGAAGGCAACTGCGATTCGACACAGGCTTTTACTCACTCGCGATCGTCACGCCAAGGGAAGTAATCATGTTCCTGGGCGTGACTATGCCAATACCCAAGAACTAATCGATGACTTGATGTTGATGTACAACTCATTACTTGCCAATCGTGGCGAATTGATCGCCCACGGATTGCTGGAGCGCACCATCCGCACAGTTTCTGCATTTGGTTTGACACACGCAACGATGGATGTCCGCGAACACTCCGGTGCTCATGAGAAGGCGATTGATCAACTCTTCGCCGGAAAGGGTTACGCCGCTCTCGATCCGAAAGCGAAGTGCGTATTTCTCACAGAGAGACTCCTTGATGCTCCCATCGATAACTCACAACTTGATGAGATTGGGGCGAAAACTCTTCGAACTTTTGTCGCTATCCGGGAGTTACAAGAAAATTTCGATCCCAGCGTGATTGAGACTTACATCATCTCTATGACTCGCGGCCCCGAAGATGTCTTGGCAGCTGTCTTTCTCGCCAAAGAAGCAGGCCTGATTGATCTTGGCACCAAAGCTTTTGCTCGAATTGATATCGCGCCGCTTCTGGAGACAGTGAAAGAACTTCGCTCAGCGGATTCAATTCTGGAATCCCTACTATCAAATCCGCTCTATCGAAAGTTGGTCGAACTTCGTGGCAATATCCAAGAGGTGATGTTGGGATATTCCGACTCAAACAAGGATGCAGGAATTGCCACAAGCCAATGGGAGATTCATCAGGCCCAACGAAAGCTCCGTGATGTCGCAAAGAAATTCGGCGTTCAACTCCGAATATTCCATGGTCGCGGTGGATCGGTTGGTCGTGGTGGCGGTCCAACTTATGACGCGATCATCGCGCTGCCCTGGGGAACCCTCGATGGTCATATCAAGATGACCGAGCAAGGCGAGGTCATCTCCGACAAATACGCGCTGCCATCACTTGCCCGTGAGAACGTTGAACTCACCCTTGCTGCGGCATTTGAAGCAACAGTCCTCAACCGCGCTGCTCGACAGAGCAACGACGATCTTTTGAGTTGGAATGCTGCGATGGATTCGATCAGCAATTCAGCATTCACGCGATATCGAGCGTTGGTTGAACATCCCGATCTACCTTCATATTTCTATCAATCGACACCGGTCGAACAACTAGGAAATCTCTATCTTGGGTCTCGACCATCACGTCGTCCTGATGCCAGTGCAGATTTGAATTCGCTCCGCGCGATTCCTTGGGTCTTTGGTTGGACTCAATCTCGTCAGATTGTCCCTGGCTGGTTTGGAGTGGGAAGTGGGTTGAAGGCTGCTCGCGAAAGCGGACATGCCCAGACCATGCAGAAGATGCTCAAGGAGTGGCATTTCTTCAGCACATTCATTAGTAATGTCGAGATGACCGTAGCCAAGACTGATTTGAAGACTGCCCGAAAATACGTCGCCGCGCTTGTCGAACCAAAACTTCACCATTTCCTCGACACTATTGAGCAAGAGTTAGCTTTGACCATTGAAGAAATTCTCAAACTCACCGGCAAGAAAGAAATTCTGGGAGATCAGCCCATTCTCAACCAAACTCTGCAGATACGTGATGCTTACTTAGCCCCACTTCATCTCTTGCAAGTTTCACTTTTGAACGAAGTTAGGAAGACAACGAATGAGGTTGACCCGCTCGTCACTCGAGCCCTCCTTCTTACTATCAATGGAGTTGCAGCAGGACTTCGCAATACGGGCTGAGATTAGGATCTTGAATATCCATAATTCATTACCACTTTAGAGATCGCGTATTTGGATGCATTTGCCTGAAGTAATTTTCCGTCCATGATTGGATCGACATCTAGAGTGCGACTGAGGGCATAGAGAGTGACGATGTAGTTCTTCATTCCAGACCCCTGCGAACACGGTGCCGTATAACTATTTCTTCCTTGGAAATTCTTACCAAGCACCGCATCCGCAATCGAAGACGCACGCGAGGGAATGTTGTAGGCAACGATGTAGAAATGGTTTCCTATATCGGTTTCTCCTGGTCTGAGCGGACCGGGAATAGTCTCCATTGTCAGCGCTAGAGAAACGGCGCCCAAAGGAATCCCGCTCCAGGTGAAGTTTGGAACTAACCCCCCGCCATCACATGTCACTTCTCGCGGCAGCATTGCGTTGCTCGCGCCGATGACTGAAACCTGTAGCGAAGGTGTCGAGGTCGTTGAAGGACCGGAAACGATCTTTCTTAAGAGAATCGTGTTATCAAGTTTGAGATCCCCACTCCATACCAAAGATGCTCGTTGATCCCAATCGACTTCAAGATAACCATCTTTCACTCCGACTTCTTGAGGCGAATATTTCTGCGCATTTGCCCAAGAGGAATCTTTAAAGTTAGCCGCTGACCAAAGTTTTGGAGTGGCGACCGTCTTCATCAAGCATTGTGCGATGGGATTCTTTGAAGTTACGCATTCGGGGTTGAGAGGAGCCTTAAACAATACGAGAGTTTTCCATGAAGCATCTGTTCCAGTTACAAAATTCTTAGTGGCACTCTCCCGAATCTGCGCAATGATTCCGCCATCTCCGATTTGTTGCCGAGATGTTCCAATGTATTCGAGACCGCTTTGATCTTGAACATAATCTTTTGCGACAAGCCCCACAGTCAATGGATACGTCGCGGTGAATGTGATCAGTTCTCGGTTGAATGATTTCTCTTTTGTTATCGGAACAGTATCTTCGCCCACTTTCTTGCCATTGATGTAGAGGGCAAACCAATTATCGGCCCAAATATCTGCAGTGAAGGAAATCATTTTCGGAGACGTTGCCTCTGTAGGCAGGATGGGATTGCAGAGCAATGCCAATGACAAAAAAGTAATTCCCGACAACTTTTTCATCAGGTCACAATTCGAGTGTAGGAATCTCCGATAGTTCCATCGAACTTGATGAAATCCACCTTTGCACTTTGACCTTCGGTTGTGACCTTAAGGAAGCCTGATCCACCAACACCTTTGCCAGAGAGATACCCGTATTGCTTTACATCAAGTTTCTCTCCAGGGTGACTTGGTTGCGGAAGAGTTTGGTAGATGATGCCATCGAGTTCTTGTTTCACATAGAGATGATCATGGCCTTTGAATACAAAACCAACTTTGTTATCAAGGAGAAGTTGGTGGACTGGCTTTCCCCAACCGGCTCGATTCTGATCAAAACCATAGGAGCCGTCCATGTTGGAACCGCCCCACTCGTTGTACTTGGCGATCTCAACTCCGCCTCGTGATTGGGCGTTTCCAACGAGAAGATGGTGGATGTAAACAAATTTGTGTCGCTCATTACTGTTTTCTAAGGTTTTTTTCAACCAGTCGTATTGGACTTTACCCAACGTCCACTGCCAACCGTCATCTTTCGGATTTGAGACTGTGTAAGTAAATGGGTCAAGAACGATGTGAAGTTGATCCGGCCCAGTGAAAGAGTAATAAGCAAGATCACCAGTCTGTTCTGGAAAATATTCTTTGCGGTAATTCTTGGTATTGAACTGGCTATAGCCCAATTCTCCGTCGTGGTTTCCTAACGTTATCTTGAGCGGGATATTGCCCAGCAATGCGTAGAAACCCTTCATCAATTCAAACCTCGCCCTGATATTGGCTTCTGACTTTTGTGGCAACTTATCTACCATAAAGATGTCGCCAAGATCCATCAAGAATGCTGGGCTGGCCGCAACAACTTGCTGGAGAGTTCCACGATAGACATTTGCGTCAGAGTTCTCGTCCATGTGCGGGTCAGCTTGAATCGCGAAAGTTGGATTCCCAGTTGCAGCAAGAGGAACCGACGCAGTGGTGAAAGTTGGCAGGTTCTTGATAAGAAAGCTCTTCCCTCCAGTGGGCATATACCGGGCACGTAAGTAGATTTTTGACTGAGCCTTCAGGCCATTCAGCGCGATAGTGAAAGTGACTCCCCTTTTCAAATTAACTGTGGCGGTCTTGAGTGAATAGGAACCGGCTGAATAACCATATTCGAGATAGAGCTTCGAATCCGTACTTGAAGAAATGGCAAAGATTGCGGAATTAGGGCTTGGCACACCTTTCATCGAAACGGAGATTGTCACAGTTGCTGCAATGGCTCGATAAATCGGATTTGCTGAAAGAAGTCCGAGAATGCCTGCTCTGATCAATGAGCGTCGACTCACATACCAATCTCTAGCTCTTTCATGTGGGGTCATGATCGTCGATATACCTCTTCTCGTATTTCACCCGTGGGAGCGACAAAACTGATTCGTACATCGGCGATTGTCGCCTGATATTCGATATGAAAATCTTCGTTATTGATCTTGTAAGTCAATTGATATGAATCATTTCCAGTTCGAGCAAAACCACTAATTGAAGCCCCTTTCAGTGGCTGTCCCGCTGGTCGGAATGCTCTCGTTGCCGCCTGCGGAGAAACTTGACCGTCTACCTCCGATACAACACCTTTAAAGCCACCATTGATGTAAGGGAAACCTTTTGTCCCGTGATAGTGATAGATCTTCTTTGCATCGAAATGACCGTTGAATTCGTCTAGACCGATTACTTTCTTGCCATCGATTTCGCTTTCGCCATAGATCGGGAATCCATCTAGGGCATAGGCAATCGGTACTTTTGTACCCACGATCTCTTGAAGGTGAAATGGTGCAACGTGATAGTGGTAGTCATCGGCTCGACCGCAATGTCCACCCCACTCATCGAGTTCACCGGCGAGGTATGCATCATCTCCACGATTGTTCAATGCGTTGAAAATAGGAACCCCGTTGACAGCTAGAGCGATTGCGCCACGGAGAAAATGATTTTTAGCAGAGATGGGGGTCTTGCTAATTACCGGCTTAATCGGAATCGGCCAAGCATTAGTTCCGGAATACGGTTGAGGCGTAGGTATCTGCTGTTGCCACGACTTAATCCCGACCATCATTTGGTGAGCAGGGATTCCATTGCTCTCAACCAAGTAGTACTTAGAGTTCTTAAAGACTTTTACAGAAGAGACGAACGAACTAAAACCGGGCAATTTAACCGATGGTGCGGCAGTTGACGTTTCGGTGCCGATCGAACTAAGAAGGCCTGCCCCTAGAGCAATCCCGACACCTTTGAGAATTGTTCGACGATCAATGTCATTGAGATGCCGAATCTTGTGATCGTGCATAGCCGATCACTTGGTTCGCGGTAGGACTGTGTAGGAATGCGCGATTTGAAGATTGCTTCGATTTGTGTCCTGCGGCCGGGCAGCAAGGAAATATTCAACTTTTGCAGCAGTGGGTGTCACCGAAACTCGAACATGCCCAGAGTTGGGTGCTTTCACGCCGCTGAGATAGGCATTCTCGTTGAACATTGAAAAAGTGTCATCGGCCGGATTTGGCATGGATTGATAAATCAAACCGTCGCGCTCTTGTGTGACGAAGATATGGTCGTGGCCTTGGAAGAAGATCGAGACTCCGTTTTTTACCATCAGATCATGGATCGGAAGTTCCCAATTCGGCCTCTCTTTCGCAAAAGTAGTCTGACCTTTGGGGTCTTTACCTCCCCATTCGTAATTTGTTGAGACTTCGATTGCGCCTCTTCCGGTACCCATAACGTGATGGGCGAAAACGAATTTATATTTCGCTTTACTTTTTTCCAAAGTTGATTTGAACCACGAATATTGCTCGTCACCAATTCCGATTGACCAAAGATTTGAAGTTTTTCCATTGCCACCACTAGGTGCTGGGGTATTTGAAGGGTTTGCTTGATTCTTCTTCGTTCCTTGTTTGTTTCCTCCGGCCGGATTAGCAGAAGCCTGATCCTCGACAGTTGTATCGCCTGCAACATTGTCGACGGGGTTTGATGAGTGCCAATAAGGATCTAACGTCACAAAGAGAGCATCGCCCCATTCCCACGCGTAATAGTCGCGAAGGAGTCCCACTCCATCCACGATCTTCGAATCGCCGGAGTAGAAATTGTCTGGAGCAGGAAGTGGGAAGAAGGTATTTCGTGCCTTTCCTGCCAGCACAGCAGGATTGGTTTTCGTGCCATCAAGAAGATAAGCGGCGGCTTGTTCATGGTTTCCATTGACAAGGTATAGGGGAACGCTCGACATCGTTGCTTCAAGCCATTTTCGATGGGTGAGATAAATATTGTTGACATTTACTTCGTTGGCCTGACCTTTGCCAATCAATGGATCAATACTGAAATCATCGCCGAGCATTATGTGAAAATCTGGCTTCTGGCTGAGGATATTGGCCAATGTCACTGTGTAGAGGGCTTCATTGAACATCTTTCCCTTACGCTCTGGATGGGTATCTCCTTGAACGGTGAAGGCAAATGAAGAATTAGAGCTTCGTTGGGTGACGAAACTGAAGGTCTTGGAGAATTGATAAGTGCTTGATGCAGATGTTTTAAATCTAATTCGATAGTAATAGGTCGTGCTTGCCTTGAGGTTAGTTGCCTTAAATACGGTAGGTATTCCTGGCGCTATGTCAGCCACACTCGTCTTCAGAGGGAATACCGTCTTACTCGTGCCTAGATCTATGTAGGCATTGAGCTTTTGGTTCGCCATAACGCTCAATGAAATGGAATTGCTCGTTGGTGCGCCAAGGATCTGTCCAAATGTGGGAGCAACGGCTCCAAATGCTTTTCCAAGTGAAGTCGAGGCAAATGCTCCCCACAACGTGCCAATGATGAGCGAGCGCCTTGATATGAATCGAATGGTGGAATCGCTTGCAGCTACCCGTGATTCCACCATTCGTTCCATCCCTCCTAGGAAGTTTTACCTTCCGAGAATCTATCTAATTACTACGGCTTTAGCGGTTTGGTTGGCTTTGTTGGAACGGAAGCCAGCGCCGCCTTCTTTGCATTGAGGAAGGCATCGCGAGCAGCCTTCTTTGCCTCTGCTGTCGATGCAGCGCCCTTTGCAGCATCGAACGTTGTTTTCGCCGCAGTAATCTGGGCCTTTGCCGCAGTGCGTGCTGTGCGATAAGCCTCAATATTTGCTTTGAATGTTGCTTTGGCGGCTTGATGAGCAGCCTTAGCCTCTGGCGTGACATTCGTGTTATCGGCACTGGCCAATGGCGCACCCAGCAAAGTGAGCGCAACAGCAGTTGCCGCGATTTTTCTCATTTTCATTTGATTCCTTTCATCGTTGTCGAACGTGACATCAAGTTAACCTGTGACTTTAAGAGGATTCTGTGAAACGCGGTTGAGTTACTTGTCAGATTCACTTCTTGACCTTCGCGGGAAGTTCTGGAATTTCTGGAAGACTCTTAATCGCTACATCACGTTGCAACGTTGCTGCCGCGACTTCTGAATCACGCTGAGTACGCATCGAGGCAGATCCACGCTTATCGCTGGCTTTCGAAGAATTCTCATATTTACTTTTTATTGTCTGAAGTTGTTCTTTGAGTGAATTGTTGATTGCGCGGAGACAATTAACCCGCTCCTTCTGTGCCTTTTGAAAAAGAAGATTTAATTCTTTTCCATCTCTATTTGTCGGACGAGATGTAGCAAGATAGTTTGACCGTGCAGAAACATAGGAGTTATATGAAGTTGAGCAATCAGCTGGGGTGGAATCTGCATACGATATGGAAACTGGAAGAAATACGGTTGCCAAAACAATAATCAGGCCTGACAAGATCGTGCGACCGCCATCGATTCGAGCAGAACTGTTGCTATTGGATGGAAGTGCCATGAGGGAAGTGTCGCAACCCATCGTGTGAAAAGTGTGTGAAAACTCCAGAGTGGAATCGGAAGGGCCCCCTTCGTTCTACGCTCAGGGGGTGACATCGCCTCAAGCCTCGATTCTGGTTGTCGATGATGAGGCCAACATCCTCACTTTGATGGCGGAGACGCTTAGGTTGGTCGGATTCACTGCATTGACCTCCTCCCGTGGCGTCGATGCGATCAACACCATCAGAAACTCCCACGTTGATCTCGTTCTACTCGATATCAATATGCCCATCATGGATGGTTTTCAAGTTCTGGAAAGGATCCGTGAACTCAGACCGGCAATGCCTGTGATCATGCTTTCCGCCCGACAAGAGAAACATGATGTGATTGAAGGATTGCGTAAAGGTGCGGATGACTATGTTGCAAAACCATTCAGCGTCGAAGAAGTAGTCATGCGAATCAATGCCGTGCTTCGCCGAACGCACGGTGATATCAATGCATCGAGAATTGCCGTTGGACCTATCAGCATCGATGTCGATACTTTTAAAGTCACATTCAACGAGGAAGACGTCTCGTTGTCAAAAACCGAATTTCGCCTTCTTCACTATCTCATGGAACGTGAAGGAAAAGTTGTTTCAAAAGAAGTCCTTCTCGATGCAGTCTGGGGTTATGACTTTGAGACTTCTACTAATGTTGTTGATACCTACATTTCCTATTTGAGGAAGAAACTCCACCGTGATGGTTATGAAGGAATTAAGACCATACGTGGAGTTGGCTTCCAGATCAGCGAAAAATGAGATGAATCTTCAACGTAGGATTTCGCGATTCATCCTAGTTCTCGTCCTGATTCTCTCTGGACTTCTTGGCATCTTCTTCATTCAACAGAACTACATTCAATCGGTTGATAAAACAATAAACGAGATTCAACGAGTTCTTACTGCAGTAGATGTGACATCTCAAGATAAAGTAACAACGGCACTGTCCTATGGCCGAGATGCGGCTATTCCGCTGTCGATCTATCTGACCGATGAATCCAATGCCACCTCGACAATCTTGGAAAGGAATCGGGAATTCACAGATCTTGAATTGGCCGGTTTCTCAAACTTAGCCAAATTGAAGAGTGTTGTAATCGAGGGAGAAGTACTCGTTGGTTCTGTTGGTATCGAGGGCGAATCTCGATTAATTATCATCGCAGACAAATCCGAGGCGACCAGCGCCCGAAACAAAGGTTTTCTCACCCTCCTAGGCCTATTGGGATTTATCGCTTTGATCATGTTCTTGGGGCTGCGTTTCGTCGTATCACGCGATATCGCGCGCGAGCGATCGCTCATTGAAACCGCAGAACGACTTAAGATCGAGACTGAGCAGAAACGCCTACTTATCGATTTCGCCGGCGATGCTTCTCACGAGTTACGCACTCCACTCACCGTCATAAAGGGGTATTTGGAGCTAGGAAAGAAATCTGCAGAGGTACTAAACAATCCAGAGACCATAAACAAACTGCTCTCGGAGACAGGCCGCATGGAGAGGACAATCTCCCAACTTCTTGAAGTTTTCGAGATCGAGAGCATCCCTGAGGCTCAACTTCAAAAAATGAATATCTCTGAATTTTTGACTTCGAAGTTGAAGGTCTTTCGAGAGACGAATCCGGAACGTCCTATCTCAGAATCCATTGAAGATGATCTGCGCGTCCTCTCTAATCATGAATTGTTGGAGAAGATTTTTGGAAATATCTTGAGCAATATCGCTCGACACACTTCGAAGGATGCTTCAGTTTATGTATCTGCTAGTCGAGTTGGAGAAACAACCACTATCTCAATCGATGACGCAGGTCCGGGAATGGATATTGGTGATAGAGGGCGACTCTTCACTCGATTTGATAAAGCTCGATCACGTGAAACCGGTGGATCAGGGCTTGGACTCAGTATCGTGAATTCCGCTGTGACCAAAATGCAGGGAGCGATGGAGATGAAGAAATCTAAACAGGGCGGATTATCGATAGAGCTGAAATTTCCCGCTACTTATTGAAATCTTGTTGCGCTCGTTCTAGCCCTTTCGTGATCAACGTTTCTACAGCATTCATCCCCCGAGTGCAGAAATCTGAAATTTCGTTTCGTTCTGTTGAATTAAATGGCTTCAATACAAAATCGGCAGGATCCTGGGCCCCTGGTGGTCTTCCGATTCCCAATCTCAACCGGTAGTAATCACTACTTCCCAGAGCAGATGTGATGCTCTTCAGGCCGTTGTGGCCGTTATCGCCACCGCCAAATTTCACACGTATCGATTGGAATGGGATATCCAATTCATCATGGGCAACGACGATGTGATCCCCGCTGATCTTGTAGAAATCGGCCAGTGATTTTGTAGGGCCGCCAGATTCATTCATATAACAACGCAGGGTTGCTAGGACTATCGTGGGGACGAAACCACCCTGACCAAGTTTGTATTCGGCGATGTCAGCACGAGATTTGTGAGATGAGAAGCGCGCACCGGCAACATCTGCCATCGCTTTGACGAAAGTGGCACCGATGTTGTGACGAGTGCGTTCGTATTCCGGACCAGGATTACCCAGCCCGATGATCAACCAACGCTCAGGAGCGGAGATCGTTGCTCCATTGTTCATGGAGAAAGATTATCGGCCTGATTACTTGGACTTACCTTCAGCCTTTGCGTCGGTTTTGCCTTCTTCGCCAGTGGCGCCAGCAGCGGCTTCACCCTCAGCAGGTGCAGCAGCTTCACCTTCAGCAGGTGCAGCGACAGGAACGATCTCTTCAATCGCAGAACGGAGCGAGAGGTGAATAACTGTCATCTTTGGATCGCTCTTGAGTGTGCAGCCTGCAGGAAGTACGACATCCGCAGCAGTCTTCGATTCGCCAGCCATCAGGCCAGTGATATCCAACTCAAGGTGTGAAGGAATCGCAGTAGCTTCGACTTCGATTTCAATCGTGTTATGAACGTGTTCGAGGATACCTTCTGGATCGTACTTACCACTGGCATGAACTGGAACGTTGACGACAACGCGCTCGCCGCGGCGGACGATAATCAAATCGATGTGTTCGAGAGTTCCCTTCAATGGATTTCGAACGATGGACTTTGGTAGGACGAGTTCTTGCTTATCACCAAGATCAATGTTGAGAAGAACGTTGGAAGTCTTGATAGCAACGCCGACTTCGCGAGCTGGAAGTGAGATATGAACTGGCTTCTCACCATGTCCGTAGATGACTGCGGGGACTTGTCCGTCGCGTCGGATTCTTCGTGATGCGCCTTTGCCGAATTCGCTGCGGTGAGCGCCCTTGATTCCTACTTCTGCCATTGTGATGCCTTTCGTCGATTACGGGGTTGACCCCTCGCCTGAAGTGAGCGGAAGGTTACCTCGGCCGACGAGAATGGGCAAAACGCCAGATAAAGAAGGTAAGGATCAGAACACCAATGAGATGCCAAATTCCTAGTGGGAATCTCGCGTGGGAAGCAAGGGGCTGGTCGATTCCGTTCTTATTGGAAGGAATGTCGAGAGTGGCGACGACTCCAGCGTGATCGGTCGCAAAACATCTTTGGTCACCACATTGCCAGATTGAAGGACCTTCTGGATAAGTATTTCCTATCATCGATGAAGAAATCGATCCGGTGATGTTCTTCGTGAAGATGTAGTCCAAGCGATCAGTGAATCCGAATTCATTGCCCATCTCCTGCGCCGCTTTCAATCGTTTCGGATCAGCACCATTGAGTAGTGCAGTTGCGCCCCAAGAGAAATTCTTCGGATCGGTTGCTTCGGGACTTGAATTGTTGAAACCAGCATCAATCATCAGCCAATAAGCGTTACATCCATGATCTCCTGCTTTCGGGCAATCTTTTCCGACAACAGGTTGCTCGCCGGGGTTGGCCGCGTTGATCGCACGAGGATCTCGATAATCAGCGTTGAAGTCCCCCATGACGACTAGGGGCATCGAAGTTGACTTTAGATCCTCGATTAATTGTTTCGCTTGTAAGACGGAGTTTGGGATCTTGTCTTGATCCCAGATCGATTCCAAATGAGTGGTGACGATTCGTACCGCCGAGCCATTCACTTTTATATCGAGCCAGGTGTAGCCACGATAGATGGTCATCACGCTTGGAATAATCGAGTACTTCGCTTCATATTCACTATTTCCGACTTGAACCAGATTCGATAGACGATCGTCACGAACAAGCAGTGCATCCCCAATGGTGAAACCACAAGCAGCAGAATCTTGTTTGAAAAGGGGACGGAATACCTCTGGATCGACGACTTTAGTCAGATAGGGAATCGCGGCGATGGAGTACCCGGGATTAAATGCAGAAATATCATCGACCTTCGCTAGTGAATATCCGACTCCAGTCTTCTTTGTTTCATCAATGAGAGTGTTGAGAAAATTGAAAACTTCTACCTTCCCACTCCATAGATCCTTCTTGCAGTACCAGATAGTCGCCTCTTGGATCCCAATGACATCCGGTTTGGTTGTAGCAAACTCTGCTGCCAATTTCGGCGCCCTTGCGCTGAAATCAGTGGTGCGAACCTGATCCCACATGAATTGGGCTGCCGCAGGAAAGTTCGGCAATAGCTTCATCGCTACTCCCACATCGGCGCCGAGATAGACATTTCGCGACATCACAGTCAGGTGATTATCCGAAGCAGCGGAAGACGGAGCGAATGGAAGTGAAACGAGTGGAAAGAAGAGGAGGAGAAGGCGTGCGAATTTAAATCGCACGGATCACGAATGTCCGTCGAAGAGGCTCGTGACAGATCCATCTTCGAAAACTTCGCGGATTGCTCGTGCGATCAATGGTGCAATCGAAAGGACGGTCAGATTAGGGAACATGTTTTCCTCTGGAATCGGCAAGGTATTGGCAACGACAACCTCACTTGCGCGAGAGTTACGGAGTCGATCAGCCGCAGGTCCAGAGAAGATGGGGTGAGTTGCTGCCACGATAACTTCTTTCGCGCCAGCGTCATAGAGCGCGTCAATCGCCTTCGAGATGGTTCCAGCCGTATCAATCATGTCATCGATAACGACGCAAGTCTGGCCATCAACTTCACCGACAACACGTCCGGTAATCGCCTCATTTGGGATTCGTGGATCGCGAGTCTTATGGATGAATGCAATCTGTGTTCCGCCCAACATATCGCTCCAACGTTCGGCGACTCGGACTCGGCCTGAATCAGGAGAGACAATCGTCAGTCGAGAGCGATCAACTTTTGATCCCACGTAATTGGCAAGTAGAGGTAGCGCGAAAAGATGATCGACCGGGCCATCGAAGAAGCCTTGGATCTGTGAAGTGTGGAGATCGACTGTCATCAAGCGATCAGCGCCGGCGGTTTTGAAGAGATCAGCCATCAAACGTGCACTGATCGGCTCACGGCCACGGTGCTTCTTATCTTGGCGACCATAACTGTAGAAGGGAAGGATGACGGTGATGCGTTTTGCAGAAGCGCGTTTGAGGGCATCGACCATGATGAGTTGCTCCATGATCTGCTTGTTGACTGGCGCACAGTGGCTTTGGATTACGAATGCATCGCAACCGCGAACGCTCTCTTCAAAACGAACGAAGATCTCACCATTGGCAAAGTCATAAGCCGATGTCGGCGTAATCGGAACTCCAAGTTCAGCAGCGACCTCTTCAGCAAGTTCGGGATAGCCGCGACCGGTGAAGATTCGCAATCGCTTCTCCGAACTGAGACGGAGTTCGTTACTCATTTCTCCCCTTCTTCTCGGCCGCGTCTGCGGACTTGGTTCCTTTTCGTTTCTTCAAGACCCAGCCAAGGATATTGACTTGGCGTGATCGACCAACACCAAGGGCTCCTGCTGGGACATCTTCTGTGATCACCGAACCGGCGGCAGTGTAGGCGCCATCGCCGATCGACACTGGCGCAATCAGCATCGAGTCGCTTCCGATTCGAACATGGTCTCCCACAGTGGTGGGGTGTTTCTCGACTCCGTCATAGTTGACGAAAACTGTGGCTGCACCGATGTTTGATTCTTTTCCAATCGTGGCATCGCCGACATAGGAGAGATGTGGCACCTTTGAACCATCGCCAAGTGTGGAATTCTTGATCTCGACGAAAGATCCAACGCGAGTGTTGGCAGATAGCGATGTTCCCTGTCGAAGATGCGCGTAAGGACCGACTTTCGCACCATCACCAATCGCCGTGCTCTGACAGAAAGATTCGAGAATCTCCGCGCCACTACCAACGCGACAATCCATCAAAGTTGTACGTGGGCCGATGATTGCACCACTTGAAATCGAGGTCGTGCCATGGAGGGCACTTCCCGGTTTAATGGTGACGTCTTTCTCGATCTCAACAGTGACATCAATCCACGTCGTCGCTGGATCGACAATGCTAACTCCGCTGACCATAACCGCATGGTTGATCCGCGCCTGCATCAGCGCAGCACACTCGGCGAGTTGGGCACGATCATTGATTCCCAGAGTCTCTGTGAAATCTTCCAAGCAATATGCCGAGACTTTCTTCCCAGCGGCGGTCATCACTTTGATGACATCGGTGAGGTACTCCTCTTTCTGGGAGTTTGAAGTCGTGATCTTGGTAAGGGCATCAGAAAGTGCTGCGATATCAAAGACATAGACCCCTGAGTTGATCTCGGTGATTTCGCGCTCGGCTTCACTTGCATCTTTTTCTTCCACGATGCGAGCCACGAGCCCATCGGTGGAGCGGACGATGCGTCCATAGCCGAAAGGATCCGGAACTTCTGCGGTCAAAATCGTTGAGACCGAGCTTGAATCAGAATGAGATTGGATCAAAGTCTGAAGTGCGTTTCCGGTCAGAAGAGGTGTATCTCCCGCACAAACCAAGACCGAGCCTTTCTCTGGTCCGCCTTGCAGTGCCAGTCGCACCGCATGTCCGGTACCACCGCGGACTTCCTGGAAGATTGATTCGGCTTGAGGAGCGATCGTTGAAAGGTGGTTAATGACTTCATCTTTGCCTGAACCAACAACCACTCTTGTTTGGCGTGATTGAAGAGATGATGTTGCGTGAAGGACATGTCCAAGTAGCGAACGTCCGGCGATTTCGTGGAGGACTTTGGGTCGAGTCGATTTCATTCTGGTGCCCTCGCCAGCAGCAAGGACAATCACCAGATCGATGTGGCTCAAGGTCAGCACCTTTCGTCGCCACCAATTCTATTGGTCTTCTTCTCTTATGAATTACAGCGTTCGAAAGTATCTAATGCTTTAACTGGGCTCCTCCACCAGGTATCGATCCTGGACCCTGGGCTTCAAAGGCCCA
>CAZGMF010000020.1:0-14933 GCA_964526795.1 uncultured Clavibacter sp.
GTGGGGCTCTGAGACTTTCTAAGAATTTCGCCATTTCAATTTCGCTTGGCTTCATATTCCAAGATTACAGCGTGGTATCGGGCTACAGATGGACACTGAAAATCTGGTGGGCGCTGAGGGTTTTGAACCCCCGACCTACTCGGTGTAAACGAGCCGCTCTACCGCTGAGCTAAGCGCCCTGTTGAAGAAGTGCGAAGTCTATAGCGAGGCTAACGCAGTCTTGTAATCAGCGATATTTCGCGCTTCGGCTGGGCTCTGCACAACGCTCCAGCGCACAATTCCTTGCTTATCGATGATGAATGTTCCACGAAGCGCCAGGCCGCGCTCTTCGTTAAAGACACCATAATTTCTCGCGGTAGCACCATGTGGCCAGAAATCAGAGAGAAGCGGGAATTGGTATCCCTCTTTTTCCGCGAAAACTTTCTGCGTGAACATCGCATCGCATGAGATTCCGAGCAACTGGACTTTGTCATTTTGGAATACCGAGATGTCATCACGTAGAGCACAAAGTTCGCCGGTGCAGGTGCCGGTGAAAGCAAATGGGAAGAAGACGACCACAACATTCTTCTGACCGCGGAAAGATGAAAGCTTTACTTTCTCGCCGAATTGATTTGGCAGTTCGAAATCTGGCGCTTCTTGTCCGATGGTGATGGTCATTTTCTCCCACTCTTTCTTGCAACGAGTTTCGTCGCAATCCAATCTTTCGAAGCCTGGAACGTTGATGTCAGGCTTAATCCTGCTGTTGGCGCTGAATCTTGAATATCACTTGGTTCGACATGTCCATTTCGGCCCACCTTTGGAGTAAGCAACCAGATTGCTCCACTCTCAGTGAGATAAGTCAGACAGTCGACGAGTTCGTCAACGAGATCATCATCGCCATCGCGATACCAAGTAATGACTGCATCGACGACTTCTTGTGAATCTTGACCAAGGAGTGCATTGCCAGAAACTTTGGCGATCTCTTCGCTGATCGCAGCATCGCAATCAGCTGCGAAACCACGTTGTAGTACGAGGAAACCGGGTTGGATTCCCATTCGGGATGCCAACTGGCTAGCCCCGCCCGGGGTACTCAATGAACTCTCCTTTCAAGACGGGAGAAGTCCACACTTCGAGAGAGCATCGCGCAACTCTTGGCCAGGGTCACACGCGCCGAATTCGCTTAGGGGGCGTGTAAACGGAAAGATAGGGGTGTGAACGTGAACCCAAGCGAGGCAAATTCGATCCAGGACCTCCACGTCTCGCAGCTCATCGACACCAACCCCGATGAGACGGCCGAATGGCACCAATCCCTCGACTCTCTGGTCTCCAACGGAGGCGGTAATCGCGCCCGTTATTTGATGCTCTCTCTTCTCAAGCGAGCCCACGAGAAGAACGTCGCGCTTCCCAATCTTCGAATCACCGATTACATGAACACCATTCCACCCGATCAGGAACCGGCATTCCCGGGGGATGAATTCCTCGAGCGAAGAATCCGCGCTTACATCCGGTGGAACGCAGCGATCATGGTGCATCGAGCTCAGCGCCCCGGTGTTGGAGTCGGTGGACATATCTCAACATTCGCATCATCGGCTGCCCTGTATGAAGTCGGGTTCAATCATTTCTTCCGCGGAAAAGATCATCCAGGCGGTGGCGATCAAATCTTCTTCCAAGGCCATGCATCTCCCGGAATGTATGCACGCGCATTTCTCGAAGGTCGTTTAAGCGAACACCAACTCGATGGCTTCCGCCAAGAGCTCTCACATTCTGGCGGTGGACTCTCTTCCTATCCGCATCCGCGATTGATGCCCGAGTTCTGGGAGTTCCCGACTGTCTCGATGGGACTTGGACCGATCAATTCTGTTTATCAGGCGCGCTTCAATCGTTATCTCCACAACCGTGGCATCAAAGACACATCACAACAGCAAGTCTGGGCATTTCTTGGTGATGGCGAGATGGATGAGCCCGAATCTGTTTCAGCGCTCTCCCTTGCTGCCCGCGAGAATCTCGACAATCTCACCTTCGTCGTCAACTGCAACTTGCAACGCCTCGATGGACCGGTGCGTGGTAACGGCAAGATCATCCAAGAACTTGAAGCGCTCTTCACCGGTGCAGGCTGGAATGTCATCAAAGTCGTCTGGGGTCGCGAGTGGGATCCGCTCTTTGCCATGGATAACGA
Organism: uncultured Clavibacter sp.; assembly: GCA_964526795.1. GTDB lineage: Bacteria > Actinomycetota > Actinomycetes > Nanopelagicales > Nanopelagicaceae > MAG-120802. Next base: position 2,156 of record CAZGMF010000020.1, read on the forward strand.
AGGTGCACTCGTTGATCTGATGAATAAGACGCCCGATGGCGATTTCCAAACTTTCAAAGCAGAGAGCGGCAAATATGTACGCGAGAATTTCTTTGGACGCGATCCGCGCACCGCAGCGATGGTTGCGAATTGGAGCGATGATCAAATCTGGAACTTGAAGCGCGGCGGCCACGATTATCAGAAGTTATACGCCGCATATAAGGCTGCGATGGACTTCAAAGGCGCCCCTACTGTCATTCTGGCTAAGACCATCAAGGGTTGGACTTTGGGCTCACACTTCGAAGGGCGAAATGCCACCCATCAAATGAAGAAGTTGAAGAAAGATGACTTGATGGCGCTTCGCGATCGTCTCTATCTCGAGATTCCAGATGAGAAGTTGGATCCGGTCCTGCCGCCTTATTTCCGCCCTGGTGCCGAGACTCCTGAATTCAAATACATGATGGAACGACGAACATCACTCGGTGGCTCAATCCCCAAACGGCGTGCGATCTCCAAGCCATTGGCTCAGCCCGATGATGCGCATTATGAAGTAACCAAGCGGGGCTCTGGCCACCAAGAAGTAGCGACCACGATGGCATTCGTTCGATTACTGAAGGATCTCTCCAAGCACGAGGGTCTTGGAAAGCGCATCGTTCCGATCATTCCCGATGAGGCGCGAACCTTTGGAATGGATTCACTCTTCCCAACCATGAAGATCTATTCGCCCCATGGACAGCAGTACACCGCTGTCGATCGAGATCTGATGCTCTCCTATAAGGAATCTACCGCCGGAGTCATATTGCACGAAGGAATTAACGAAGCAGGTTCGACAGCATCATTTACTGCCGTCGGTACTTCGTACTCCACTCACGACGAACCGATGATTCCCGTCTATATCTTCTATTCGATGTTCGGATTCCAGAGAACGGGCGATGCATTCTGGGCCGCTGCAGATCAGATGGCACGTGGTTTTGTCATGGGCGCAACCGCTGGCCGCACCACTCTCAATGGCGAAGGTCTGCAACATGAAGATGGACATTCCCAACTTCTTGCCTCCACTAATCCCGCTGTTGTTGCTTATGACCCGGCTTATGCATTTGAACTTGGCCACATCGTCAAAGATGGATTGCGCAGAATGTATGGCGAGAACAGTGAGAACATCTTCTATTACCTCACCGTCTACAACGAGCCTTATGTCCAACCCGAAGAACCAGCCAATCTCGATGTGGAAGGGCTTTTGAAGGGCATCTATCTCTATTCGCCAGCCCCGATTCGTGGTCGAAAGAAGCGCCGCGCCAACATTCTCGCCTCCGGAGTGGCCGTCAATTGGGCGTTGAAGGCACAGAAATTATTGGCAGAGGATTGGAAGATCGCCGCCAATGTGTGGAGTGTGACTTCGTGGAACGAACTTCGTCGCGATGGTCTTGCCGTCGATCGTCACAACCTGCTCAATCCTGATTCGAAGAAGAGCGCTTATCTCACTGAGAAGCTCAAGGGCCATAACGGAAGTGTGATTGCGGTGAGCGATTTCATGCGCACCGTTCAAGATCAGATCGCTCCTTGGGTACCACAAGAATTCACATCTCTCGGCACCGATGGATTTGGGCTCTCTGATACTCGCGGCGCACTCCGACGTCATTTCAAAGTAGATGCTGAATCGATAACTGTTGCAACGCTTGCTCAACTTGCGAAGGAAGAAAAGATTTCTGGCAAGGTTGTGGGCCAAGCGATTGCAAAATATCGATTGAATGACATCAGCGCCGCTGACCCTGGAAACACGGAAGGAACTGGATGATCGGTCGCTTTCCGATTATCGATATCGCGCCGGTTACATACTTCGGCGGCGAGTTCGTGCCGGCTAAGGCGATCCCAGGCGAGTCACTTCCTGTCAGCGCGACCATCATTCGCGAAGGACATGAGAAATTTGATGCAGTCGCACTTCTCTTCAACGCCAAAGGAAATGAAGTTCAACGGATTTCCATGCGCGAGATCTGGCCGGGTAGCAATCGGTATGAAGCATGGCTCACGCCTTCTTCGTTAGGTTCGTGGTCATTTGCGATCGAAGTGAGCGCTTCGAACCCTGGTGATTTCAAGAAGACTTTGATTTCAACCAGCGAGAAGTATCCGATCTACGTCGAGCGAGAGCGTGCGCTGGTCGGAAGTTGGTATGAATTCTTTCCGCGCAGCGAAGGTGCGCAAAAGAAATCTGATGGCACAGTAACTTCAGGAACTTTTCAGAGTGCTGCGAAGCGAATCCCTGATGTCGCAGCGATGGGATTTGATGTCCTTTACATCCCGCCGATTCATCCCATCGGCCATTCGCATCGCAAAGGCAAGAACAACTCCCTGAGCGCCGAGCCCGGTGACGCAGGCGTTCCCTGGGCGATCGGAAATTCGGATGGTGGCCACGATGCCATCAACCCCGAGTTAGGAACGATGAAGGATTTCGAGGATTTCCTCAAAGTAGCGAAGAAAAACAAGATCGAGGTCGCACTCGATCTCGCACTGCAGTGTTCTCCTGACCATCCTTGGGTAAAGACCAATCCCGAATGGTTCACCAAGCGCGCCGATGGAACGATCGCATACGCCGAGAATCCACCGAAGAAATACCAAGATATCTATCCCATCAACTTCGACAATGATTATGAGGGCCTCTTCCAGGAGATTTACCGCATCATCACTCTCTGGATTGATAAGGGAATCTCAATCTTTCGCGTCGATAATCCCCACACCAAACCGGTTCATTTCTGGCAAGAGATGATTGCTAAGGTCAATTCGAAATATCCTGAGGTTATCTTTCTCTCTGAGTCCTTCACCACTCCTGCGATGATGCACTCGCTTGGCAAAGCGGGATTCCAACAGTCGTACACATATTTCACCTGGCGAACGTCAAAACATGAACTAACTGAATACGGGCGCGAAGTTTCGAATCATACGAGCGCGTTCTTCAGGCCGAATTTCTGGGTCAATACTCCAGACATCCTTCCCTTTCATCTCCAAAGTGGAAATCCTGCGGTCTTCGCACTTCGGGCCGTGCTTGCAGCGACGATGACTCCGTCATGGGGAATGTATGCCGGCTATGAACTTTACGAACATATTCCGATTGCAGAAGGTAAAGAGGAATATCGTGATAGCGAGAAATATGAGATCAAAGTTCGCGACTGGCCCGGGGCTGCGAAGAAGGGGATCACGCTCGCACCATTTATAACCCAACTCAATCAGATTCGACGCGAGAACATCGCATTGCAGAGATTGAGAAATCTCGTCTTTCACAATACTGATAACGAGAATGTCATCGCTTATTCAAAGAAGGAGGGCGACAATCTCATCCTGGTCGTGGTCAACCTTGATGGACTGCGTTCGCAGGAGACAACTGTGCATTGGGATATGTGGCATTTCGGATTCGATCGGGAAAGCTTCCAGGTCACAGACCTGCTTGACAATAAGAATTTCAACTGGACAAAACACACTTACATCAAACTTGATCCCGCCAGGCCCAACGGGAAAGTTGCCCATATCTGCCGCGTGAAAATCTAAGTACAGTTCGCACCATGCGTGGCCTTCTCCAACGCTTTCTCTCTCATCTCGCCCCGAAAAATCCCACTTTCAAATCTCCTCCAGCCGGTTATCTCAATCCGCACACCACCCTCGGCGAATTCGACATGTACCTCATCACCGAAGGGCGCCATGAGAAGTTGTGGCAGACACTCGGAGCGCATGTCAAACGCGATGAAGCTGGTGCGCTGATCGGGACAGCGTTCTCGGTTTGGGCACCGAATGCTCGTGATGTCAGCTTGATCTGTGATGCAAATTTCTGGGACAAGAAGACGCATCCCATGATTCCGTTGGGATCCAATGGACTATGGGAGATATTCATTCCTGATGTTGGACCAGGATTGAAATATAAATTCGCCATTCATGGTCGCGATGGCCGTTGGGTCGATCATGCCGATCCCATGGCGCGCCAGACGGAGACACCTCCGCACACTGCATCAATAGTCAATGAGAGTTCCTATCTCTGGAGTGATAACGCATGGATGACAGAGCGTGCAATGTTCCAACCATGGAAATCTCCAGTGTCGGTCTATGAAGTTCATCTGGGATCGTGGCGGCCAGGATTGAATTATCGAGAGTTGGCAGAACAGCTAGGCGATTACGTTATCGAGCACGGTTTCACGCACGTGGAATTCTTACCGGTCACAGAACATCCCTTCAGTCCTTCCTGGGGTTACCAAGTCACCTCGTATTTCGCGCCGACTTCGCGTTTCGGTCAGCCCGATGATTTCCGCTATCTCGTTGATGCCCTGCATAAAAGGGGAATTGGAATTCTGTTGGATTGGGTTCCAGCGCACTTTCCGAAAGATGAATGGGCACTCGCGCGCTTTGATGGAACGGCGCTCTATGAACATGAAGATCCCAGGTTGGGCGAGCATCCTGATTGGGGAACTCTAATCTTCAATTTCGGTCGCAACGAAGTCCGAAACTTTCTGGTGGCGAGCGCACTGTATTGGCTCGACGAGTTCCATATCGATGGACTTCGAGTGGATGCTGTGGCATCGATGCTCTATCTCGATTACTCGAGAAAAGAGGGGGAATGGCTGCCAAATGAACATGGTGGCCGTGAAAATCTCGCCGCTGTGAGATTCCTCCAAGAAGCGACTGCAACGGCCTACAAGAACTATCCGGGCATCATGATGATCGCTGAGGAATCAACGGCATGGAGCGGTGTCACTAAACCAACATCGGAGAATGGACTCGGCTTTGGATTCAAGTGGAACATGGGTTGGATGCATGACACTCTCCAATATCTCCATCACGAACCGATTCATCGGGTCTATCACCATAACGAGATCACTTTTTCAATTCTCTATGCCTGGAGTGAGAATTTCCTCCTGCCACTGTCGCACGATGAAGTCGTCCACGGAAAAGGTTCGCTGGTAAATAAGTTTCCAGGCGATCGTTGGCAGAAAGTAGCGACCTTGCGGGCCCTCTATGGATATATGTGGGCCCACCCTGGAAAGAAACTTCTCTTCATGGGATGTGAATTCGCCCAAAATGACGAATGGCGTGAATCCCAATCCTTGGATTGGCATCTGACTCAATACGATGAACATAGCGGAGTTCAAAAAGTTATCGCAGATCTCAACTCCCACTATCGCTCACATCCAGCCCTCTGGCAGAAAGATGTCAGTGCTGATGGATTTCAGTGGCTTGTTGGCGACGATGGCGCTGGCAACACATTGGCATTTATTCGATGGTCAGAAGATGGCCAACCATTAATATCAGTCACCAACTTCTCCCCTGTCCCTCACGAGAGTTATCGATTACCACTTCCTTCCGATGGAATGTGGCGCGAGATTCTCAATACTGATGACCAGAAATATGGTGGATCAGGCGTAACAAACTCGTCCTTCACCGCTCTTGGCGAGGAATCGCGCGGAATGCCTTATTCGGCGATAGTGCGAGTGCCACCCTTGGGCACAGTTTGGTTTACATCGCTTTAACGATGATGGCGCGGCTGGCTTGCAGCTGCGACAAAGAATGCAACTCCTACCAACATCACCGCGGGAATAATCATTGCTATCGGAAGCGAAGCGACGCCGGCAACAACCGAGATAACACCTCGACCCACGAAAGTCAGCACCTGATTTAAGGCGCCCAACTCTGCGATTGCTACTCCTCCGGGCTTATCGGAACGAGCGCTGGAATAGCCAAAGAAGAGTGGACCGACAAAAGACATACCAAGTCCCGTAATGGCTACCCCGAGACAGAAAACAAAAAATCCCAGATTCTTTGAACTTTCCTTGATCTGTAGTCCTAAGAAAAGCGAGATGAGAAAGACGATTCCGGCCACGATGACAAGGGGCTGCACAATCTGCTTATCGCTTCGCGTTCCTTTCAGACGCGCAAAACCAAATCTGCCAGCAATCATCGCAGTGCTAAAGAGAAAGAAAGGAATGACCGCGGCAGATTTCGAGACTTCAAACTCTTGGCGGGCCAAGATAGTGATCCAATCGCCCATTGATACTTCCATCATAAGCGCGCAGAGAAATCCAAGGCTGACGATCCAATCGATCGAGAATGAGGAGATCATCTGCCGGAATGTCACGATCTCATCGGCCTCTGTGACCTCACTTCCTTTCAGAAGTGTGGACTTGAGACGATGGATCGAGCGCATCTTCATGATGAAGACGAAGATAATCAAAGTGTAGATATGCCAGTAAAGCGAGACGGTCGACGAAATCAAGATTGCGATGAAAGCCGTAGCAACAGAGCCCGCGGTCCACATTCCGTGAAGCATGGGAATGATTTGTCTGCCATCTTCTGCCTGACGATGGAGCGCTTGGGCATTGATGGCAATGTGATAGGAGGCCCACGAAAATCCGCAGAGGATGTTGGCCAAGATATATAACCAAGGATTGTGAAGTTCAATCATTATTCCAAGTGATAGATAGGTAAAAACTGAACTTACGACCAACACTCGATAGACGCCGAAGCGATGGGTGATATGGCCCATCGTCAAGTGCGCAGATATCGCACCAATCGAACCGGAACTCAAAAGAAATCCGAAGAATGTGGTTGAAACACCCAGGTTCGCTTTAATTTCCGGCAATCGAGGAGCAAGACTCATTACTCCAAGGCCAAAATAAAAGAAGATTGCTTGAAGGTCGCGTCGTTCCTTGGAATCAATCGGTTTCATCAGAAGAGCGCACTTGCCAATTCTTGGCGCGCTTTGATCAACTCTGGATCCCTCGGGTCGACGAGTTTAAAGAGAGAAAGAAGATGATCCTTCGCTTTGCTCTTCTCATCGCCAGAGAGCAAACGCATCACTGTAAGCATTCGATCGAAAGCCTGTTTGTTCATCCCTTGGGCAATCTCGATATCGGCGGCCATCATCTGGTCTTGTAAAGAATGAGGCTTCTCATTCGCGTTCTTGATGGTTCGTGCCGGATCTAGTGTTGAAATGCGGATCATGAGTTCACATTGGGCAAGACCAATCTCGGCAAGGACTTCACCAGGTTTGCGTTGGAGCCAGTTTCGATAGGCCATCGCTGCACCGGAGTAATCTCCTTTTTCTAGGGCTGAGAGCGCAGCAACTTCCTCAGGTTCCATCGGAGGTTCTTTGATTTCGGGAACTTCGACTTTTAGACCTTGCTCTTTCGCTAATTCAAAGAGTTTGGCTAGGACAAGTCGGAACTGTTCTTCCTTGAGTGGACGATCGAAAAGTGGGACTAACTTCTCGGCAACGAAGGCAAGGGCGAAGGGAACTGATTGGAGTTGGAGTGCTTGGACAAGTTGTGGCTGAGAATCGACATCGACTGCTCCAAACTTCCATGTTCCGGCATCGACTTTTGCCAGCGATGCAAGAAGATCTCTAAGTTCGACTGTTGCAGGAGAACGAGTGGAATAGGCCAACAAGACGACCGGAATCTCTTTTGATTTCTCTACGAAATCTGACATTAAATTCTCGACTGTCACTGCGCTAAATGAACTCTCAGCGGCTGGAGCGGTCTTTGGCTTGCCCAGTGAACTCAAGTCGAAGGCGCGCCCGAAATTCTGTGGCAGTTGAGGCATGCTCATAGCGCGGATTCTCTCAAAGACTTCACCATTCTGTGGTCTTAGGGAGTTGGAGCGCCGGAATCAAGTCGATGAGGCAGAATCGTTGTGATGTAATCGATTGTCGAAGCCTCAAGACCTACATCATGCCCCACTCTTTCGCCAAGATACCAACGGTGTTCCAAGACTTCATGGAAAAGTTGGGCATCCTCGATTCGACCACGCAATTCCTCGGGAACTAAATCGATAACTTTCTTGTAGACCTCATCAATCCATCGCGCCGCAGCCTCACTTTTATCCGGAGTGCGAGATATTTCGCGGGCGCGGAATCGATCGAAAGAGGCCAATATTCGCTTGGCTTGGAGTTCTTCGACATCAAGACCCATTAATTCCTTCAAACGCGCTGAGTGATAACTCGGCGCGACGAGTTTTGGAGTAAATCTCAGTTTCCCACTATCGCCTTGAACCTCTAACTCGACTTCTTCGACGGCAAAGCCCAAGTCTTGGAGCGAGCGCATGGCACGTTCGACTGCATGACGATCGCCTGAAGGAAGGATTTGGGGCTCGCTCAATGTCTTCCAAATTCTTCGGTAGCGGTTGATGACTGAATCACTGGCACGCACTGGATCGATTCCTGTGACGAGAACCCCTGAAAGTCTGAGATCTTCGAGTTCTGCGGCGACATTAAAACGTGCGATATCCAGATCGTGTTCACGTTGACCATCGCTTAATCTCTTTTGGAACTCACCAGTCTCGGCATCGACTAGATAGGCAGCAAATCCCTCGGCATCTCGGCGAAAGAGCGCATTCGAAAGAGAGCAATCTCCCCACCAGAACCCGAGAAGATGGAGTCTGACAAGAAGATAAGCCAGGGCGTTGGCCATATTCACGATTTCATGTGGTGTGACTGCGCCACTGAGTATCACGCGATAAGGAAGTGAATAAGGCAAGAATCGAGTGACGATGGCGCAAGGAAGTTCTTCACCATCGTGAGTACTCCGCCCATCGACGACGGCGACTTGGGCGACAGAGGGCGCTCCCCGTGCGCTTAATTCGCGGAGCGCTTCATATTCACGATGTGCGAATTCCGCAACTGTCTCTTTGACCGCATAGATCTCACTATCGGGAGATTCGCTCGCTCGAACCAGGCGGACGACATGTCGCGAGATACCGCGTTGTGCGCCAAGGCTGGGATCTTCCGGCCATTGTTCGAGTGGAATATCCCAAGGCAAACCAGAGAGTGCAGCGATCTCTTCGCCAAGACCAGTTATCTGCAGTGCTGATTGATGCGGAACCACGTTGTCATTCTTTCAGCCTTTACACTTTATACATGGCGAAAATCAGTCGGGTCTTAAGAAAAGTCACAGTGACATCTCCCACCTCAAAAGAAAAGACAGATCTAGGAAAACTTGGTGCGCCACTGAATATCGAGCACCCTTTCTATTTCGGCTTCCTCGCCGCTTCCGGCGCTCTGATCGCGATTACCTTGCTCCGCGCTCTGCAATCTGCCAGTCAAGTTTTCGTTCTCTTGATTATCTCCCTCTTTCTCGCAATGGGTTTGAATCCTGCTGTTGTAGCTCTGGAGAAGCGGAAGATGAAACGTGGGGTTGCCGTTTCGACCATTGTCGTCGCAGTCCTTCTTCTTGTCGCCCTGGCTGCACTGGTTGTCGTTCCTCCTGTTGTCAGACAGGTCAATGAGTTCCTCAATGGAGCACCACAGTTGATTGATTCGCTCAAGAACAATGTCACTATCTCTAAGCTCAATGACCAATATGGCTTCATCGACTCAATGCAGAAGAAGTTCCAAGAATATGTAGCCAACGGCAAGCTGATATCAGGTGCGTTCGGTGGCGTGGTGGGCGTTGGAAGAACCGTTCTCTCTGGGGTCTTCTCCACTTTGACCGTGATGGTTCTTACTCTTTACTTTCTCTCTTCTCTCCCTTCGGTCACGTCAATCTTTTATCGCCTTGCGCCAGCAACGCGACGTGAGCGCGTCTCCAAGATCGGTGATGCGATCATCTATCAAGTTGGCGCATTCGTCGGGAGCCAAGTCACCATCGCATTTTTTGCCGCAATCTTCGTCGCCATCATGGGTATGGCACTTCAACTCCCCTATTCTGCAGCGCTCGGTGTATTGATCCTCTTTGTTGCGCTAATTCCGCTTGTCGGACACTTCATCGGTGGTTCGATCGTGACACTCGTGGCGCTTACTCAATCTCCAACAAAAGGGCTTATGGCAATCTTGCTATATACCGCTTATGTCCAGATTGAGAATTACATCATCACGCCACGGATAATGCGCCGATCACTGTCCATTCCAGGATTAGTAACAATTACAGCAGCACTTCTTGGAACTTCCTTGCTTGGCCTGGTTGGCGGTGTGCTCGCCGTTCCACTGGCAGCAGCAGTGATGTTGATTATGAACGAGGTTATCTTTCCGAAAGCAGATCAGTCTTAACTTTCATAACCTAATTCTTAAAGAGCACTGTCGTGGATTGGGGCAGAGCGTTGATGCTCATTCCGCCACTAACGGAACCCAAAGTTTTGATACCCGCCTTATCCCCCTCAACGACGGCTTTCCAGGCGCCAGATGATGGAAGGGTGATCTTGGCAGATTTTGCTCCGGCATTGTGAATGACCACGATCGATGCCCATGAATCGCCAACGCTCTTGCCATTAATCGAATAGGCGATGACTTGATCGCTAGTCTTCAAGAATTTCACGGCTGACTTGACCGTAGCAGCATCAGAGATTCGAAACGCTGGATGCGCCTTTCGTAATTCGATCAAGCCTTTGTAGTAATTGCGCGTCGTGGCATTTGTGGAAATCAAATTCCATTTCAAAGAATTGACATCATCACCAGATTGATAGCTATTGGAATCCCCACGCTTACTTCGCTGGAATTCTTGACCGGCATGAATTAATGGCAGACCTTGAGCCAAAATCGGAATCGATCCGGCAAATCGATGGAGTTTCCCAATCGTTGTTGCGCTTGCCTTCTTGGTGCTGAAGAGCAACTTATCTTGCAAGGTGTTGTTGTCATGTGCTTCTACGTAATTCACCGATTGTCCTGGAGATGATGTTGAAAAGTTGTTCTGGACTCCCTGGCCATAATCGATATTGCCAATAATGCCCGCCTTCACATCTTTCGCTCGAGAATAGAGACCGGTAGCCCAACCTGCCTCTGTCGTATTGAAGACTGAACCTTTCACCCCATCACGAATCTGATCATTGAAGACCGATATTCCTGGAAGGGTTTCAACATTGCTCTGGCTGGCTTTCTGGGAGTTAGGCAGTGAGCCCATATTCCAACCTTCGCCGATCACGATGATCGATGGATCAATCTTGGTCAATTCAGCACGAACTTCTTTCATCGTTGTGACATCAAGCAATCCCATCAAATCGAATCTAAATCCGCTCAGGTTGTATTCGCTGGCCCAATATTTCACCGAGTCCACGATGAACTTACGCACCATCGGACGTTCTGAAGCAGCATCATTGCCACATCCGCTGCCGTTTGTGAGATTTCCAGCAGAATCAGTACGGAACCAATATCCAGGAACGATCAGATTCTGGCTGAATGTTCGTGCGTCATAGACGTGGTTGTAGACGACATCCATCACTACGCGAAGCCCTTGGTTGTGCAGCGATTGAATCGCACCTTTCAACTCGGTGATCCGCTTCTTCGGATCACTTGGATCGGTCGAATATGAACCCTCTGGTGCGTTGTAATTCTGTGGGTCATAACCCCAATTGAAAGTTGGATCGCTCTCATCAACGGAGGCGAAGTCATAGATTGGAAGGAGTTGAACGTGAGTGATTCCAAGATCTCTGATAGCTGCCACTCCAACAGGCTGGCCCGACTTTCCTTTGAGATCTATGTAATTGAAAGCGGTGTATTTCCCGCGCGCGTTCTTAGGAAAGGATGCCGAGGAGTCCATCGAGAGATCGCGAACATGAAGTTCGTAGAAGATGGCATCCGTTGGCTTGCCAGAGAAGGTGGGTTTGTCTTGCTTCCATTCGGCCGGATCAGTGCTCTCCAAGTTCACGACAACGCCGCGTTTACCATTGATCGTGACTGCCCTGGCATAAGGGTCCACGACTTCATTTGTGTTCCCGCCCACCTCTACTTTGTAGGTATAGACCAGTCCATCTCTGTCACCTTCAAGTTGGGCGACCCATGTTCCTTTGATGTCACTGCGCATCGCAACACTGGTTCCACTTGTCGCGCTGGCACTTGAATAGGTGATGAGTGAGACCGAAGCAGCTGTCGGTGCCCAGAGTCGGAACAAGGTCTTCTCTTTGCTGTATGTGGTCCCTAGGTCGTCTCCGGTGTAGGTGAATTTGTCAGTGAAAGTCTGGGAGTCATAAATCTTGTTGTTATCTACCAATATCGCGCCAAATTTCGGATGTGAGAGCGTGTAATTCGCCCCAATCGTCACATCGGCATCGAGAGAGAGTTCCAAGAATGTCGTGGCATTGTCATTGCCATTGAGTGCTTTGACCGAAGTGACCTTCGGTCCAGAACTGAGCGTGAAATCATTCGAGCCACTCTTGATCGCCGTATCTTCGGAGATTTGAACTTCAAGGCGGCGAAAATCAGTGAAGGTCGCTGCGATCATTCTGGCCTTCAATGCTGGCTCCTCGTAATAGATGGTCTTATCGCCTTGCACCAACCAGATCTCGGATTTGCCCGTCGCATCAAACTTGGTGATGAAACGATCATCAGCAACATCCTTTTGAGCCCAATCATTGAGTCGGACGATGATTCCAACATCTTTGAATGAAGACATGCCCTCGATTGTGACCGTAACTTTCTTGCCAAAGGAATCATCGCCATCAAAGGCAACACCGCTATTGGCGACTGCAACATCTTTTGTGTTGTCATCTGAGTTCTTCCAGAGCCAGAGGTTCCAACCCGCATAATCTCCCGCAAGACGTTTGTAATGGACTGTGAGTGTGACCTTATCTGGCGCCGCAAGGGTTTGAATCGGTTGGGCGATCAATGAGATCAGAACCGAGATAAAGATGAAGGTACGTGCGGGCTTCATAGATCTCCTTGCTTGGAAGAGTTGCGCGATTCTAAACCTCGTGTGGAAGTGGGAGACGTGAAGGATTGACGATTCGCGTGATCTCGCTCAATGCACGATGGACGAATGGTTCGCCGACCCAGAGATGTTTCCCATCCTTTATCGAAACTAAATCAAGGTGCGGTATTACTGAAAATCTCTGCGCTGCATCA
>CAZGMF010000020.1:15033-21077 GCA_964526795.1 uncultured Clavibacter sp.
GCAGCAATGACATCTTGCTTTTCACTCACGCCACCGCCAAATGTTCCCTCGCTGGTTCCTTGTTCACTGGAAGTTCCACGAGTGTTAAAACGTATGACAGTGATGCCTGCAAGAGCGGGCAATCTATTTGCAGCCTTCTTATAGAGATGGCTATCCATCATCCCGCCATGAGTTGGAAGTGGATGTAGGCAGAGAATGGCCTTCGACCGATCCCCTGAAATTGGGACCGCTAGTTCACCAACTAAGGAAAGGCCATCGCCAGTTGTGAAATGAAAGAGATCACGTGTGGCCGGCAATACCGTGCTTGGACGTATCAACTCTGCCACGAAAGGAGTTTAGTCTTGGCTCATGGCTACCCGGAGCACGAGCGCTCGCAGTTCGACATTTGAATCGATTAATCCTGCTACTGGTGAAATTGTCGGGATATTTCCCAATACAACTGCAAATGAAGTCGCTCATGTTGTTGCTCGCGCGAAAGCGGCCGCTGATCGTTGGGCTGATCTTGGATTTCGCGGGCGATATCTTGTCCTCCGATCGTGGGCATCACTACTGACAAAAGAAATTGATAACGCAGCGCATCTGATTCATCGAGAAACTGGAAAACCAGTCAGCGATGCGACACTTGAGACAGCCCTTGCCATAGAACATATTTCTTGGGCTGGAAAGTTCGCACCCAAGATTCTCGCCCGTCAAAATCGTCCTTCAGGGCTGTTGATGTTCAATCTGAGTTCCCAAGTTCAACGAGTTCCCTTCGGTGTCGTAGGCGTTATCGGTCCGTGGAACTACCCGATCTTCACTCCCATTGGATCGATTGCGTACGCCCTTGCTGCAGGAAATACCGTGGTCTTCAAACCAAGTGAATTCACTCCCGCTATCGGTGCGTGGCTAGGCGAGACTTGGAAACGAGTCGCTCCTTTCGAAGATATTTTCACTGTCGTTACTGGATTACCTGAAACTGGCGTAGCGCTAACTGCTAGCGATGTCGACAAGGTTTCCTTCACTGGATCAACGCGCACGGCGAAGAAAGTTGCCGCGGCCTGCGCAGAGAAGATGACACCGGTGGTCTTAGAGTGTGGCGGAAAGGATCCGGTTCTTGTCGATAAGGATGCTGATATCGAGAAAGCTGCAGAGATCACGCTCTGGCATGCCATGTCCAATGCCGGCCAATCATGTATCGGTGCAGAGCGGGTCTATGTCCATCGCGATGTTGCGCCAGCATTTGAAAGTGCCATCGTGCGCATGGCTTCGCAGTTGAAGACTGGATTTGGTGAAGGGGCACACTACGGACCTGCCACGATGCCCTCGCAACTCAAAGTCATCAAATCCCATATCGATGATGCCATCAAGCGCGGCGGTACTTATCTTTATGGTGGAAAAGAAGCGATTCACGATGGTTATGTCGAGCCAGTGATCTTGAAGAATGTTCCTGAAGATTCACTTGCTGTCACCGATGAAACATTTGGCCCGACCCTAGTCATCAACTCCGTACGGGATATGGATGAAGCAGTTGACCTGGCTAATTCGACATCGTATGGACTTGGAGCAGCAGTCTGGTCGAAGAAAAATGGAAAGAGGATCGCATCGCTCCTCCGTTGTGGCATGGTTTCAATCAACGCAGCTTTCTCGTTTGCCGCAGTCGGTGCAGTTCCCTTTGGCGGTGTAAAGGACAGTGGTTACGGTCGAATCCATGGCGCTGAAGGACTCTTGGAATTCACATTCCCTCGCACGGTGGTGAGGACTCGCTACCGAATCCCACTTGAGTTCACCACCTTCAAAAGAAGTGGCCGAGCTGATTCGATCCTGCTCGCGCTAATTAAATTGCGCCACAAAAAACGTCGTTAATACCTCGGAGCGTTTCTCGTTCGTTGGGTGTTTGGTTTTCGATCCGTTCGTTTGTTCCAACATGGCGTGTGCCAGTGTCGTCGTGATTCCACATCACTTTCGATCCAGGCAACAGTATGTGGTGTTGCCATGGGAATAAGTTGGTCACACCCTGGGCAGCGATAAGGTTTATTAGAACTCGAACCCGTTATTCGTCGAACGATATATATGCCTTCGCTATGTTCTTCGATCGTCTCGTGTGATTTCGATAGGTCGCGCTCTTCATCTCGATTCTCCCGCTTGCGAGAGGATTTCTTCGGGTGGTTTCTCCGCGGACTCACAGGGAGATTCTCCAATATCTCTCTTCAGATTGATGAAGCACGAAGGCCCCATAAGGCAAGATGGCTTCGTGTTTGGAGCGGAAGTGAACCGTCGAAGCCGAATGGCAGTGGCGGCCTTCACTCTTATTTTCGCTGCGACTCCGATAGTGAGCGGGCCCACCTCTCAAAGTAGCTTCGCCAATCGCTATGTAACCCAGGCAAAGAAGACTCCCTCACCCATTCCATCGCCACAACCAAAATGGCCACCGGTCGGATTCAAAGCAGTTGATGGAGTCTACGCAAAGATTCCCACGACCAAGGAACTAGTAGGACTTCTCTCGGCAAAGACCACGCTCCAAGCAATCGTCAAACAATGTCAGCAATATGCATGCGGGGCTGTGGTGGTCGCTGCAACCAACGGATGTCTCTGGTGGGAAGTCAATTCAACGGTTTTCCAGCTGGCCCCTGACAATTCCAAAGTAAAGATCGGTTCGCTATCGACCTTTGATAGCGGAACCGCCCCCAAAACTCAGAAGACGATCTTTTTGATTAGCGGTGCGAATTATGACGGTGGAATATCTGTGAGCGGTATCAAAGTTCTCTGTCATCGGAACTCGGTCAATCAACAAAAACCAGGCAATGTCTATCGCCCGGTGGAGAGTCCTTCCGCTTAGAACTTCTTAACGATGTTTCCCCGGTACCCAGAGCTGATCGCCATCCGTGCGATTCTCGAAGCGGGCGAGGACAAAGAGTAAATCGGAGAGTCGATTGAGATATTTTGCGGTGGACTTATTCACCCCCGCGCCAAAAGCGTGGATAGCTTGCCAGGTTCGACGCTCCGCTCGGCGAACGACGGTGCGAGCAACATGGAGGTGCGAGGCTGCAGAAGTTCCAGAAGGAAGCACGAAAGATTTCAACGGTGCGAGTTCGCTGTTGTATCGATCGATCTGCTCCTCTAGATGCAGGATCTGTGCTTCTGTGACGCGAAGAGGTTCGTGTTCTGGTTCATCAACAACAGGAGTACAGAGATCTGCGCCAACATCAAAAAGGTCGTTCTGGACGCGTACGAGAAGTTTTCGAATTTCGCCATCCAGTTCTGGAACGGTGAGAACCACTCCAATGTACGAGTTGGCCTCATCTACGGTTGCATACGCTTCAAGACGCGGATCGTTTTTCGAAGTACGACTCATATCGCCAAGCGAGGTAGTTCCGTCATCTCCGGTTTTTGTGTAAATGCGCGTCAGATTAACCATGGGTTGAGCCTATTCCACTGGTTACCATGTGACCACTCGAATGCGTCCACTCGAGAATGAGTGAAGCGAAGATCTATCGGAGGTTGTGGTGTCCGATCCGAAGCTTGGTGATCGATTCAAGGTCACCGGTGGCGCACATCTAGTCGGCGAAGTCCAAATATCTGGTGCGAAGAATTCCGTTTTGAAGTTGATGGCAGTCACGTTGATGGCGCCAGGTAAGTATGAAATATCTAATGTTCCAGATATTGCCGATGTGGCGATGATGGCAGATTTGTTGACCAGATTAGGGTGCAAAGTCGATCGCAATCTTGCTGCAAGTAGCGTCACTATTTCGGTTCCCGACAAACCTGGACATCGCGCTGAATATGAATTGGTTCGAAAGCTTCGCGCCTCAATCAATGTCCTTGGTCCACTTGTTGCTCGGCTTGGCATTGCCGAAGTCGCGCTACCTGGCGGAGATGCGATTGGCTCCCGCGGACTTGATTTCCATACTAAGGGCCTCATTGATTTGGGAGCTGAAGTGAGAAACGAACATGGTTACATCATCGCCTCTGCACCAGAAGGTCTGACTGGAACGACTATCGAATTGGAATTTCCTAGCGTGGGCGCAACCGAGAACATCATGACCGCAGCGACATTGGCAAAAGGTGTCACCGTCATCGATAACGCTGCGCGCGAACCAGATATCGTCGATATCGGCAATTTTCTCATCGCAATGGGAGCGAAGATCGAAGGTCTTGGAACACCTACATTAACTATCACGGGAGTGAACCAACTTCATTGCGCCGATCACCGAGCAATTCCGGATCGCATCGTTACTGGTACCTGGGCTTTTGCTGCGGCGATGACCCAAGGTGACATCTCCATCCATGGCGCTAACCCTGAACACCTCGAAATCCCATTGGAAAAATTGGTCGCAGCAGGGGCGGTAATCACCACTATTCCCGATGGCATCAGAGTAAGAATGACCCGTCGGCCAAGCGCCATCGATGTTGCGACTCTTCCTTATCCTGGTTTTCCCACTGATTTACAACCTTTCGCCATCACCCTCAACTCCATCGCAGAGGGCGATGCTCTGGTCACCGAGAATGTTTTCGAAGGTCGCTTCATGTTCGTCAACGAATTGCTTCGCCTTGGCGCGAAGATTCGAGTCGATGGACATCATGCAGCGATTACTGGAATCTCTCAACTTTCTTCTGCCCCGGTAATCGCACCAGATATACGGGCTGGCGCCGGACTTGTCTTGGCAGGTCTTGTGGCAGATGGGACAACAATGGTGGAAGGGGCATTCCATATTGATCGTGGTTATCCGAGATTTGCCGAACAACTTCGGGCGCTCGGCGCCAATGTCGAACGCGTGGAATAAAGCAGAACTAGCCGATTGAAACTGCCGTCACTTTATCTGCAACGACAGTGACATTGATCCGATCCATTCGATAATCCAACGTCACTGGGAAATCCTCACCATCGCGAGAGATGACGCGATATCCCCACTTATTAGCCGCCGCGCATGCTTGCGAAGAACGTTCGCTCATTCCCAGCAATTGATCTGCTGCGCTCTGCGCGATTTCCATTCCTCGCCCTAACGGAAGAGGACATTGACCTTGGGAATTTCCAACATCGAGCACGATGCCGCGAATCTCTTTTGTTCCGACGGTGATGACTACCGAACTTGATCGTTTCGCACGAATCGTGACGGTGTAGATACCTTCTTCACCAACGGCGCTCACGCGAGAGAGATAGAGATATTTCTTCCGCCCGAAGGGTTCATAGAAAGAAGTGCGCTCGTTTATTTTCATCGTGGTTGTTCTGCCACCTGGTGAGGTGTAGGTGACCACTGGAAGTTGCGCGGTTGAAAGAGCGTTCTCCGGTCTCTGATCCAGAATCAGATATTCAAGACCAAGTGTCTCGCCTTTGGATAGAAAGAATCGAAAGGAACGTGTCGGAGATGAAGTCGTCATGGCGGCATAGACCGCAAAGGAAATAGTGCCATCGACCATGATGGGACTTGATGCGATTTTGGAGTGCGCAGCGCTGAGATTGACCGGTTGGTGAGCGCCAGCCGGTGCCGCAAGAATCAGCGCTACAAGAAGCGCTAATCCGCTATTGCGAGCGAGCTTCACCGAGCACCGAGACTCGGTTATTTGAAACAGAGATAAAACCACCGCTGACGGAGAATTCTTCATTCTTTCCATCAACGCTCTTGATCGTCACCGTGCCATCGACAAGAACTCCGAAGAGCGGAGCGTGATCTGGAAGAACTCCAAGATCACCTTCGAGTGTCCGGGCAGAGACCATCGTGGCCTCACCTGACCAGATCCGCGCTTCGGGAGTAACGAATTCAACGGTGAGAGTTTTTCCAGCCATTTATGCCTTCGCCAACTCTTTCGCTTTACGTTCGACGTCATCGAGGCCGCCGCACATGAAGAATGCTTGCTCCGGAATATGGTCATAGTCACCGTTGGCAAGAGCATCGAATGCTGCGATCGTCTCGCTGAGCGTGACGAAGGAGCCATCGATTCCGGTGAAGACTTTCGCGACGAAAGTATTCTGCGACAAGAAGCGCTGGATACGCCGTGCGCGACCGACGAGGATGCGATCTTCTTCGGAAAGCTCATCGATACCAAGGATGGCGATGATGTCTTGGAGA
>CAZGMF010000021.1:0-19858 GCA_964526795.1 uncultured Clavibacter sp.
GCACGACGGATATCGCTCTCGTAGAGCAGATCAAGGGCGGCCTTTCGGGCCTTCGAACGAGCGCTCAATTCGCTCGACCGAGATACTCACCGGTTCGGGTGTCAACAAGAACCACTTCATCTTGCTTAATGAAGAGCGGAACTTGGATTGATATCCCTGTTTCAAGTGTTGCTGGCTTCGATCCGGCCGACGAGCGATCACCTTGCAGACCAGGTTCGGTGTATGAAATTCGTAGCGGTACCGAAGCGGCAAGTTCAATATAGAGCGGGTTGCCTTCGTGAACGGCAACAATCGCCTCGGTGTTCTCCAGCATGTAGTTAGCCGCTTCTCCGACAGTCTCTGCAGGGATGGTCATCTGGTCATAGTTAGCGCTATCCATGAATACAAACCCAGAGGCATCCTTGTAAAGAAATTGCATCTCTCGTTTCTCTAAGATCGCAACGTCAACTTTGACCCCGGCATTGAAAGTACGCTCAACAACTTTGCCCGAAAGAACATTCTTCAACTTGGTGCGGACGAATGCTGGCCCTTTGCCCGGTTTTACATGTTGAAATTCGACGACATTCCAGAGTTGACCTTCGATATCCAAGGTCATGCCATTCTTGAGATCGTTTGTCGTTGCCATAACGGCGAAGGCTACCCGCTTGAAGCGAAGTCAACTAATCCTTAGCAATGATGCGAAGGGCAAGAAGGTACGAATCAACTCCAAAACCAGAGATTGTCCCCTTGGCCACACCTGAGATCACAGATGTATGTCGGAACTCTTCGCGGCTCAGCGGGTTTGAAAGATGGACTTCAATAACAGTCTGTCCGACCATGGCGACCGCATCTCTTATGGCATAGGAATAATGAGTGAAGGCTGCTGGATTGATAATGACTGGGATCTTCTTGTCGGCCGCTTCATGAAGCCAATGAATCATCTCGGTCTCATCATCACTCTGTCGGATATCTGCTTGGAGACCAAGTGCTTGAGCCTCCGCCATTATCTTCGAAGACAAGGCTTTGTAATCCAGAGAGCCGTAGATCTCCTGCTCGCGCAGATCCAATCGTCCAAGATTGGGACCATTAAGTATTAGAACGTGCGACATAGGCAGATTCTACTCGCCAACGACGTCGAGATAGAGCCGGCCCAAATCTTCGTCCGTCATGTGTTCAATACGGGAGGTTGCTCCGATTGAATCCAACGCCACAAAGCGAATTTGGTTATTTTTCCTCTTCTTGTCACCCTTCATCAGAGCAAGAAGTTCGGGCCAAGCTTTTTTTGAATAATGCATAGGAAGTCCAAGCTGGCTGAGAATCTCTCGATGGAGAGAAACAATCGATGCATCAAGTCTTCCAAATCGCTTGCTCAGCTCTGCGGCATAAACCAACCCAATCGAAATCGCCTCACCATGTCGCAACGAAAACTGCGAATGAGCTTCAATGGCATGACCCAAGGTGTGACCATAGTTCAATATTTCTCGACGATCATTCTCTCGAAAGTCTTCAGAAACGACATCGGCCTTAACGGCAACGGAACGTTCTATCAATTCAGGGAGGTTTTTTTGAAAACCATCGCGAATCAATCTCAAGATCTCGCCATCCTGAATGAACCCGCATTTGGCCACCTCTGCCATGCCTGCTGCTACATCTCGCGCGGAAAGAGTGGTGAGGAATGAGTGAGATACGAGAACTGCACTCGGTGAATGAAATGCGCCGACAAGGTTCTTGCCTTCTGGCAGATTGATGCCAGTTTTCCCGCCAATCGCCGCATCGACCATTCCAGCCAGTGATGTAGGCACCGCAATCCAATCAATCCCACGCATGTAACTAGCGGCGACATAGCCAGTGAGGTCAGTCGTCGCTCCGCCGCCTATGCCAACGAGGACAGCGCTGCGATTCAAACCTTGCTGAGCACATTCGCGAGTGACCCGCTCGAAACTCTGGAATGACTTTTGATCTTCGCCATCAGGAAGGAGAATGGTCTGGTTCTCCGGCAAAGAGATTCCGGTCGCTTGACGCACTGATTCAGAAATCAGAAACAAATGAGGACGATCTGAGATGTATCTCTTCGCTTCCTCCAGCCATGCATCGGTGAAGTGAATCGCATAACTTCGCTCGGCCTTGACGGTTAGCGCAGTCATATCTTGACCTTCTCCAAGATTTCGGTCACGACATCTTCCGGCTTCTTATTATCAGTAGAGATCGTGGTAGTCGCTAGTTGTTCGTAAAGAGGACGACGTTTCTCCATCAGGGATAGCCACTGGGCGCGGGGATTGCCGACCAGCAAAGGTCTCTCTCGATTGAATCCAACACGCGGTGCGGCATTTGAAATGGACACATCAAGAAAAATCACCTGACCAGAAGTTGCAATCTCTTTTCGAATTGATTCATCGAGAATGGCTCCGCCTCCGAGGGAGATTATCTCCTCATCACCTGAGAGTGCTTCGATGACCGCTTCGCGTTCGAGTTCTCGAAACCGTGGTTCTCCTTCTTCCAAGAAAATCTCTGAGATCTTTTTTCCGGATTTCTTCTCAACGAGCGCATCAGTGTCGACGAATCTCTTGCCAATACGTTTCGAGAGCGCCTTTGCAACAGATGTCTTGCCGGCACCGGGAGGGCCGATCAGGATGATGTGCGGACTCATCAGGAGAATTTCAGATGCTCGCGATAATTCTCAAAATTGCGTCGCGTCTCGCCAACGCTATCGCCACCAAATTTTTCCAGGACAGCTTCTGCAAGCACCAATGCGACCATCGCCTCTGCCACGATTCCTGCTGCTGGGACAGCGCAGACATCAGAGCGTTGATTGTTCGCCTTTGCCGCCTCCCCTGTTGAAACATCGACGGTATCGAGCGCTCGTGGCACGGTTGAGATTGGTTTCATCGCGGCTCGAACTCGCAAAATTTCTCCAGTAGACATGCCACCTTCGGTTCCGCCGCTACGTCCGGTCCGACGTCGCAATTTTCCGCTGGCATCTTTCTCGATTTCATCATGCGCTACTGACCCGCGCCGACGCGCCGTATCGAATCCATCGCCTAACTCAACGCCTTTGATGGCTTGAATTCCCATCAGCGCCCCGGCCAAACGCGAATCAAGACGACGGTCCCAATGAACATGCGACCCAAGCCCAATCGGTACATCGAAAGCGAGGACTTCAACCACGCCGCCTAATGTGTCGCCATCTTTCTGACATTTTTCGATTTCAGAGATCATCATGCTGGCAGTTGCCGAATCAGCGCAGCGAACCGGGTCGGCATCGATTCGATCCCTCTGCTCGATAGTGGGCAGTGATGCTGAATCAGGAACTGAGACTGCGCCAATCGAAACGACATGACTGAGGAGTTCGCAACCAACACTTTGCTTGAGAAACGCTCGAGCAACTGCACCAAGGGCCACACGCGTTGCAGTCTCGCGTGCCGACGCTCGTTCCAGAATAGGTCTCGCTTCATCAAAATCGTATTTCTGCATTCCCACCAGATCAGCATGTCCTGGTCGCGGTCTTGTGAGAGGGGCATTGCGCGCCAGTTCTGCCAAGACAGCAGCGTCGACCGGATCGGCGGACATTACTTTCTCCCATTTGGGCCATTCGGTATTGCCGACTTCGATAGCGATCGGACCACCTTGGGTCAATCCATGGCGTATTCCTCCGATGATGCGGATCTTGTCAGCCTCAAAATTTTGGCGCGCACCTCGACCGAAACCCAATCGGCGACGAGCAAGATCTTGATTGATGACATCGGTCGTTATCTCAACGTGAGCCGGAATACCCTCCAGAATTCCCACCAGAGATGAACCGTGAGACTCTCCTGCTGTCAGCCAACGCATAGGAGAAGTATCTCAGAGGATCATTGAATTTCGCTGATAATTGAGGTGAGGAGAAAGATAGAAGGTGCGGCCGCCACTTTCGAGGTTCGCTTCAGACTAATCATCGTCAAAATCGCAAAGGTCACGACAGAGAGAAGTGAGAACCGATATTCCAGCAGGAGATAAATCGTGACGAGAGGAAGTAGCAATCTGTCGCCCATCCCAATTTTCGCAAAAAGCATTGTTCGAGTCCTCAGAGCAATGAAGAGAACAATCCCGCTGATCAATGAAATCTTCAACGTCAAAAACGGCACAAGCGTTAGTGTCGCAATCATGAGACTGGCTCGATGGATTCGGTGAGTGGCAATATCGACTAAAGAAATCAGAAGACCAAAAGCAACGAAATGTAACTCGAGTTGCATCTACCTTATTTACCAGAATGGTCAGCGATGCGGAGGAAGACTTCGCTACTTGTGGATGGCTGACAATCCAACTTCGCGAAGTTCTTGCACAAGGCTAGGAAGATCGATCTCACTTCTGGTGAAGATCTGCACCTGATGCGCAGCTTGGGCGGCTAGGAGATCAATCCCCGTGTACATCTTCGTCTTGGCAGAGACCGCATTCATCAAATCTGTCGGCCAAGGATGGTACAGCGCATCAATCACGAACTCCGTTGTGATCGCTCCTACACCAACGATAGCTCCGTGTGGAGTGGCATTCAGCAGAACTTGATCTTTCAACGCTTCTTTCCAATTCTTCCAATCGCTAATGAGAACATCGCGGTCAATCCTCCGAAGAGCTGCATCCCGAGCTGCAGTCCTACGAAATACCGTTGTGTGCAGCCCGACTCTTCGTGCGGCTAATAGCGCCGCTCGAGCCGTTCCTCCAGCGCCTAAGATCGAAATCGATTCAGCCGCTATCTCTTTCAGTAACATCTCGAAACCAAGAACATCAGTGTTGTAGCCCTGAAAGCCGTTCGCTTCGATCGCTAAGGTGTTTACGGCCTGGAGTAATTGAGCATCAGCGCTGATGTTTGCACATTCAACGATTGCTTCCTCCTTCAACGGCATGGTTAAAGAGAATCCTCGCCAGGTTCGATCAGATTTCGCCTGGTCAAGAAATCGATGGAGAGAACCGCTTGGTACCTCGATTGCCGAATATTCAAATGGAATTCCGAATTTTTGATAGGCGTAAGAGTGCAAGGCCGGTGAGAGCGAGTGCGAAATGGGCGAGCCGAGAACTGCGGCACGGATCATTCGAAGAGTCCTCGCGCGAGATTCTTCTTGTATTCAGCTTTGAAATCTAAGAAGACTTCGTATGAGTCCGTGAACTTCGTCTCCCCTGGCTTTACTGTGACGAAGTAGAGCCAGGGTCCCGGTTCAGGATTGAGTGCAGCATCAATCGAAGCGCGGGTCGGACTTCCAATCGGCGTTGGTGGTAATCCATAACGTTCAAAAGTGTTGTAAGGACTGTTGACCTGAGTTTCCTTGGCAGAGACTCTTATCTCGCCTCTCCTGCCCAGAATGTAGTGCACCGTGGAATCGAATTGCAGTGGCATTCGGCGTTCCAATCGGTTGTAGATCACCTGAGCAACTTTCCCATGAACATCTGGAGTGCCCTCCGACTCAATCAATGAAGCGATGATCAAGACTTGATAAGGCGTGTAGCCAGTTCGGATTTTCCAATTTACATCAGCTGTGGAGAAATTGAAACGATCTATCATCGAGGCAACCGCATCTTCTGCACTCGTCGATGGCTCGAATGAATAGAAGGCAGGATAGAGAAAGCCTTCGATGCTCTTGGCCCGGAATTGTGCAGGGGGTCGAGCACCGGAAAGTGCTTTCTTCACCTGCGTTTTATCAAAACCGCCTTGGATCATCGCCGCTTCAACTTCCCTCTGCCAGGCGCCATCGCGAATGACGACTAAGTCAATGATTCGTTTCGGGTCAAGAAGTTGTTCCAAGGCCATTGCCGCCGAAATATTGGTTTGAACACGATGTTGACCAACACTTATACGTTGAGAACGCTGATCACTTACGGCAATTCTGAAAAATGCCTCCGATGACTTCGTAATCTTGGCATCGCGAAGCTTTCGAGCAATCTCTAAACCCGTCTCGCCTTTTTCAATTGCGATCGTCACTTCCGCCCCTGGATTGAGACCATCAAAATCAGGAGCAGCGTTCGGGCCAGGAGCAAGAACCTTTAGCCCCAAGGTGACCAGAACGATGACAACGGAAGCAAGGGTGAGATGTCGCAGGTTCGAACGCGAAAGAGCCATCCTCACGCTTCGATTCCGGCCAGAGCGCCTGAATTGCGCTCACTTTGAAGGGCGAATTCCAGAAGCGCCACTGCCGCTGACTGATCGATGGTCGTTTTATCGACCCGCTCGCCTTTCAGGGTCGAACGTGACGTCGCTATCACCGTGGTGAGACGTTCGTCGAGAAGTCGAATCGGGATACCCAAGACTTCCTTGAGTTCAGCAGCCGTTGCTTTTGCCATGGCAGCAGAAGCGCCTTCTTTACCGGAGAGATGAAGCGGCAATCCAACATAAAGAACAGCAATCGACTCGTCATGCTTCAAAGAAATGAGGAAATCTTCTAGTTCTTCAGGCTCTATCGTTGCAAGAGGTGATGCCACAATTCCTGATGCATCACTCATCGCAATTCCAACCCGCACCGTTCCGACATCGATTGCAACCCTGCGTCCGGAAATCATTGTTACTTGAGAGCGTTCGCGATTGCAGCAAAAGCGGCCGGAATCTCGCTCGGCTTTGTGCCTCCGCCTTGTGCAAAATCGTCCTTCCCTCCACCACCACCGCCGAGGACTACAGATGCAACTTTCACCAGCGAACCTGCTTTGACTCCGGATGTGCGAGCAGCGTCATCTGTTGCGCAGACCAGGATCACCTTCTCGTCGACAATAGAGGTGAGGGCAATCACGATATTGGAACTTGATTCGCGAAGCTTGAGTGAGAGAGAGCGCAAGTCATCCCCGCTAAGCGGATCTGCACAGTGATAGGTGAAGAGTTGAGTCGAACCATATTTTGGCGCATCAAGAACTTTTTTCTTCAACTCTTTCTCCATTGCACCAAGACGAAGTGATCCCAACTCCTTCTCAACTTCACGAATTCGCGACAGAAGTGAAGCTATTCGCTCAGGGAGTTCATCAGGACGGGAGCCTTTGATCAAATCTGTTAGAGAGTTGACGATGAGATGTTCTCTCACCAGATATGAATATGCATCAACTCCCACGAGCGCTTCAACTCGTCGCACGCCCGCTCCAATAGACGATTCGCTGAGGAATTTGATCACCCCGAGTTGTCCGGAACGCGCGACATGGGTTCCACCGCAGAGTTCGCGAGCCCAATCACCGACACTCACAACGCGGACGCGCTCTCCATATTTCTCACCGAAGAGCGCCATGGCACCGATTGCTCGCGCCTGACTTTGAGACATTTCCTGGGCGGTAACTTCGAGATCTTCCAGTAAGAGCGCGTTGACTCGACCTTCAACTTCAGCCATGGCCTCGCTGGAGACTGGGCCCGCTTGCGGGAAATCGAATCGGAATCGAC
This sequence comes from uncultured Clavibacter sp., assembly GCA_964526795.1. GTDB lineage: Bacteria > Actinomycetota > Actinomycetes > Nanopelagicales > Nanopelagicaceae > MAG-120802. The sequence continues at coordinate 7,358 of CAZGMF010000021.1, forward strand.
CAGGCGCATTTTCCGAACCTGCCTGCGTAGCGGTTTCGCCCAACACCTCTCGGAAAGCTTTGTGAACCATATGAGTCGCAGTGTGTGCTCGTGAGATGGCGCGACGGCGCTCGATATCAATTGCCGCATGCACTCCAATTCCTACTTTCAGAGAACCTTCCCGAACTCGACCGCGATGAACAAAGAGACCGGGCAGAGGAGTCTGGACATCGTCAACTTCAATCGTCGCTCCGCCGGCAGTGATAACTCCACTATCGGAGAGCTGACCGCCGCCTTCAGCGTAAAACGGCGTTCGATCCAAGATGACTTCGATCTCGTCATCATGATGCGCCTCTGAAATGGCCGAACCATCCTTAATTAAAGCAGCGATTTTTCCTTCCGAACTCAAATGGTGATAACCAATAAAAGAGGAAACCCCCGCCTTATCGATTACTCCTCGATAAACGGAGAGGTCCGTATGTCCCGTCTTCTTTGCTTTGGCATCTTGTTTTGCGCGTTCCTTTTGCTCTTTCATCAAGCGCTTAAAGCCTTCGGCATCGATAGCTAGACCTTGCTCCGCGGCCATTTCCAAGGTGAGATCAAAAGGGAACCCATAAGTATCGTGAAGTTTGAAAACATCGCTGCCCGACAGGGTGACTGATTTTGCTGACTTCAATCGAGTTATCGCCTGGTCGAAGTGAACTGTTCCTGATTTCAATGTTTCTAGGAAGGATCCTTCTTCGGCAACGGAAACTTTGATGATGCGCTCTCGATCAGCGATCAATTCGGGATATTGAGGTCCCATGGCTTCGATTGAAGCCGAGATAAGTTCTGCCATATTCACATCGGGTGCGCCCAAGATTCGCATGTTTCGAATAGTCCGCCTCATCATTCGCCGAAGAACGTAACCGCGACCTTCATTGCCAGGTGTCACTCCATCCCCGATTAGCATCGCAGCAGTCCGAGCGTGATCTGCAATAACGCGCAGCGAAATATCACTTCGTTCTGATTTTCCGTAGGAAACTCCGGTGATTGACGAGGCGCGATTGAGGATATGTCGCGTGGTATCGATTTCATAAATGTTCTCAACACCTTGCAAGAGCGCCGCCGTCCTCTCGAGCCCCAGACCGGTGTCGATGTTCTTTGCAGGCAATTCGCCAAGAATCGGATAACCCTCTTTGCCCGGACCCTCACCACGCAGGTATGTCATGAAGACAAGATTCCAAATCTCTAAGTAGCGATCCTCGTCGACAATCGGTCCACCTTCTTTTCCGTATTGCGCACCTCGATCGAAATAAATTTCGGAGCAAGGTCCACATGGCCCAGGTACTCCCATCGACCAGTAGTTGTCAGCCATCCCACGTCGCTGAATTCGGTTTTTGGCAACCCCAACCTTCTTCTGCCAGATTTCGGCGGATTCTTCATCGTCTTGATAGATCGTGACCCAGAGTCGTGATTCATCGAAACCATAACCACCTTCTGAAGTGGGTTTGGTCAGCAATTCCCAAGCAAGGGCTGTAGCACCTTCTTTGAAATAATCTCCGAACGAGAAGTTTCCGCACATCTGAAAGAAAGATGCGTGACGCGTTGTCTTTCCAACTTCATCAATGTCTAAGGTGCGCACGCACTTCTGTACCGAGGTAGCTCTCTTGTAGGGCGGCGGTAATTCGCCAAGAAAATACGGTTTGAAGGGGACCATCCCGGCGTTAACAAGAAGCAGGTTTGGGTCGTCTGCAATCAGCGAAGCAGAGGGAACAATCTCGTGCTTGAGTCCTTGCGAATTTCCCTTACTGAAGAAGTCAATCCAACGTTGTCGAATATCGGCAGAGTTCACGCTTTAGAACTCCTCGTCATCGATATCTCTGGTCTGCGCCTTTCGTTTTGACTTCTTCTTCCCTTTTTTCCGCAACGAAGCGGCCGTTAAAATCGCGCCGGCGGCCTTCATAGCAATCTGATTCTTATCTAGGAATGAAGTGGTGTTCTGGGAGATTTTTGTCGTTAACTCTTCCATCGTCTGAGTTACCTTATTGATGCTCTGCAGAGGTCCGTTGACGAGTTCCACGGTGGTTGTTACCTCATTGAGTAGCGGTGTGGTTTCTGCAGAAATGTCTTTGACCGCTTTTCCGACTTCATCGATTGCTCTTCCTAGACGAATAACGGCATAGGCCAGGGCAAAGGCAATGATCAGAAGTGAAGTAGCCGCAATGATCCCCGCGATTCCGCCAGCGCTCATTATGAAATTCTACCGAACGGACTATGCGAGCTGCGGTAATGCCATATCAGGCTTGCGGTGCTCGCGATGAGCAACAAGGGCTGATTGGTGATAACTCTCGAGTAATGCGAGGTTTTCTGCGCGGTGGTAGACCGAACCATCAAGGATGTCGCCGAGGCGTCCCTCAATCACGGCATGAACATCGTTGCCAGAGAGAGTTTTGTAAGTCTCAAGTGCGTGGGCAACCGAAAGAACATGATTTCGATTCTCGACCAAGAGTTTCTCTGCTTTCAGCAGAAGTGATGAGAGATTGTCTTCTATACGATCGGAGAGGGCGCGACGCATCTCTTGCTTATTGTCGGTCGGCTTCGGTCCCCCGGGTGCTCCAAGCTCCATTCGCCGACTTGAAGCGAAAGATGAGACTGTCGAACCCATTCCCCAATAGCCCTCCATCAATCCGGCAACCGTCGTTGCTGATTCAAGATCTCCTGAGACGCCCGAAGAATTATCACCATCAAAGAAGTGCCGTTCACCAGCAAGTGATGCGAGAGAAACCAAGATATCTCCCTCATATTCACTCTTCCAATGCGTGAATTGGTCATCGGGTGGAATTGAGGCAACCATGCCGAGATATTCGGCGCCCTTTTCGATTGTGGCAATATCAATATCCATATGTTGTCGAACCAGATATGCCGTCACTGCATGGCATGCCTCGTGAACGGCAGTCGCATGTCGTTCTCTCTCGATGTATTCAACATCTTCAGAAGGTCCAAGTTGTTTTAGCTGTTTCGCTTTCAGAACATCGGCCCAAATAACGCTGGTTCTGCCATTGCGAATCGCCATGATCAATGATTCGTTGACCAAGTCCTTGATTGTTGCACCAGTTGCATAAGGGGTGATGATGGCCAGTTTTTCAATCTCTTCGGCCGAAAGGCTATGTGAAATCTTCTCCAAATAACCTTGGTAGGTACGGATACGACCGGCCTTACTCGGATAACCGACACGATACATACGATCGATACGCCCCGGCCTCAAAAGGGCTTCATCGAGTGATTCCGGCATATTCGTTGCCATCACAACAAGGATGCGATATTTCGGTGGATTCTTCGGACGCATACCTAATGTGCGACGTACTACTCGATTGAAGAAACCGCGTGGTTTCTTCAATCCAGAAAGTTCGGTTAAAAGTGCCTGCAAAGTTCCCATCCCAGCACCACCACCGGCGCCACCAGCGCCCATGACGAAACGATCAATGAACCGAGGACTCTCTTCTCTCACCGTTGATTCTGAACTCAGTAATGACCGAGTAACGGTATGGGCAGCGACTGGAGAGAGATAACTCAAACCATGACAATCCGGAGTCAGTCGGGAATAACTACCCGGTCCGCGATTTGTCATGATGCCGCGATTTCCCAGCGCATCGGCTTCATCAAAGAAAACAACGACGCCGCCGTAGCGCAGCGCTAGTTTCCTCAGTTTTCGAAAGAGACTTTTGACTTTCAGGATCCCGACACCAAAGAACATGTTGTTGAATGCACCTGGATCAACAAAGACGAACGGCTTACCAGTTTCACCGGCCATGGATTCGGCCATCAAAGTTTTGCCCGTTCCTGGTGGGCCCCAAAGCAAGATTCCACCCGGGACATAGCCACCAAGTTTTTCAATGCTCTCGGGATTTTCTAGGAAGACCAAATTCTCGCGGATTCTGGCCAGAACGTGATCCTGTCCCCAAACATCTGAGAAACGAGTCTTGATGTCATCCGGAAAATATGTATCGATCCCACCTCGACTGAGGAACCAGAAGATCGCGGCGAATTGGATGATGACAAAAACAACGGCAAATGCGAGTTGTCCGATGACTGGAAGTGCGCTCCAGAGCGCTTTCGGTGCATAGAAGAGCGCTCGAACCGGAGTTTCTTTGTAGATCGCGCCCAAAACAACGGAGAGGAGTGTGATGAAAACTAGCCATTTGATCACGCGTGATATTCGAAAGCGGGTCCAATCCGAGAGTTTATGAATCAAGCGATCGGTGAAGGAGAAATATCTCTGCCAAATACCGTGATACGGGGCTGCAAGTTCGGCTATAAGAAAATGTGTTTGGCGCAGTGCTTCAAGTGCCAAAAGACCAAAAATCCACCAGCGAGCAGATGCGCTCTTCTCTACTGCCGCGGTGAAACCGAGTCCATCATCACCAGCCATATCAGCCCAGACCAAGATGAGAAATACGATGGTAAAGAGCGTGATGAATTTAGTTCGATCGTAGAGCGAGAGATGAACTCTGGTTTTACGCTCAGCATCACGCGGGCGAGACGAATCGACCGTCATCTACTTCTCCTCTGGTTTTGCATCAACACCGCTTTCGCGACGTTGGGCAGTTGTAATTGGTGTTGGTGCACCTGTCAATGGATCTCCGCCACTTGCAGTCTTAGGAAATGCTATGACTTCTCTGATCGAGTCAACTCCAGCAAGAAGAGCAGCTAAACGGTCCAAACCAAGGGCGATTCCGCCATGTGGTGGTGGGCCATAATTGAAAGCCTCCAAGAGGAATCCAAATTTTGATTCTGCTTCTGCTGGGGTAAGTCCGATGACATCAAAGACATCTCGCTGGACATCTCGTTTGTGAATCCTTATCGAACCGCCACCGATCTCATTGCCATTGAGAACGATGTCGTAGGCATAAGCCAAGGCCGATGCCGGATCTGACTTGAAGCTTTTCTCATATTCAGGTTTCGGTCCCGTGAAGGGATGATGAACCGCTGTCCATCCACCCTCCTGCGTTGCCTCGAACATCGGAGCATCAACCACCCAGAGGAACGACCATTGACTCTTATCAATCAGATTGCAACGTTGCCCGATCTCAAGACGTGCTGCGCCAAGAAGATTCTGGGAAGCGCTCCGCTCTCCCGCTGCAAAGAAGATTGCATCACCATTCTTCGCGCCGACCTTGGCAGCAATTCCAGAACTCTCCTTTTCGGAGAGATTCTTCGCTACCGGTCCTGAAAGCGAACCATCGTCCCCAACCAGAACATAAGCCAGACCTTTAGCGCCTCGCGCTTTCGCCCAATCTTGCCAACCGTCCAATTCTCGTCGAGGCGAGGAAGCTCCGCCAGGCATCACGACAGCTCCAACGTAAGGTGCTTGAAAGACACGGAATGCGGTCTCTTTGAAGAACTCCGTTACATCAGTGAGTTCTTGTCCAAAGCGAAGGTCTGGTTTGTCAGATCCGAATCGATTCATGGCATCTCTATATGTCATATGAGGAATCGGCATTGGTATCTCATAACCGACCACTTCGCGAAATACTCTGCTGAGAATCTTTTCCGCAACTGCAATGACATCTGCTTGGTCGATGAAGGACATTTCAATATCAAGTTGGGTGAACTCAGGTTGGCGGTCCGCTCTAAAATCCTCATCTCGGAAGCATCGAGCAATCTGGTAATACCGCTCCATTCCAGCAACCATCAATAACTGTTTGAAGAGTTGGGGTGATTGAGGGAGCGCATACCAATGTCCTGGCTGCAATCTCACTGGGACTAGAAAGTCGCGCGCACCCTCTGGTGTCGATCGAGTGAGATTAGGAGTTTCGATCTCCAGGAATTTAAGTTCGTCCATAACAGTGCGGATCGTCGACGTTATCTGGGACCTCAGTCTTAGCGCCTGGCTTGGGCCCTCGCGCCGTAAATCTAGATAGCGATACTTCAGACGTATCTCTTCGCTGACATTGACCTTCTCCCCCGAATCTACCGGGAAAGGCAGCGCTGCAGACTCTGAGAGAACTTCTAGTTTGTGACAGTCGACTTCGATCTCACCGGTTGGAATATTTGGATTTTCATTCCCGGCTGGGCGTTTGCGGACAGTTCCTGTAATCAAAACGCACCATTCGGCTCGAAGAGCACCAGCAATCTGCGGGTCAGAGATGACAACTTGGGAAGATCCGCTTGCATCACGAAGATCGATGAAGGCAACTCCGCCATGATCACGTCGACGTGCGACCCATCCGGCAAGAGTCACCTCGCTGCCGATATGGGAGCTGCGAAGCGAACCAGCGTCATGGCTTCTCAACACGTTAGCTCTGAACTCCTCACCTGAACTCCAGTATTTTCCCGCTTCGCCAGCGAGACGCTACTTCGCTTCGTTGGCTAGCTTGGTTAGCGCTGATACAAGAGAGGAAAGAGTAACCGAATGGGTCTTCCCACTGCTCAATTCTTTGATCTCCCCAGTTCCCGATGAGACTTCGGCATCACCTATCACGATGACATGTTTCGCTCCCAAACGGTCAGCCCCCTTCATTGCGCCTTTCAGGGCTCGATCGCCGTAGGCAAAATCCGCCACAAAACCAGCGCTGCGAATCTGATTTACTAGTTCAAATCCGCGCTCTCGACCTTTCTCGCCAAGGCCAATGATGAAAATATCCAGATACCCGATTCCCTGAGGTAGAACTCCTTCTTCTTTCATTGCGAGAATGATCCGATCAATGCCAAGTCCAAATCCAATTCCAGAGAGAGATGCCCCGCCGAGGATCTCCATCAAACCGTCATAACGTCCGCCGCCGCCAATGCCTGATTGGGCGCCAAGATCTTCGTGGACAAATTCAAAAGTTGTTCCGGTGTAGTAATCAAGTCCGCGAACCATGCGAGGATTAACTTCGAATTCAATCTTGTTCGATCGAAGAATCGCTTGAACTGAAGTGAAGTGTTCCCGAGCCTCATCGGTGAGAAAATCAAGAAGCAGCGGAGCCTTCCTCATCATGTTCTTCATCTCCTCGCGCTTATCGTCGAAGAGTCGAAGTGGGTTTTTCTCCGCGCGAGCTCGCGTCTCCTTATCAAGATCTAGGTCAGCGACGAATTTCACTAATTCCTTGCGATGAGCAGCGCGGGATGGAGCATCCCCAAGGGAAGTGATCTCAAGTCGGAATTTCTTAAGGCCCAGAGAGCGGTACGCGCGATCAGCGATGGAGATGACTTCTACATCAAGATAAGGATCGATAACGCCAATTGCCTCAATTCCAAATTGATAGAACTGACGAAAACGACCCGCCTGTGGCCTCTCGGCTCGGAAAAAAGGCCCTCGATAGAAGACTTTGAGCGGAAGTTGGCCTCGATCCAGGCCGTGTTCAATCACTGAGCGCATCACTCCGGCAGTCCCCTCCGGTCGTAATGTCAGAGAACGTCCGCCACGATCCTCGAAGGTGTACATCTCTTTTGTGACCACATCGGTGCTTTCACCGACGCCGCGAGTGAATAATTCGGTCTCCTCAAAAATGGGAAGTTCCATTAATCGATAGCCAGCGGCAAGAGCTGGACGAGCCAACTTCTCCATGACAAAATCGAAATAGATCGACTCTGGTGGAAAGTACTCAGAGACGCCTTTTGGTGCGTGGTAGCGCGCGCTCATGCCAGTCTTCCCGCAAGCGCTTGAAGCACGTAAGGATTCTCCTTTAGCTCTCGCTCAATTCGAGTCTCATCACCGTGGCCCGGCAGTACGCGCAAGTGCCCCGGCAATGTCGCGATTTTCTCACGCAACGAACGTTCCATGTCGGATATCGAACCGCGTGGGAGGTCAGTGCGCCCGATCGAGCCAGCAAAAAGGGTATCGCCGCTGACCAGTACATCATCGTCAACTGTTGCAACGATCGAGCCAGGGGTGTGACCCGGGGTATGGGTGATACGAACTGACATTCCACCCAGATGGAGGAGTTCACCATCGCCGACAGAGAATGTGCCTTCAGGTTCCTCAATTCGCGTCTCTGGAAATTTCTCTCTCAGGTCATTGAATAGTTGCATCGATTGAGTACTGAGCGCTCGCTCTGGAAATGATAGAAGGTCGCGATCTAATTCATGAACCAAACTCTGTCGACATCCGAAGTCACTTGCGACAGGAAAGAGTGAAAAGGTGTGATCAAGATGTCCGTGGGTGATCAGGATTGCTCCGATGCTTAGTCGATGCTCTGCTAGTTTCTTTCGAAGACTTGCCACCATGCTAGGAAGTTCGATTCCTGGATCGACCACGAGGCACTGCTCTCCAGCATTCGGTGCGATGATCCAACAATTAGTCGCAAAGTAGGAGGCGATAACGCGATCTACCAGGAGTCCCATATGGCGATTCTCTCGTCATCTTCTCGAATATCTCCGCTGATTTCCGCGTTCAGCAGGGCTTTTGCTCAATAAGACGCGCGGGGTACCCTTCTCCCCTATCAACCGCTGAACCCGCAACGTCGGTCTCGACCGCCGCGCAACGATGAGAAAGAAAGTTGGATCTATGGAGATGTCAGGAACAGTCCCAAACTCCGCAGCAGCTGCATTAATCGGAGATCCAGCAAAATTCGGGCGAGTTGATGAATCTGGAATTGTTTATGTTCGCACAAACGATGGCGAGCGTATGGTGGGTTCATATCCTGGCAAGACTCCTGAGGAAGCTCTTGCATATTTCGTTCGCAAGTTTGAGGTAGTAGCAGCAGAGGTAGCACTCCTCGCGGCTCGCATCATCAGCGGAGCCATCGTTCCTGAGGATGCTCACGCGGCAGTGAAGAAACTTGCCAATCAGATCGATCATCTCAATGGCGTTGGAAACCTCGAAGCACTTCGATCATCCCTAGATCAGATTCCCCCACTCATCGACGAACACCGTTCGGCATTTGAAGCGAAGAAGGCCGCCGAAGCCGAAGCTAAAGCTGCGAAGCGAGCAGCAACTGTGGCCGCAAAGGAACAGATTGTCGTACAGGCCGAAGCCCTCACCGACTCCACATCGTGGAAATCTACTGGCGAGAAATTGAAAGAGTTGCTGGACGAATGGAAGAAAGCGCCACGATTAGATAAGAAGACAGATGGCGAATTGTGGAAACGGTTCTCTGCAGCGCGCAATAATTTTGACCGCAAACGAAGGAATCACTTCGCCACCTTGACGAAGGCTCACGCTGGAGTGAAATCAGCGAAGGAGAAAATCGTCGCCGAAGCAGAGTCCTTGGCCCATTCCAAAGATTGGGTCGCGACTGCTCGACGGTACAAGGCTCTGATGGATGAATGGAAGGCCACCGGTCGAGGCAAGAAGAACGACGATGCCAAACTTTGGGAGCGTTTCAAAGCTGCACAAGACACCTTCTTCTCAGCCAAGAAGATCGATCTTGAGGCGCGCGGCGAATCCATGGCAGCAAATTTGGAGAAACGGGAGGCGCTGGTTAAAGAGATCGAAGCGATTCTGCCGATTTCTAACCTTGATGACGCTCGGAGAAAATTCCGCGATTTGCGTTCTAAATATGGCAAGACCGGCCCGGTCGAACGAAACAAGCGCACCATGCTGGATCGCCGTGTTGAGGCGGTCGAGTTGACGATGAAAGAAGCGGAACAAGAACAATGGCGTCGCAGCGATCCGGATGCCAAGGCAAGAGCATCCAACGTTGTCAATCAACTTCAAGCTGCTATCTCTGATTATGAAGCCAAGGCCGCCAAGGCCGATGCTGCGGGAGATTCCAAGAAAGCAGCTCAACTCCGAGAGGCTGCCGCGGCTCGACTTCTCTGGCTTGCAGAAGCAGAAAAAGGGCTCGCGGACTTCACCACGGCTTAATAGATTTTCTTTCTTGCTCTCTCGCTTAGCTATTTGTTATTCGATAAACGTCGTACACGCCTTCAATTTTTCGAACCGCATTGAGCACCGAATCCAAGTGTGATGCGTCGGCCATCTCAAAGGTGAAGCGGGAGAAGGCTGTCTGATCCTTAGTGGTGTTGACCGCAGCATGAAGGATATTCACTTGCTGATCCGAGAGAGTGGATGTGATGTCGGAGAGAAGTCGGGCGCGATCGAGAGCTTCAATTTGAATGTTAACTAAGAACGTTGATTTCTCGTGAGGATTCCAACTTACTTTCACTAACCGGTCACCTTGATGAAATTTTAAATCCGCGACGTTGGTGCAGTCAAAGCGATGGATGGAGACGCCACTTCCTCTCGTGATGAAACCGACGATCTGATCCCCTGGCACTGGGGTGCAACAGCGAGCGAGCTTGACCAGAACATCGTCGGTCCCTTCCACGATAATCCCAGTGACATTACGTTTAGCCGAACGCATCGCAAGGAGAGTCGCTGGCGTATCAAGATTGGCAAATTCGGTCTCCTCATCGGTCGCGATCGCACTCTCGATCTTCTCGACCACCGAACCTGCAGAGATATGTCCATCTCCTATTGCTGCATAGAGAGATTCAATGTCGGGATGGTTGAGATCATGCGCGATCTGCATCAGTGTTTGTCCGCCCAAAATCTTGGCGATCGGAAGTCCCACTTTTCGCATCTGTCGAGCGATCGATTCCTTTCCCGCCTCGATAGCCTCTTCACGACGCTCTCGAGTGAACCACGCTTTGATCTTTGATCGGGCTCTCTGGGATTTCACGAAATTTAGCCAGTCGCGACTCGGTCCAGAGTTCTGACCTTTATTTGTCACAACTTCGATGACATCGCCATTGGTTAGTGGCGCTTCTAACGAGACCAACTTTCCATTTACTTTTGCCCCGACACAAGAATTTCCTACTTCGGTATGGACGGCATATGCAAAATCCACCGGCGTCGATCCTTGAGGTAGCGCGATGACACTCCCTTTTGGCGTAAAGACAAAGACCTCGGGCGTGCGCAAGTCGTAACGAAGCGCGTCAAGAAATTCACCTACATCAGCCGTTTCTTGCTGCCAATCATGGAGTTGTTTCAACCAGAGCACATCGGGAGATTCGCTGGCGATTCCCTTCTTTCCTTCGAGTTTGTACTTCCAATGTGCGGCAATACCGTATTCGGCTCTGCGATGCATGTCGTGGGTACGAATTTGGATCTCAACGGCTTTTCCATTCGGCCCCATCACGGTCGTATGCAGCGATTGATAGAGGTTCATCTTGGGCATTGCGATGTAATCCTTAAATCGACCGGGAACTGGATTCCATCTTGCGTGAATCGCGCCAAGAACGGCATAGCAGTCGCGTACATCATTCACGAGAACGCGAATTCCCACCAGATCGTAGATGTCATCAAATTCGCGACCTCTGACCACCATCTTCTGATAGATACTGTAGAGATGTTTCTGCCGACCAGTTACCGAAGATTTGATCTTTTCCTGAGCTAAATCTGATTCGACCACGGAGACAACTTCGCCGGTCAACCGCTCACGCGATGGGGAACGCTCAGCAACGAGGCGTTCAATCTCTTCATACTTCTTTGGCTCTGTAAATTTAAAAGAGAGGTCTTCCAACTCCCATTTGACCGCATTCATACCCAGTCGATGAGCAAGCGGGGCGTAGATATCGAGGGTTTCTTGCGCCTTGCGGGCCGATGTTTCCGCCTCGACATATTGCCAGGTGCGGGCATTATGGAGTCGGTCTGCCAGCTTGATGACAAGAACCCTGATGTCCTTCGCCATCGCCACGACCATCTTGCGCACTGTTTCTGCCTCGGCACTTGGACCATAGGTAAGGCGGTCGAGCTTTGTCACGCCATCGACGAGATTTGCTACCTCATCGCCAAATTCCTGACGTAGGTCGTTAAGTGAATAGTTCGTGTCTTCTACTGAATCGTGAAGGAGAGCGGCGGTCAATGTCGCTGCATCAAGTCCAAAATCTAAGAGGATCTCAGTCACCGCTATCGGATGGGTGATGTAGGGATCTCCGCTTTTTCGAAATTGGCCGGCGTGCGCTTGTTCAGCGCGTTGGAAGGCTCGCTGAATCAGCGCTCGGTCAGATTCGCTGTAGTTGTTTTGAAGCCGAGATGTAATCGGCGCAATGAGCGTATCCACGCCCAAAGGTTACTTCAGCGGCGTTTTTTGCGTTTTTTATCCCGTTTAGAGATGGGTGCTGAAGCGTTGGCCGATGAATTCCCGCTTTGCGTCCCACCACTGCGAGCCATGACTCGTTGATTAAGCGCTTTGATGGCTGGTTCACGTTCACGCAGCTGAGCAAGAATCGGTGCAGCGATAAAAATCGATGAATAGGTTCCGGTGATCAAACCAACAAAGAGCGCGAGTGAGAGATCCTTTAGCGTTCCGGCGCCAAGAAGCCCTGCCCCAACAAAGAGAATTGCAGCGACTGGAAGTAGCGCAATCAAAGAGGTGTTGAGTGATCGCACAATGGTTTGATTAACCGCCAAGTTTGTCGCCTGTGAATACGTAAATCTTCCGGTACTAGTGATCGCGCGTGTGTTCTCACGGACTTTGTCAAAAACAACGACCGTGTCGTAAAGGGAATAGCCCAAGATGGTCAAGAATCCGATGACCGTCGACGGCGTTACTTCAAAACCAATCAACGCATAGATTCCGACAGTGATCAGAACATCGTGAATTACGGCGA
>CAZGMF010000022.1:0-5735 GCA_964526795.1 uncultured Clavibacter sp.
AACCTAGACAAGCTGAACCAGAATCAGCTGGGCTGCCAATTACCCCATACCCCAATATTTCTTAAAGCAGGAGGAGGATACCTGAAATCCTTCGCTTAACTGACGGCAGCTTTGATACGAGCGAGTGAGATTTCCTTTCCAAGTAACTCCATCGATTCGAAAAGCGGTGGCGAGATATGGCTTCCAGTAACTGCGATACGTACCGGACCAAAAGCCAAACGCGGCTTCAGACCCATCTCATCGATCAAAACAGTTCTCAATGCACCTTCAATCTCCGCGTGGTCCCATTGTGCAATTGGCTCTAAAGCAGAAATCGCACGTTGCAGCACGTGACGCGATGGATCTTCTGAGATCTTTGACTTCGACTCCGCTTCGATCTCCACCTTATCGACGAAGAGGAAGCGAAGCATCGGAACAACTTCCTTCATCCGCGCGATTCGCTCTTGGATAAGTGGGAGCGCTCTCCTGATCATGGCGAGTTCGGAATCCGTGCCTGTCACAACGTTCTCTTTCAATAAGAACGGGAGTGCGCGTTGGAGAAAATCTTCGAGTTCAAGAGCACGAATCTTGTCACCATTGATTGCTTCCAGTTTCTTCATATCGAATCGAGCAGGTGAACTATTCACTCGTTCGACAGTGAAGAGGTCGACCAATTCCTTCATCGAAATATTCTCGCGATCGTCACCAGGCGACCATCCCAAGAGCGCCAAGTAGTTGCAGATCGCCTCAGGGAGGAAGCCTTCCTCGCGATACCAAGCGATGGAGACTTCGCCATTGCGTTTGGAGAGTTTGGCATTGTCCTGACCCATCACGAAAGGAAGATGCGCGAAAGCAGGGAAATCTTCAGGCGCAACACCCATCGCTTGATAGACACGGATCTGCCGCGGGGTCGAAGAGAGAAGATCCTCACCGCGCAAGATATGAGTCACTTCCATAAGAACGTCATCGACCGCCACTGCCAAGGTGTAGAGCGGTGAACCGTCTCCTCGCATCAAAACAAAATCTGGAACAAACTTATGTTCAAAGGCGACTTCGCCACGAATCAGGTCATGGAAACGAGTTTCGCCTTCGGGCATCTGCATACGTATCGCCGGTTTTCGACCTTCGCCTTCGAATCGTGCGATCTGCTCTGCCGAGAGATTGCGACATGCGCCGTCATAACCTGGCGCTTGGTTTGCTTCGCGCTGTTTCTCGCGGCGCGCTTCGAGTTCTTCCGGTGTGCAGTAACACTTATAGGCATCACCTTGAGCTATAAATCTCTGCGCCCATTCGGTGTAGATATCCAATCTTTCAGATTGCAAGTAAGGACCATAAGGACCTCCGACTTCAGGACCTTCATCCCACTGGAGACCAAGCCATTTCATCGTCTCCACGGCGCGACCGATGTATTCGTCGGTCACTCTTTCACGATCGGTGTCTTCGATACGGAAGATGAGTTTTCCGCCGGTATGACGGGCATAGGCCCAATCAAAGAGCGCAGTGCGGATATTTCCCACATGGAGATCGCCAGTCGGCGATGGGGCGAAACGAGTACGGATTTCTTTAGCCACGTGCAGAGACCTTATTGCGAAGAGAACCTAAACCTTCGATTGTGATGACAACATCCCCGCCAGCCACCATCGGTCCGATTCCAGAGGGCGTGCCTGTCAAGATGACATCGCCAGGAAGGAGCGTCATGACCGAGGTGACAAATTCGATGATTGTTGGGACATCAAAGACCATCTCAGAGAGTTTTGCGTCCTGCTTCATCTCCCCCGCCACTGTTGCTGTGATGCGTTGATCGGCTGGTGTGAAATCTGTATCAATCCACGGCCCCAATGGGCAGAAAGTGTCAAACCCTTTTCCTCGAGTCCATTGACCATCACGCTTCTGTAAGTCGCGAGCAGTGACATCGTTTGCAACGGTATAGCCAAAAATGACATCTTTCGCTTTCGCGCGTGGGACTTCTTTGCATATTTTGGAGATAACAACAGCGAGCTCTGCCTCATGGTCGATCCTCTCGCTGGCTTGTGGCCATTGAATGAGATCATCCGGTCCGATGACAGATGTGTTGGGTTTGATGAAAATAATCGGCTCGGCAGGAACTTCGCCGCCCATCTCGGCAGCATGATCGGCATAGTTCTTTCCAACGCAAACGACTTTGCTCCGCGGAATCACAGGAGCCAGAAGGCGGACCGAATCCAACGGCAATGTGTGTTCTTCTTTGTAGATGCCGGCATAGAGCGGATCGCTGGCAATCGCACGAATTGTCATCTCATCTTCCAGCACGCCAAAGTGCGGATCACTGCCAAGTGGTGAACCGGCAGGTGGGGAGAATCTGACAATGCGCATGAGGAAAACCCTAGACCTCTTCGACTTTCTGATCTGATTCGACTTTCTCGACTAAGAAAGTACCGATCCGATGGCGACGACCAATCGGTCGCTCTGCTGTGACTTTCCATCCGTGGATTGTGATGACACTTCCCGGAATTGGAACTCGGCCAAGTGATTTCGCCATATATCCGCCGATGGTGTCAACGCCCTCTTTCTCCTCTTCTTCAAACTCGAAGGAGAGCTGATCTGCGAGATCTTCGATATGCATCCGAGTAGCGACGCGAGCGCGCTTCTCGTCAAGCCATTCCAATTCTTCTCCATCATCGTCGTATTCATCAGCAATCTCGCCGACGATCTCTTCCAAGATATCTTCAATGGTTATCAGACCTGCCGTGCCACCATATTCATCAACGACAATCGCAAGGTGAATTTGATCGCGCTGCATCTCTTTGAGTAGTTCTGCAGCAGTCTTGGTCTCGGGAATAAAGGTTGCGGGGCGGAGATGTTCGGATACCAACTCACTTGACTCAGATTCTCGATATTCATGGGTTCTGCGAGCGAGATCCTTCACGTAGGCGATTCCGATCACATCATCGATGCTCTCCCCAATCACAGGAATACGTGTGAAGCCGGAACGAAGTGCCAGTGAGAGACCTTGGCGGAGATTTTTCTCGCCTTCAATCCAAACCATTTCGGTACGTGGCACCATCAATTCACGGACCAAGGTGTCCCCCAGTTCGAAGACTGAATGGATCATTTCGTGCTCGCTCTCCTCGACCAGCCCGCGCTCATGGGCTTGATCGACGAGATCACGGAGCTCTGCTTCATTGGCAAAAGGTCCGGTTTTAAAACCTTTTCCGGGAGTAATCGCATTTCCAATCGCGATCAAAATTGATGTGATGGGGCCAAGAACTGTGGACATAACTCGTGCCACAAAACTTGCCGGAACGATCCATCTGCCGGCATTTTGTTTTGCAAGCGTCCGTGGTCCGACTCCGACGACGACATATGAGAGCAAGAGCATGATGGCAATCGCCGCAGCCAATGCCTGTATCGAAGATTCGAAGTAGTTACGAAGTCCTTCTGCGACGATGACTGTAGCCGTCAACTCGCATGCTTTTCGAACAAAGAGAATGACATTGAGATATCGAGCCGGCTCAGCGAGTACTCGAGCGACCCACGATGCCCGGCGCGAGTTCTTCTCCTCTAGCTGTTCGACATAGATTCTTGAAATGGAGTTGATGGCAGATTCGCTTCCTGCAAGAAAGCCCGCGAAGAGCAAGAGCGCGATGACCGTTAGGATCGAGAAGATGCTCATGCATTCCTCCGCCATTGAGCAAGGTATTCCTCTTGCATCCCAAACATCACTTTCTTCTCCTCCGGTTCACGGTGATCAAAACCAAGAAGATGTAAGACGCCATGAACGGTCAAGAGTTCCATCTCCTCTTGCAGGCTATGGCCAGCATCGATCGCCTGTTTCTCGGCAAAACTCGGGCAGAGAATCACATCGCCCAGCATGCCGGGTCCCTGCGCTCTGGAATGTGGCCGAATTTCGTCCATGGGAAATGAGAGAACATCTGTGGCACCAGGTTCGTCCATCCATTGCATATGAAGCGATCCCATCTCTGTCTCATCGACCAAAGAGATGCTCAATTCACAATCGGGATGGATTTCTAACTGAGACAAAGCGAAATCTGCCACTGAGAGCAGGCGCTTTTCATCGCACTTCTCGTTGGTGAGATTGGTGAGTTCGATCTTCATTTCGCCTACCGCAGACGCGGAGTTAGCGATCACTCCTCAAGGAACGAGGTTTATTTGTTCGTCGAGCAGCACGGTTACCTTCGACGGAATCAAATCGACCATAAGCATCGACGATCTCACTTACTAAACGATGACGAACGACATCCTCTGAGGTCAACTCCATAAATGAGATGTCATCGATATCTTCCAAGATCTCCCGCACAACTGCCAAGCCAGATT
Organism: uncultured Clavibacter sp.; assembly: GCA_964526795.1. Taxonomy (GTDB): domain Bacteria; phylum Actinomycetota; class Actinomycetes; order Nanopelagicales; family Nanopelagicaceae; genus MAG-120802. The sequence continues at coordinate 4,294 of CAZGMF010000022.1, forward strand.
GTTGATGTGTCGGCAGATCAATCTGGGTGATATCACCGGTGACGATCATCTTGGAACCAAAACCAAGGCGAGTGAGGAACATCTTCATCTGCTCTGGCGAGGTGTTCTGGGCCTCATCCAAGATTATGAAGGAATCATTTAGGGTGCGACCTCGCATGTAAGCAAGTGGCGCTACTTCGATAGTGCCCGATGACATCAATCGAGGAATCGCATCAGGATCGAGCATGTCATGAAGGGCATCAAAGAGCGGACGAAGATAGGGATCGATCTTCTCGTGAAGTGTTCCCGGTAAAAACCCAAGTCGCTCACCTGCCTCAACTGCGGGGCGAGTAAGAATGATTCGATTGATCTGTTTGGATTGGAGCGCCTGAACTGCTTTTGCCATAGCGAGATATGTCTTGCCAGTACCTGCCGGTCCAATTCCGAAAGTCACGGTATGTCGATCGATGGCATCGACGTAACGCTTCTGATTGACCGTCTTGGGTCGGATCGTTTTTCCGCGATTGCTCAAGATATTTAACGTCAGAACCTCTGCTGGCGTCTCATTCCCATCACCAAGGATCATGGCGATCGAACGGCGGACTGCATCATCAGTGAGTAACTGACCGGATCTGACGACAGCAAGGAAGTTAGAGATCAGTTTTGAGACCCGTGATGTCGATTCCGAAGGTCCACGGAGAATGACCTCATTGCCACGAACAGTGATCGCTACCTCAGGGAATGCTCCCTCGATTGCTCGAATGTAGGAATCTTGGGGCCCTGTGAGTGCGACGCTAGGTAGATCGGCAGGAAGAGTAAGTACGGTGCGATCCATTAACCGAATTCTATCCAGGTGGCCACTGCAGCGCTCGCCCACCTAGGAGATGGAGATGAGCGTGGAATACCGATTGTCCAGCCTCGGCGCCAGTATTGAAGACAGTTCGATATCCATTCAATCCGCGTTCTGCCGCTATCTCTGCTGCAAGTGAGAAAAGCGCTTGTAGAGCCAATGGATCTGCTGCGGAAAGTTCTGCAACATTGTCATGATGTGTGGTTGGAATGATCAAAACATGGGTTGGCGCTTGAGGATTGATATCGTCAAATGCAAGAGCGTGCTGACTCTTCTTTACTATTGCAGCAGGAATATCACCGGCAACAATCTTGCAAAAAATACAATTCACGGCCACTCCCTACCAGATTCCATAACCCATTTGGATTGCGGCCAAAGCAGCGACTCCAGCGTGAGCAGAACGGAAAACAGGATTTCCCATGGAGACGGCCCTTGCTCCTGCAGATTCAAAGAGCGCTGCTTCATCATCGCTGATTCCGCCCTCTGGACCGATGATAAGGAGCACTTCTTTCGGCGCTTTGCCACTGATCACCTTCGATATCTTCTCCGTAGCAGATTCATGGAACAACAGTGAAATCTCACTATCCTCAATCATCTCCTTGATCTGCTTCGT
>CAZGMF010000022.1:5835-14486 GCA_964526795.1 uncultured Clavibacter sp.
CGACCTTTGCCATTGGTAACTAAGACTCGTTCGCCTACTTTGATCCGTGCAGCACTTCCGAGATGATGAGCTTCGTCTCCCTCGATAACACAATCGCCTCGATCAGGAATCTGTTCGCAGAAGAAAAGTGGCAACATGGTCTTCTCAATCAGCCTTTGAATGCCTCTTTGAATTTGGCGAAGAGGCCACCTTCCGAACCTTTGCGAACCTGGTTCGAGTTGGATTGATCGCCTCGCGATTGAGCGAAAGAGCGAATCAACCCCTCCTCTTCCTTCGACAATTTCGTCGGAATGACAACGTCAACATGAGCAAAGAGTTCTCCTCGCCCGCCACCACGAAGCCTGGTCATGCCTTTCCCTTTAACTGGAATCACAGTGCCGCTTTGTGTGCCTGGTTTGATCTCTAATTCAACTTCACCATCAAGGGATTCCACTTTGACTGCGGTGCCAAGCACCGCGCCGGTCATCGGCACTCGTACTGAAAGATGGAGATCATCACCATCCCGAATCAAGAATTCATGTTCTTCGACGATGATCTCGACATAGAGATCGCCAGCAGGACCACCGCCAGCGCCAACTTCACCTTGACCTGAAAGTTGCATCCGATTTCCAGTTTCGACTCCGGCTGGAATCTTCACTGTGACATTTCGCCGCGCTCGTACACGTCCATCGCCGGCACACTCGCGGCATGGCTGCGGAATGACAGTTCCAAAGCCTTGGCAAGTTCCACACGGACGAGTGGTCATTACCTGTCCGATAAATGAACGAGTGACCTGTTGAATTTCACCGCGACCTTTGCAAATGTCGCACATTTTCGGCGCAGAGCCACTTTCGCAACCGTCGCCGCCACATTTCTCGCAGATGATCGCTGTTTCGACCCCGATCTCACGTGTCACTCCAAAACATGCTTCCTTCAGATCTATGGTCGCTCGAATGAGAGCATCCTGGCCCTGACGCATTCGCGGACGAGGTCCACGTGGTGTTCCACCGCCGCCAAAGAATGCATCCATGATGTCGCTAAAACCACCGAAGCCACCGCCGCCAAATCCACTAAATCCATCGCCACCGCGGTCATAACTCGAACGTTTCTCCGGATCGCTGAGGACTTCGTACGCCGCCGTGATCTCCTTGAATCGATCTTGAATCTTCGGATCAGGATTCACATCGGGGTGCATCTCCCGAGCCAACTTTCGATAGGCCCGTTTGATCTCATCTTGGCTCGCGTTTCTCTCCACGCCCAATGCTTGGTAGTGATCGCTCATGAGAGTTCACCAGAGACACTGTCATCGGCAAGGAAACGGCCAACATAACGGGCAACGGCATTTACGGCAGACATCGACGATGAATAGTCCATGCGGGTGGGGCCAATAACACCGAGGGCTCCAAGTGCTGATCCATAACTCATTGAGACCAAACTCGTCGTCTTCAAACCTTTTTCACTCTGTTCATTACCGATGCGAACATTCATCGACTCTGATGCATCGCTCAGCAGTCGAAGAAGGACAACTTGTTCTTCCAGCGCCTCGAGAATTCCGCGAATCTCATCATTGCTCTCATTGGTAGAGCGGGCGATATTTGCTGTTCCAGCGATCACGACTCGCTCTTCGGGTTTTTCAATCGCCATCTCGATCAAGTTGGAAATTATCAGAGCAACCGATGTTCGCTCCCGTGGTGAGTAAGAGGCGAGAATGGTCTCGAGTTGGGTGGCAACATCTGACATCGTGCGTCCTGTCACAGCATTATTCAATTTCAACCGCAGATCTGTCATCAGCGCTTCGTTCATCTCATACGGAAGTTCCAAGACGCGTTGCTCCACTCTTCCGGTATTAGTAATTAGCACCATCATCAATCGAGTAGGGGTAAGGAGAACGAGTTCGATGTGTTTGACCCGAGATTTTGTCAGCGATGGATATTGCACAACCGCGACTTGCTTGGTGACCTGGGCCAAAAGTCGAACGGTTCGCATGATGACGTCATCGAGATCATTGGCGCCGGCAAGAAATGTCTCGATAGCGCGGCGTTCAGGTGAAGAAAGAGGCTTTACTGTTGCAATTCGATCAACGAAAAGTCGGTAACCCTTGTCAGTAGGAATTCGTCCCGCACTCGTGTGAGGCTGAGTGATGAAACCTTCCTCTTCCAAGACCGCCATCTCGTTTCGAATGGTGGCGGCGGAAACTCCAAGTTTGTGTCGCTCTGCGATTGACTTCGAGCCAACGGGTTCTTCGGTGGCAACATACTCCTCCACGATCGCGCGGAGAATCTCAAGTTGGCGCGATTCCATCATCAGATCTTCGACGAGAAGATGCCGATCGTTGCAAGGATCAAGAAGAGCATCGCGGGAAATGCAGTCCGCATCTTGTTGGCACGAAAATGGAAGTAGATGGCGCCAGCCATCGTCGCGATGATTGCGGTGTAACCGTATTGCTCCAAAGTAGGGTTGTCGAAGACGAATCCGATAACCAAGCTCATTGCAGCAAGGGTCTCGAAGATCCCGACCAAGCGTGCTGGGCCATCAGGGAAACCAACATCACGAGTACCTGATAGACCGGCATTGCTCGCACTGGCTTTGGAGAGTCCTGAAATCAAGAAGGTCAACGCGAGCAGGAGCGTGATAATCGTGTGCGCAGTCTTCATAGGGGTGAAAGTTACTACACCATCAATTCGCGCACGATTCGATCAGCAATCAAGCGACCATCACGAGTGAGCACGAGTCGACCTGAATCCCAACGCTCCGAATCGAGATGACCAGTTCTTTGATATCTCAGGGCAGATTCACGTTGTTTCTGATCGAGCCTGGCGAGTGGAATTCCTTCTCGCATTCGTATCGAGAGCATCAGATATTCATTCTCACGATTCTGCTGAGTCAATATCTCGCTCTCTTGAATCACTGATTCGAGTGCGATTGCACGTGACTGATAAGAAGTTGGATGTTTGACATTCCACCAACGTTTGCCATCGACAAAAGAGTGCGCGCCCGGGCCTATCCCCCACCACGACGAACCGTTCCAATATGCGATGTTGTGCCGACACTCTGAGCCTGGTCTTGCCCAGTTGCTCAATTCATACCAATACATCCCAGCACTTTCACATGCTTGATCGACGAAACTGTATTTCTCCGCCGTTTCATCCTCTGGCGGCATCTGAAGTTCCCCAGATTTGATCCGCTGCGCTAATTTCGTTCCGCTTTCGACAATCAACGCATATGCACTGAGATGATCGATATCCAATGCCAACGCTATTCTTACCGATTCTTGCCAATCGTCGATTGATTCGCCGGGCACTCCATAAATGAGGTCAACACTGCAGTGTTCATAACCGGTTGATCTGACCATCGAGACTGCGCGCTCTACATTCTCTGGCGTATGGGTTCGGTCTAAAGCGGCAAGAACGTGAGGAATGGCAGATTGCATTCCCATTGAGATTCGGTTGGCGCCGGCCCTTCGCATCGTGGCTAAGAATTCTTCACTCACCGAATCAGGATTGACCTCAATGGTGATTTCAGCGTCTGCTCGAAGGTGAAAGTTCGCTCGTAAAGATTCGATGATGCGTGCCAAATCTCGAGATGGAAGAAGCGAAGGTGTGCCTCCGCCAAAGAAAATTGTGGGAATCTCTGCGCCACGGTGATGCGCGGCCGCCTGCTCTATTTCAGCGATCGCCGCATCGATGTAGTTCTTCGAGACGCCAGTGACGTCGGAGCCCTGCAACTCTTTTGGCGTGTAGGTATTGAAGTCGCAATAACCGCATCGCTTGATGCAGTAAGGAATATGGATATAAAACGAGAGCGGAGCGCTCACGTCAGCGTTTGGCCTTGGCAGCATCGGCATCGGAGTTGGTAGAGAGCGCTGCGATGAAGGCCTCTTGTGGCACCTCTACTCGACCGACCATCTTCATGCGCTTCTTACCTTCCTTCTGTTTCTCCAGAAGTTTGCGCTTTCGAGTGATATCGCCGCCGTAGCACTTAGCGAGAACATCTTTGCGAATTGCTCGAATGTTTTCGCGGGCAATGATCTTCGCTCCGATAGCAGCTTGGATAGGTACTTCGAATTGCTGCCGTGGAATGAGTTCCCGGAGTTTGGTGGTCATCATCACGCCATAGGGATAGGCCTTCTCACGATGGACAATCGAGCTAAATGCATCGACTGTCTCGCCTTGAAGCAGGATGTCAACTTTGACCAGGTCGCCTTCTTCCTCACCGATCGGTTCATAATCCAACGATGCATATCCTTTAGTGCGAGATTTGAGTTGGTCGAAGAAATCAAAGACGATCTCGGCAAGGGGAAGGGTGTAGCGAATCTCAACTCGGTCTTCGGAGAGATAGTCCATTCCCTTCAATGATCCACGGCGCTGCTGACAGAGTTCCATAATCGTTCCGATGTAATCCGATGGCGAGAGAATCGTTGCGCGGACAATCGGTTCGAGAACGCGATCGACTTTGCCATTGGGATATTCGCTGGGATTGGTCACGATGACTTCTTGGCCACCTTCAGTGAAGACTCGGTAGACAACGTTCGGAGCCGTTGAGATTAAGGTGAGATTGAATTCGCGTTCCAAGCGTTCGCGAACAATCTCCATATGAAGAAGCCCTAAGAATCCGCAGCGAAAACCAAATCCCAGCGCAGCAGATGTCTCTGGCTCATAAACCAGGGCGGCATCATTGAGCTGCAATTTATCGAGAGCATCACGGAGCATCGGATACTCATCACCATCGATGGGATAGAGGCCGGAGAAGACCATCGGCTTAGGATCTTTGTATCCCGATAACGCTTCTTTTGCCGGATTATGGAATGAAGTGACAGTGTCGCCGACTCGAGATAAGCGAACATCTTTCACACCAGTAATCAAATAACCCACCTCGCCCACTCCGATTCCCTTACTGGAGATGGGTTCTGGCGAGATCACGCCAATATCGAGTAATTCATGTTTCACACCAGTGGAAACCATTTGAATCTGTTCGCGTGGCGAGAGATGTCCATCAAAGACTCGAACATAGGTCACAACACCGCGATAGGTGTCATAGACCGAATCGAAGATCAAGGCGCGTGCTGGCGCTTGTGGATCACCCTGCGGAGATGGAAACTGCTTGACGATCTGATCAAGGAGTTCGGCAACACCCTCTCCGGTCTTGCCTGATACCCGGAGACAATCTTCTGGTTTACAGCCAACGAGTTTGGCTAACTCTTCGGCGAACTTCTCTGGCTGGGCCGCAGGAAGATCGATCTTATTGAGAACCGGAATGACGGTCAGGTCGTTTTCCATCGCAAGATATAAATTCGCCAGTGTTTGGGCTTCGATACCTTGGGCACAATCCACCAGGAGTATCGCTCCTTCACATGCAGCAAGAGAACGTGAAACTTCATATGTGAAATCGACATGCCCCGGCGTATCGATCATGTTGAGGATGTAATCCTTGCCATCGATGCCAGATCGCCACGGCAATCTCACTGCCTGGCTCTTGATGGTGATGCCGCGCTCGCGTTCAATATCCATACGGTCGAGATATTGGGCGCGCATATTTCGCGCTTCGACTACTTCGGTGATTTGCAACATTCGATCGGCAAGGGTTGATTTGCCATGATCAATATGCGCGATGATGCAGAAATTACGGATCTGCGCCGGATCTGTTTGAGAGGGTTGCGGTGCTTTACCGGAGGGAATTGCAGGCATCAGAGTCTGCCCACATTCGTCGGGGCTGCGATCGGGTTAGCGAGCGCCAGCTTTATGGGCTGACTTAGCCATAGCTGACTTCTTATTGGCAGCTTGGTTGGCATGAATGACGCCCTTAGAAACTGCGACATCGAGTTCACGTGATGCGGTACGAAGTTCAGAGACGATCTTCTTCGAATCGCCAGCGGCAACAGCTTCACGGAAGCGGCGGATAGCAGTCTTGACTGAGGAACGAACGGTCTTGTTGCTCAGGCGCGCCTTCTCATTGGTCTTGATGCGCTTGATCTGCGATTTGATGTTTGCCACGAACCTAGAACCTTCCATCTTCTGTAGTGCCGATAACGAGCGCCGAAGACTATCAGCCACACGTATAAGGGCTCAAACCGAACGGTCTTTACCTTGAAAAAAGGCTATTTCCCCGAAATTTTCTCCGCAATCGCCATCACCGTGCGCTCGATTGCATAAATCGGGTCGGCCTCCGCCCCTTTGACTGCCAGATCAGCGCGATGTAATTCCTGAATTGAAAATGTAATCAAACCTGGTCTCCACCGCGTCATCTGACGTCGCGCTTTCTCAATCTGCCACGGCGCAAGTCCCAGTTTGCTGGCGAGTTGATAGGCATTGGCATTTCGAGGCTCACCGGAGACTTTCGCAATCGCACGAACCGAACTTGCAATCGCTGAGATGATCATCACTGGATCTGTTCCAGAATCGAGAGCGTTACGAAGCGCAATCAGCGCACCTTTCGGATCACCTGCGATTGTCGCGTCGGCGACATCAAAGCCGGTGGCTTCCACTCGACCTTGGTAATACTTAGCAATATCCCCCTCATCAATGACGGCTTTCGAAGCAATCGTGTCGAAGGCGATTTGACTGCATGCTGCCGCCAATTCACGGGTATCACTTCCCGTGGCATTAACTAGAGCGGTGACGGCGGCCGAAGAAATCTTTCGCCCCACTCGGGCAAACTCACTTCGAACGAACTCTTCCTTTTCCGATACTTTCTTCATCGGTTCACAGGTCACGACTTCAGCTTTTGCTTTCTTAATTTTCTCGACTAAGCCTTTGCCCTTGACCCCGCCACGATGAATGAAAATCAAGTGAAGCGATGGGTCAAGCGAATCAATCTGCCGGGAGATCTCCTCAGCGACTTCGGCGCTGACATCTTGGAGGTCTTTGATTACCACAACACGTTTCTCTGCAAAGAGCGAGGGTGCAATAACTTCGGCGAAACGTCCCTCCTCCATCTCGCTGCCATCGATCGATGTACGCTCGAAATCCTTTCGGGCTGACATTGCCTCTTCTAGCGCGCGATCGGCGATAACGCTCTCGCCACCATGGATGAGAATCAAGGAATTTAGAGCCATCGAATCCGCCACCACTCCTTCCCTTCTCTCCTAACCGAGAATACATACTTGTCCTGATCGGCCCGCCAGGAAAGTCCAATCGCGCCATCGAGATCGGTGCGAAAAACCTGCGCGCCCAGGTGTCGCAATTCCTCGATGGTAGTCGTGGCTGGATGCCCATAACCATTTCGAGCGCCAACGCTGATCAAAGCGAGTTTTGGATTTACCTTCGCCAGAAAGTCGTGACTCTGGTATTTCGACCCGTGATGCGGAACTTTAACGATGGAAATTCCCTCGAGATCTGAAGTGAAAGCGATAGCCTTTTGAGCATCTGGTTCAACATCGCCAGTGACAAGTAACGAGATGCCATCGATCTCAACTCTGACGACGATACTTCGATTATTCTCGATCGAACCATCGCCTGCAATCGAGGAAAACTCCTCTTGGCCCGAGATTGGCCAGAGTACTTTTAGCTTTGCTTTTCCCACGAAATATGTATCACCCGCACGAGCAAGATGAACCATCTTTGCGGGAATGCCCTTGTTAGCGCCGACCGAATTGATCCACAACACTCCAATGTGAAGATCCTTTCTTGAAATCAAACCTTGGTAGTGATCTGCATGGTGATGCGAAAGGATGACTAGCGGGAGCGCATTCACACGAAATTGGCGAAGGCAACTTTGAAGCAGGCGTGGATCAGGCCCACCATCAAAGAGAATCGCGCTGCCCTTTGCGACGCGAATCAGAAGTGCATCGCCTTGTCCCACATCGCATTGTCCGACTTTCCAATCGGTTCCCGGAAAACCAGCCCGCTGTATCGAAAAGAATGTAAGGAAAGAAAGAGCACAACACAGTGCAATTAGTTTCGAACGCTGACTTAGCCAGATGAGAGTCGCAGTCATCACGATGACAAAGATCGGCGCTAGGGAGATGCTCGGCACTGCTCGGTTTAGGGAGGCAATCCTCACAATCCAGTCTGCAAGTGGTTGGGCCAAGGTGAAACACCAGCCACTGAAAAGTTGCGAAACGGGCAAAGTAGCCATACTGAGAAAGCCCAGGATGGTCACTGGCGCCACAACCGGCGCCACAGCGATATTGAAGAAAATCGACCCTAAGGAAACTGCGCCGGCCAAGAAGATGAGATAGGGCGTACAAGCCAGCGTTGCCGCTGCTGCGATAGCGACTGCTTCGGCGAGAAGTGGTGCTAGAAATCGCTCAAGCCATTCCTGGATTCGCGGTGCAATAAAAATCAACGCCGATGTGGCAAGGACGGAAAGTACGAAGCCGGGATCGAAACCTTGATAGGGATCGGCAATTAACACCGCTGCAATCGCGACAGAGAGCGAGGTCGCAGATATCGAGCGAGATCCGCTTAATCTGGCGATGATGATCACCAGCGCCATTACCGCTGCTCGCAAAACTGATGCGGTCGGTCTCACCAGTTCTAAGAACAAGATCACGAAGATCACGGCTATTGCAGAGCGAATACTCTTTCTTCTTGTTAGCCATCCGGTGAGCCAAAGGATGAAGGCGGTAACAATCGCAAAGTTTGCACCGCTAACAGCGGTCAAATGCGCAAGACCAGAACGACGCATGGAGTCAAGAAATTCTTGACTCTCTAATCGAGTATCTCCCGCTACCA
>CAZGMF010000022.1:14586-19066 GCA_964526795.1 uncultured Clavibacter sp.
GGAGCGCTGCGGTGAGGATCAGAAGTGACAATCACTTCAATTTCTACAACTTTGCCAATCTGCTCCGCGATCAATGATGTCGATTGAGAAAACTCGCGGAGCGAATAGATAGTTGCCCCGACTGCAAGGGCAAGGAACAAAATCAGCAGAGTCTTGCGAAACTTCCAAGCGGCCAGAGAAATGACAGCGGCTGACAAAGCAAGTTGGTGCAGATTCAAATACCCACTGATGAATATTCCGAGCCAGAGCGAGAGGGCATACGTCAGCCCTCTGAGATCACTTACAACGTGAGACGCTCTTTGATGCGATCAAAGGTCTTACTGCCGACTCCTTCAACTTTCTTCAAATCATCCAAAGTGAGGAAGGGTCCGTTCTTCTTTCGATATTCGATGATTCTTCCCGCGATCACCGGTCCAATTCCTGGCAGAGAGTCAAAGAGCGCCACTGTTGCTCGGTTAACGTTGACCTTGCCGGTGTAGGGCTTGGATTTGGTGGACGTTGGAAGTGCTGTCGCATTGGCCACAAAGATCTGTTCGCCATCGACAACTATTCGTGCAAGATTGATATCACTCAAGTCAATCCCTTTGAGCGCGCCTCCTGCACTGGCAATCGCATCAACAACTCGCGTTCCTCTCAAAACTGGATAAACACCCGGCCTAACCACTTTTCCCGCGACATGAACAAAGATCAGCGATGTCGACGAATCGGATTGGGCGCCTGCAGATACGCGGATAGGTTCTGCGCTATAGACCGGTTCACTACGTGATGCCAGAGAAAAATAGAGAGCCACGCCAAGTGCAACTACTGAAACGCTGATCAAGGCGCGACGTTGATCGAGTGAAAAATCGAGAAATCTTTCCTTGAAACCTTCGATGTCCATTGCCCGACCTCACCACGACACTACATGGGGAATTTGCGAAGGCTAGAGAGAGTGTGTGCAAAAGTGCGGTGTTGATTACAGAACGAGCCCGATTACAGAACGAGCCCGATTACAGAACGAGCCTAGTCACACAACGATATTGACGAACTTTGGCGCTTTGGAGATGACTTTCTTCGGTGCTGCTCCTGCAAGTTCGGAGACAACGGCGGAATCAGCCAAGGCCATCGCTTCGAGTTCGGCATCGGTGATGGATGGTGAGACTTCGATTCGGTTCTTTATTTTTCCGTTGATTTGGAAGATCGCCGTCACCGCATCCTCAACCAGAAGTGATGAATCGATCGCTGGCCACCCGGCGAGTGCAACTGAAGGTTTGTGTCCAAGTCGTTCCCACATCTCCTCTGCGGTGAAGGGCGCAATCAATGAGAGTGAAATAGCGACCGCTTCTGTTGCTTCTCGAACCGCTGGATCTGCTGCGCCGCAGCCAGAATCGATGGCTTTCCGAGTGGCATTGACCAATTCCATGATTCGAGCAACAGAGACATTGAATCGGAATGATTCAACAGCGAATGCGATGTCGTGAAGCGCCTTATGGGTGACTTTTCGAAGCGCAAGATCCCCAGTGCTGAAGTCAACGCCGGGAGCACTTGTGACATCACCAGAGAGACGCCAGGCGCGATTGAGGAATTTCACCGACCCTGATGGTGATACATCTGCCCAATCCACATCATCTTCGGGTGGGCCAGCAAAGACCATCGAAAGTCGAATCGCATCCACGCCATGTCGATCCAATTCATCGGAGAGGCGAACGAGATTTCCGCGACTCTTGCTCATCGCCGAGCCATCCATGATGACCATTCCTTGATTGAGTAATCGAGTGAATGGTTCGGTGAATTTCACAAATCCCATGTCATACAGGGCCTTGGTGAAGAAGCGAGAGTAAAGAAGATGCAAAATCGCATGGGTGACTCCGCCAACATATTGATCAACAGGTAACCAGGTATCGACTTCCTTGGAATCAAAGGGGCGATCATGGACATTGACGCTGGTATAGCGGAGGAAATACCAGGATGAATCGACGAAAGTATCCATCGTGTCGGTATCGCGAAGCGCTTTGCTGCCACACGTAGGACAGGTGACGTTGACCCAATCATGTGCAGTAGCCAGCGGCGAGGTTCCCTTTGGCTTGAGATCGAGGGTCGTGGAATCAGGGAGTTTGACTGGAAGTTCTCGCTCTGGAACTGGTACTTCACCGCACTTCTCGCAATGAATGATTGGAATCGGCGCGCCCCAATATCGCTGACGAGAGATCAGCCAATCTCGAAGTCGATAGTTCGTCGTTCCCTTACCTAAGTTCTTTCCCTCTAATTCGCCAATGATTTTCGCTATCGCTGCTGCGCTGGTCAGACCATTGAGGGAACCAGAATTGATAACTTCACCATCGCCCTCGGTTGCAATTCCACTAATAGCGGGATCTTCTTCATCAGTCTTGATGACAACACGTACCGGCAATTTCATTGCGCGCGCAAAATCCAGATCGCGCTGATCGTGTGCGGGAACGGCCATGATGGCGCCAGTTCCATAGTCGGCCAAAACATAGTCGCTTGCCCAAATCGGAATCCGCTCTCCATTGACTGGATTTGTGGCATATCGCTCGAGGAAGATTCCAGTTTTGGCCCGCTCCAGCGAGAGCCGATCGATATCGCTAGTAGCACGTACCGATTCGAAATATTGATTGAACTTCGATTCGACTGCTGTACCGGAAACTAGCTCGCGCGCGAGATCGCTATCGACTGCCACAACCATGAATGTCGCACCGTAAAGAGTGTCTGGGCGAGTGGTGTAAATGACCACCGGTTCATTGCGACCTTCAATGTCGAACTTGACTTCGGCGCCGGTGGATTTGCCAATCCAGTTGCGTTGCATCGTCAAGACCTTTTCTGGCCATTTTCCTTCCAGCTGGTCCATATCGGCCAGCAATCTCTCGGCATAGTCGGTGATCTTGAAATACCACTGATTCAACTTCTTCTTGGTTACCGGATTATCACAGCGCTCGCACAGTCCTGCGACGACCTGTTCATTAGCAAGAACGGTCTGACAATCAGGACACCAATTCACTGCCGAGTTCTTGCGGTATGCCAAACCCTTTTCATATAGCTTCAAGAAGATCCATTGGTTCCAGCGGTAATAATCTGGTTCGCAGGTGTAGAGAACCCGATCCCAATCGAAGGAACACGCATATCGACGCATCGATGCTTTCTGGGTGTTGATGTTTTCGTAAGTCCAAACACTGGGATCTTCATTACGTTTGATTGCTGCATTCTCTGCAGGTAAACCAAATGCATCCCAACCAATCGGATGCATGACATTAAATCCGCGCTGCACCCAATATCGAGCGATCACATCGCCAAGGGCGTAAGCCTCCGCATGTCCCATATGGAGATCCCCTGATGGATAAGGGAACATATCGAGGACATATTTCTTCGGGCGCGCATCGTCTGGGCGGCCAGAGCGAAAGGGCGCGATCTGATCCCAGATCGGTAACCATTTCTCTTGGACATAATGAATGTCATACGCCTCAGACATACGCCAAGGTTACCGCCACGAAACGCCAGTAAGTTCCTCACTGACGCTCCAAAGATTCTGCGCCAGAAGTTGGTCATAGGCGATGGAACGTGCACGTACTGCTTTTGGATAACCCCTCATCTCAAATAATCCATCAGGGCCAATAAATGATGCGCCATAGAGGTCAGGGAATGTCGCTGCGCATAAAGTGGGAAGTGCTCCCATCGATGCTGATTGAGCGATGACCGAATTCATCAACGCAGTCACTCTCTCTTCTGCAATTCGGCCGCGAACTTTAGGTGCCACGGATTGGAGGTTGGTGTTGGAATATCCCGGATGAACGGCAAATGCTTTGAAACTCCAATTATGCGCACGAGCCCGTCTTTCCAATTCGAAGGTGAAAAGTAAGTTCGCAAGTTTGCTTGCGCCATAGGCGCCCCATGGATTGTATTTCGTACGTCCAAGGCAGATATCGCGTATCGAATCAAGTGAACCATCGGCGAACGAACCCATTCGATGGGCTTGGCTTGAGACTGTCACTACTCGCGATCGAATCTTCTCTCTTATCAATCCTGCGAATGCGAAATGTCCTAGATGATTTGTGCCCATCTGCATCTCGAAATCATCAGCTGTCTTGGTCAATGGGATCGCCATAACTCCGGCATTGAGGATTAGCACATCGAAGGGCTCTGTAACCTCGCGTGCAGCCTTGCGAATACTTTCGAGATCATTGAGATCCATCACGATGTAATCCACTCTGGTGGTCGAGAGTTCTTTAGTAGTGTGCTGACCTTTAGCATCACTTCGCGCAGTAATCGTCACGCGGGCTCCAGCGCGGGCTAATTCGCGCGCCGCTTCTTTTCCAATTCCACTTGTTCCACCGGTAATGAGGAATCGCTTGCCAGAAAGATCGCCGAGATCTTTGGCAGACCAGCCACGGGGAATGCGCTGAAGTGGCAGGCCTTGGGAGTTGTCGGTCATCGTGTGGAGCTAAGGGGACTTGAACCCCTGACCCCCTGCATGCCATGCAGGTGCGCT
>CAZGMF010000023.1:0-1283 GCA_964526795.1 uncultured Clavibacter sp.
GGTCTAACTTAAAAACCGTCACCCCCGTCGATGATGCTCCATCGAGCAGGGCGCGCTGCACTGGAGCTGCGCCTCGGTACCGAGGCAAAAGTGAGAAATGAAGGTTCACCCAACCGTGTTTGGGCAGCGCAAGTTCGGCTTCCTTTATCAATTTTCCATAGGAAATAGTGATCACAACATCAGGTGAAAACGATTGAAGTGTCTGGCGAAGGTCGATGTCGCTCTGCGGTTTTGCGATGGTCAGATTCGCTTTTGCTAAATCTGAATGAGCCAGCGCTGCTGCGAGTTCACTCTGATAAATCTTTTGGCCTCGTCCTGCTGGTCGATCCGGCGTCGTGATGATGCCCGCTATCTGATGGTTCGAGGAAAGAAGTGAGCGAAGAGTTGGCAGCGCAAGCATCGACGATGAAGCCAACGCTACTTTCACTACAGGACTCTGCCTTGGGTGCGATGTGGTGAGATTCGAATCTCGGGAGTCTTTCCGATATCAGCGGCCGCTTGGAACCATTCGGCTTGACGAATCTCTTTCATCGCAGCCTTTCGTGCTTCCTTTGGCATTCGATCAATAAAGAGAATCCCATCGAGATGGTCTGTTTCGTGCTGAAGTGCCCGAGCTAGGAACTCGGTACCCTCGACAACGATAGGTTCGCCGTGCATCGTAAAACCTTTTGCTACCGCTCTCATTGACCTGGGTGTGTCATATCGAAGTTCAGGAAATGAAAGACAACCCTCTTCGCCATCCTGCATCTCCTCACTCAACGTCAAACTTGGATTTACCAGATGCCCAAACTCATCATCGACATTCCAGACAAAAACGCGAAGCGATACACCAATTTGAGGAGCGGCCAGGCCTGCTCCTGGAGCATCAATCATTGTCTCTGTCAGGTCGGCAACCAACTGGCGCAACTCCTTATCAAAATCAACGACCGGCGCTGCAGGCGTTGTCAGAACAGGGTCTCCGAAGAATCGGATCGGCTGGATTGGCATGAAGCAATTCTATCTGGTCAGATCTGATACCCATCTATTTTGATTTTGAAGAGAGTCTTCTTGGTGGCCGATCGATATCGTTGCACGACACGAAGCAATTTCATCACTTCATCAGCAGATTCAATCGGGACTTTGAGCCACATCACTGAATCCTTGTTGATTGGATATGCCTCAAATGAGATATCGCTTTCCTTACGTAATTGGGTAGATAGTGCGCGAAGTGCGGCAGTTTCGCCCGCAATCGCAATCATTCGCGAATACGGTGGCAGATTCGATTCCTTTCGCGCACTCAGTGC
>CAZGMF010000023.1:1383-16815 GCA_964526795.1 uncultured Clavibacter sp.
CGCTCGGCACCTTTTCGCAACATCAAAAAAGATGTGTGGTCGCAAATATGGCAACGAATCGCATCGAAAGTCTTTTGACAAAGTCGGCAGCGATAGGAACGCTGATTCTCCTGGATTAAGCCCCCGCCACAAGGGCAGAGGGGTTTGGTTCGACATCGAGCGCAGAGAAGCGCACCAACATAACTCTTACCGGCAACTGAAATCAGCACCGGACCTTTTCTCAGACCTTCTGCGATTACTCGATGATAGCTTTGAGGTTGGGTGGTGATGGTTCGCCGCTTCCCTCTTCGCCAGCGCGATGACGCACGCTTGGTTTTGATATAACCCAGATCAATCAATCGCGCTAGCTCCAAGGACATTGCTGAACCGACAAAATGCAGCGAGGAACCTTCAACTTCATGACGGATCAATGCCACATCCCGAGAATTCCAGTAGGGCCCTTGTCGTTCCCAATGATGTTCAGACCACTCCTCGACTATTACCAGATGGTCGACCCTGCCAATAGACGCGAAAAGCATGCTTCGTAGTCCGATGATGACAAGATCATCGAGTTGCCGTATCTCATCGAGGGTAAGCCCTTCATCTGATGGCTTCTTTCCACCCGCAAGATTGATGGAATTGCGTCGCGATGAGGCAATGTGGCCTGAAATCCACTGCGCGCTTTGATCGGTATCTGTCACAACAAGCACTCGCCCCGGCATCCGAAGAATGACTTCTGAAAGAGCGTCTTCGCCACTTGATGAATCCAGTTGGTAGAAAAAGCGTTCGGATCGTCGCTTCAGACGTGGTGCTGTGCAATCCACCGCGAACTTTTTTGTCGGTCGCATCTTCGGAATAGCAAAGCGCAAAATGTCGTGTCGACTGCAGGCATAGCGAGAGACCAAACGGTCACAAAGTTCCAGCATCTCTGGCGTTAAGGCGGCCGGATCAAGCACGGAATCAATCGGTGATAGCGAGAGACCCTGGTCATTAGGGTGAACAGAAAGAACGATCCCTGTCACTTTCTTCTCCCGAAAGAACAATCTGACAAGTGCGCCAGGACCTATCTCAGTTTCGAATTGCTCCGGAATCGCGTAAGAGAATGGTTCATCAAGATGAAAGACGCCGTTATCGACAATAACTTCGGCAATAGAGGACGAACGTAGAGCTCGCTTGGTGCTGGCTGCCCTTTGCCGTTTCAAGGCAAGAGGCGCGGTCACATCAGCCCTTGATCGCTGCGGAGAGTTTCTCGGCTCGATCTGTTCTTTCCCATGAGAACTCTGGAAGTTCGCGGCCGAAGTGCCCGTATGCGCTGGTTTTCTTGTAGATAGGACGCAAGAGATTCAAATCCCGAATGATGGCGGCAGGACGCAAGTCGAAAGTCGCAAATACCGCATCCGAGATCTTGGTGACGGGAACTTTCTCTGTTCCGAAAGTCTCGATAAACAAACCAACAGGATGCGCTTTGCCGATTGCGTAGGCGACCTGTACTTCACAGCGATCAGCCAGACCGGAAGCGACAACATTTTTGGCAACCCAGCGCATCGCGTAGGCGGCAGAACGATCGACTTTTGACGGGTCCTTACCGCTGAATGCCCCGCCGCCATGACGGGCCATGCCGCCATAACTATCGACGATGATCTTTCGTCCCGTCAGTCCGGCATCACCCATTGGACCGCCGATGACAAATCTCCCAGTCGGATTGATAAGAATTTTCACGGAATCATGCTTCAAATCGAAGGTTGCGATGACAGGTTTGATTACCTTCTCGGTGATATCGCGGGTCATCGTTGTTGCAATATCGACATCGGGTGAATGTTGCGAGGAGATGACAACCGTGTCGAGGGCCACGGCCTTATCGCCGTCATATTCGATGGTTACTTGGGTCTTGCCATCTGGCCTGAGATAGGAGAGCTCGCCAGACTTTCGCACCGCACTCAACTTCTCAGCAAGGCGATGCGCCATTGCGATGGGCAAAGGCATCAATTCTTTCGTGTCGCGCGAGGCATAGCCAAACATCAATCCTTGATCCCCTGCTCCTTGTAAATCCAGCGGATCACTGGATTGCGAGAGTCGCTCTTCAACAGCGTGATCAACGCCGGCGGCAATATCTTGACTCTGCTGACCTAGAGAGACTGAGACACCACAACTGGTGCCATCAAATCCTTTCTCCGATGAGTCATATCCGATTCCCAGAACAGTCTCTCGGACAAGTCCCATCACATCGGCATACCCATTGGTCGTCACTTCACCGGCGACATGCACTTGTCCAGTCGTGATGAGAGTTTCACAGGCAACGCGACTTTTGGAATCTTGACCCAGAAGTGAATCGAGGACTGCATCCGAGATGGCGTCTGCAATCTTGTCTGGGTGACCTTCAGTCACAGACTCAGAAGTAAATAGACGCTTAGCCATTCGTAGCCCCTAACGCAATCGATATCTCTTCGACGATCTTCTTAGCAACGACAAACTTATCTTCACTCTGATAACGAGCCAGTACGCCACTCTTACTGAGCAACGATCCTGTGGTTCTTTCATCTCCGAAAACAGCACCCCCAGCAACGTTGGTGGCATAGAGCAAATCCACACCTTTGGATTTCAATTTCGCCGCTCCAAGTTCTTCGAAAGCGTTTGATGTTTCCGCAGCAAAACCCACCAGAACTTGATCGGACCTGCGTATCTTGCTCATTGTTGCAAGGAGATCGGGGTTTGAGGTCACCTCGATCTGTCGAAGATTCTCTTTCTTAATCTTTTCGTCATCGGTCTTGGTTGGGCGAACATCCGCAACAGCTGCCGCCATCACCAGCGCATCACTTTCCGGCATCTGATTTTTCAGCTCACCGAGCATTTCATCGGCGGAGATAGTTGAGATAATCCTTGCACCGGGAAGATCGAAATCGATCGTATCGGCCGCGAGGACTGTGACCTGGGCTCCCTGGCGAAGCGCTTCGAATGCGATAGCAAGTCCTTGGCGACCACTGGATCGATTTCCGATGAAACGAACAGGATCGAGAGCTTCTCTTGTTCCACCCGCCGTCACAACAATCTTCTTACCTAACAGCGTCCCTTGGGTGCCGGAAATATCTAGAACTTTTGAAACGATCGTGCTGGTTTCTGGAAAGCGTCCGATTCCGGAATCATTTCCGGTCAATCTGCCTTCTTCAGGTTCGATGACTATGACACCGCGCTCTCGCAGTGTTGCAACATTGGCGACAGTGGCAGGATTGAGCCACATTGCAGGATGCATCGCCGGAACAACGATTAGCGGGGCGCGAGCGGCAAGAACTGTCGTTGTAAGGAGGTCATCGGCACGACCGTGAGCGAGTCGAGCCAAGAGATCTGCTGTTGCTGGGGCAATAACAATCAGGTCGGCTTTCTCCCCAAGCGACACATGAGAGACGGTGCTCGCGTCATCCCAGAGCTCGGTTTCAACCGGACGGCCCGAGAGGGCCTCCCACGTCGCCTTGCCGACGAAATTCAAACTGTTCTTGGTTGGCAAAACGGTCACAAGAAATCCCTGGTCTTGTAATCGCCGGAGAAGATCGCATGCCTTGTAGGCAGCAATACCTGCGCCCACACCGAGAACAACCTCACGTCCGCGAGGAAATTGGAGACTCACCATGGCCGTGCTGGCCTTTTATTGCTGAGGTTCGAGGTTCTCAATGGTCAGAAGACCATCGTTGATCTCTCGCAGCGCAATCGAGAGCGGCTTCTCATGCACGTGGGTCTCGACAAGAGGGCCAACATATTCCAGAAGCCCTTCGCCTAATTGCGAGTAGTAAGCGTTGATCTGACGTGCACGCTTTGCGGCATAGAGCACCAAGCTGTATTTCGATCCGCTCTTGTCTAACAACTCATCGATCGGCGGATTAGTGATGCCATCCATCGTTGCCACAAATATCTCCTCTAGAAATCTCCATTGAACTGACGCTTTACCCCCGAGGGGCGGCCAAGGATACCAGCGCTGCCACAATCTCCTCGACTCGATGATTGACCAAGATATGGTCGAATTCTTCTGCTGCCGCCATCTCCTCATAAGCCAGATCCAGTCTGGCTTTGATCCGAGCAGGGTCATCAGTACCACGACCCTTCAGCCGGGTCATTAATTCATCAATCGACGGTGGAGCAATAAATACCATGATCGCCTCAGGCATCGCTGCTTTGACTTGGCGGGCGCCTTGAATTTCAATCTCAAGAATGACGTTCTTACCTTCCGCCAGTGCGTCGAGAACGGGCTTTCGAGGTGTGCCATAACGCGCACCTGCAAAATCAGCCCATTCCAAAAAAGCATTTGATTGAATCATTTCCGCAAATTTCGATTCCGAGACAAACGAATACGCAATTCCATCAATTTCACCGTTGCGAGGAGTACGCGTTGTTGCTGAAACGGAGAAGAAGAATGAGTTGTCCGCCCGAAGAGCATCAACGATCGTGCTCTTGCCTACACCTCCAGGCCCTGAGATGACAAAGAGCTTGCCAATGCTAGACATTCACTTCCCTGCCATCAGAAGAAACAGTGACTCTTTTTGATTCCTACCAACACCTTGAATCCTTCGGGTCAACGAGATCTGAGCCCGCTCTAAGACGGCACGCGCCCTTATCTCGCCAAATCCGGGGATTGATTCAAGCAGTTCTCGTATCCGCATCTTCTGAATGGAATCTCGGGGATCATCAAAGGCAACACGCCAGTTCTTCGATCCTGCTTTCACTTCTTCTTTAAATGCTGCTCGCTCTCTCCTGGCATGCGCTGCCTTTGCCAGGGCTGCCCGCCTCTCCTCCAAAGTCAATAATGGTGGCGCACCCATAGTGCGACCTTATCAATGAAGATCGATCGAGGAAATTTCCTGAAGAATCTTTGCTGCTGCCGCACCGGGTTCTTTCGCCGCAGTGATCGGACGCCCTATTACAAGAAAATTGGCGCCAGCGCGTAGAGCCGCGATCGGTGTCATCACTCTCTTTTGATCATCGGCTGAAGATTCAGATTGTTCAACCGGTCTAACTCCCGGCGTGATCAGAGTGATCGACGATCCGAAATTTGCGCGTAATGACGCTACTTCGTGGGGCGAGCTCACCAGGGACTTTGCCCCATTCTCTATTGCGTTTGCCGCAAGCGAGGTTGTCCATGCTGGAATCGGGACCGACAGCCCAAGGCGAATTAATTCCTCCTGATCCAAAGAAGTGAGAACCGTGACTGCGGTGATATTCGTGGTGGGCAGTGCATCACGAGCTGCCGCAACCATCGCACCACCACCTGAAGCATGAACTGTAAGGAAACGTGGTTCTAATCTCGCAAGAGTTCGCGCCGCTCCCGCAACCGTGTTGGGAATGTCATGCAATTTCAGATCAAGGAAAAGATCGATTCCGGGAACGTGATTCCGCAGGGCGTCGACCCCAGAGATTCCTTGAGCTGAGAAAAATTCCAAGCCAATCTTGAAACAGCCAACATAAGGACTGGTTTCTTGCAATATTCTTTTCGCTCGATCTACATCAGGTGTATCAATTGCGACAATGATGGGGGATTTATCGCTCATGTGCCACACCAACGGCATCGAGGAATGAGTTAAACCCGCGCTCTTTGAGCAACGTCGCCAGCTCACTTTTAACTCTCATAACAGCTGCTGGATTTCCAAAAGTTGCCGTGCCAATGGAGATCCCGCTTGCTCCGGCAAAGACCAGCTCAAGAGCATCGCGACCACTCATCACTCCACCCATTCCCAAGATGGGTACCTGCGGCAGTGCGGCGTGAACTTGATAAATCGCTCGTACTGCGATTGGTCTGATTGCCGGGCCGGAGAGTCCCCCGGTTTTTCCAGCAAGTTTTGGTCTTTGTGTATCAATGTCGATCACCATTCCCAGCACTGTATTGATCAGAGCTAATCCATCCGCGCCTGCCTCGACGACCGTTCTCGCAATTTCGACAATATCTGTGACATCGGGAGAAAGTTTGACGATGATGGGAAATTCACCACCAAGATTGCGCCGCACTGCTTGGACTACTTCCTTTGAAGCAACTGGATCGCAGGCAAAGACAAGACCTCGATTTTCAACATTTGGACAGGAAATGTTGACCTCGATGCCTGATATCGATGAAACGCCGCGCAACCGGCGCGAAAGTGAGGCGTATTCCTCGACGCTCTCCCCTGAGATAGAAACGATTGTCCGCGCACCATGCGATGCCAACCAAGGGATATCAACCTCTAGGAATTGATCGATGCCAGGGCCTTGCAGGCCTATCGAGTTGAGCATCCCCGACGGTGTCTCCGCCATACGCGGAGTTGGCCTGCCACTTCGTGCTTTGATGGCAATCGATTTGGTGACCACCGCACCTAGTTCTTCTAGTGCGAAAAACTGGGCAAGTTCCTTACCTGAACCGGCACAACCACTAGCGGTGAAAATCGGAGAGGGAAACCAGCGAGACCCAAATTTTGTTCGGTAATCAAAGGCGGCAAATGATGAGTTCATGAGGCGCCCCATGTTCCTTCAGGAATCTTGCGTTTAGAATCCCAACTCACCATCGCTCCATCGACAACAGGACCATCGATGCAGGTTCGCAACATACGCGTCACTCCATCATCGCCCTTGATGGGGAGTACGCAGGTCATGCAGACTCCAATACCGCACGCCATCGATTCCTCAACGGCGCATTGATGTACCAAACCAAACTTCTGCGCGATTTCATCAATGGCTGCGAGCATCGACATTGGACCGCAGGAATAGATAATGTCCGTGGAATATTTCTCGATCAAAGCTGGGAGCGCATCAGTGACTTTCCCTTTGATGCCAGTTGATCCATCCTCGGTGGTCATCGTCATCGTATTGACCGCTCTTTTTCCTTCAAGCGGGGCGTAGATCTTTCCAGCGCTGCTTGCGCCTAAGACGATATCAACGCGACTTCCCTGATTCTTAAGTACTTCGGCAAGACCGAATAGCGGCGCTGATCCATAACCTCCACCGACCAATAGGGAGTTAACCGGTTCAGTAGGAATTCCGAAATGTGTTCCAAGTGGCGCGACCATATTGACGCGATCATGAATCTGTCGACCTGCGAGCCATCGACTTCCACTTCCGTGGGCTGCGACAACCAACTCGATCGTTCCGCCATATTGCCCGCGATCGCTCGCGCGGTAGATTGCAAAAGCTCGACGTAGGATCAAATTCGAAGAAGCATCACCCACCGAGATCGCAACAAAATTTCCCGGACGACAAAAGGCTGCTAACTCTCCAACTGCGAAGACCATGTGGTGATAGGCCCCCACCTTTTTATTGGAGAGAACCTCGACATCTCGCTGCTGCGCTCGTGGATTGATGCTCTTCACCATGCCGACCATTCTTGTAACGCTCGAGGAGAGAAGGCCTCGCCACGCAAGGAACGAATACCCTCGATGGCGGCCTTGAAGCCTGCGATCGTTGTTATGCAGGAGATGCCACGGGCAACCGCTGCACTTCTGATCAACCAACCATCCTTCTTAGCGCCGCGGCCAAGCGGGGTGTTGATTACCAGTTGTATCCGATTTTCGTTGATGAGGTCGACGGCTGATTTCTCACCTTGGGCAACATTGCGCTCGCCATGTTTTACGGTCAACATGGTTTCAATTCCGTCTTTTGCAAGGAAGTCATGGGTACCACGCGTAGATAAGACAGTAAATCCCATAGCTACCAACGAGCGCACCGATTCCACGCCCGCTTCCTTGTCCAGATCGGAGAGCGAGACAAATACTGTTCCCGAAAGTGGCAGCGGACCGAATGCGGCTATTTGACTCTTGGCATATGCAGCGCCGAATGTCGTTGCTATTCCCATGACTTCGCCCGTGGATTTCATCTCCGGTCCGAGTACCGAATCAATACCAATCCCATCGCTTCGCCTAAAACGATTCCACGGCAATACCGCTTCTTTAACCGAAACGCCATGAGCAATCCCGCGCGAGCGTCTCGGTAGCAAACCTTGGTCTTGCAGCGCCGAGACACTTTTGCCCGTTGCGATCAAAGCTGCCGCTTTAGCAACTTGTACCCCGGTTGCTTTACTGACGAAGGGCACGGTGCGGGAGGCACGTGGATTCGCTTCGATCACATAGAGCTGCTCTTTCGATACCGCGTATTGGATGTTGATTAATCCTCGAACGCCGATCTCTTCTGCCAATTTGAGTGTGGCACTTTCGATCTCGGTAATTATTGAGGCAGAGAGGGTCTGGGGCGGAATAACGCAGGCTGAATCCCCCGAATGAACTCCAGCTTCCTCGATATGTTCCATGATCCCTGCAAGATAAATATCGCTGCCGTCATACAGAGCATCAACATCAATTTCGATTGCATCATCGAGGAATCGATCGATGAGTACGGGATGCTCCGGATTAATCTGGGTTGCCTTGTCGATGAACTCAGCAAGCGAAGCTGAGTCATAGACGATCTCCATTCCGCGGCCGCCAAGGACGAAAGAAGGTCGGACCAAAACTGGGTATCCGATGCGATCAGCAATTGCTTTGGCCTCTTGAAAGGAAAACGCCGTCCCAAATTCCGGCGCACGTAATCCAGTCCGTTTCAATACTTCGCCGAAGGCACCCCGATCTTCTGCCATATGTATCGCATCAGGCGATGTCCCAAGAATGGGAACTCCAGCGCTCTGAAGTTGGCGAGCTAATCCAAGTGGCGTCTGCCCTCCTAATTGAACGATCACTCCAGCTACCGGGCCCACGTTTTTCTCGGCGCAATAAATCTCGTAAACATCTTCAAAGGTAAGTGGTTCAAAATAGAGGCGGTCGGAGGTGTCGTAGTCAGTGGATACGGTTTCGGGATTGCAATTAACCATGATTGTCTCAAAACCTTCGCTACGAATGGCAAAGGAAGCATGAACGCATGAATAATCGAATTCGATACCTTGTCCGATCCGGTTGGGACCGCTTCCAAGAATGATCACAGCCGGCTTCTCGCGAGGTTCGACCTCACTCTCCGTGTCATAACTCGAGTAGTGATAAGGAGTAAAGGCTTCAAATTCTCCGGCGCATGTGTCAACAGTCTTATAGACGGGATTTACCCCTAGTCGATGTCGTGCGCTCATCACTTCAAGGGCCGAGAGATTGCGCAGCACGCCGATTTGGCGATCGGAGAAACCCATCCGTTTTGCACTTCGCAGTAAGGAAGCAGTGAGATCAAGAGCCGCGCGAATTTCTTCTGCTTTTTCATTGATCAACCGAATCTGTTCTAAGAACCACGGATCAATCTTGGTTCGTTCGAAGACTTGCGCGGTTGTTGCTCCCCCGGCCAATGCCAACTGCACTTGTTGGAGCCGACGTTCGGTCGGGATCGAGATTTGGTTGAGAAGTAGTTCAACGTCAATATTCTCCGGCCACGAAAATTCGCTCTCTTTTCGCTCCAAGGATCGTAAGGCTTTTTGGAGCGCTTCAGGGAAAGACCTTCCGATTGCCATAGCTTCGCCAACACTTTTCATCGTCGTTGTTAGACGCGGATCAGCATCCGGGAATTTTTCGAAGGCAAAACGGGGGATCTTGACGACAATGTAATCCAGAGTCGGTTCGAATGAGGCTGGCGTCTTCTCGGTGATGTCATTGGGAATCTCATCTAAGGAATAACCGATCGCTAACTTGGTAGCGATCTTGGCGATGGGAAAACCGGTGGCTTTGGAGGCAAGGGCGCTACTGCGCGAGACCCGAGGATTCATTTCAATGACTACGACTCGACCATTCGCAGGGTTTACGGCGAATTGGATATTGCAGCCTCCCGTCGCAACTCCGACCTCACGAATAATGGAGATACTCAAATCTCGCAGGCGCTGGAACTCGACATCGGTCAGAGTCAGCGCCGGTGCAACAGTGATGGAATCTCCGGTATGAACACCCATCGGGTCGAGATTCTCGATTGAACAGATGATGACAACGTTATCTTTATGATCTCGCATCACCTCTAATTCATATTCTTTCCAACCAATGATCGACTCTTCCAACAAAACTTCGGTGACTGGGCTATGTTGGAGCCCGGCGCCCGCAATCAATCGCAATTCCTCAGGCGAATGCGCAATCCCACTTCCTAACCCACCCATGGTGAAAGACGGGCGGACAACGACCGGATACGAAAGTTGATTCGCCGCAGCGAGACACTCTTCTAACGTGTGACAGATGATGGATTTCGCTGACTCGCCCCCGATTCTTTCAACGATCGAGCGAAATTCCTCCCGATTCTCACCCCTTCTAATTGCAGCGACATCGGCACCGATCAACTTCGTTCCATACTTGGTGAGAATCCCTGCTTCATGAATCTTGATCGCAGCGTTGAGTGCTGTCTGTCCCCCAAGTGTGGCTAAGACTGCGTCCGGTCGTTCTTTGGCGATGATTGCCTCAAGAACTTCCGTGGTGATGGGTTCGATATATGTTGCGTCGGCAAATTCTGGATCAGTCATGATCGTTGCAGGGTTCGAGTTGAGCAGAATGACTCGAATTCCTTCACTCCGAAGTACGCGACAAGCCTGTGTCCCTGAATAATCGAATTCGCAAGCCTGGCCGATCACAATCGGACCGCTCCCGATAACAAGCACGCTTTTTACCGAATTATCTCGAGGCATTGCGCTCCAATATTGAAACGAAATCGTCGAAGAGATAATTCGCATCGTGAGGCCCGCCTGCCGCCTCCGGGTGATATTGAACTGAGAAAGCTGGTCGCTCTAACAATCGCAACCCTTCAACCACTCGATCATTGAGGTTGATATGAGAAACGACGCCACTTCCAAAGACGGTCGCGAATTCCCCGTCCAGCGGTGCATCGACAGCAAAACCATGATTATGGGCAGTAATCTCAACTTTGCCAGTCAAAGTATTCATCACTGGTTGATTGATACCGCGATGTCCGAATCGAAGTTTGTACGTTTCAAATCCAAGAGCACGTCCTAGAATTTGGTGACCGAAGCAAATTCCGAACGTTGGCATAGATTGATCCAAAGCATCTCGAACCAGCGCAACGACATCATCCATGGTCGCTGGATCGCCTGGCCCGTTAGAGAGAAAGAGGCCGTCGAAACCAGCGTCGCGAATCGTGGAAAAGGAAGTCCGCACTGGGAGAAGTGTCGTTTCAATACCGCGTCGGGATAGATTTTTTGGAGTTGCATCCTTGATTCCCAAATCCAAGGCAGCGACCCGAAATCTCTTCGTGCCAACCGCAGGAATGATCTCCGGCTCGGTGACTGATACATCCTCTGCTAGGTAGGCCCCCTTCATCAATGATGAATTTCGGACCTTCTGCACCATCTCTTCCCGCGATAAATTCTCGCCAGAGAAGATTCCAACTCTCATCGCGCCGCGATCTCGGAGATGACGTGTCAAAGCGCGCGTATCCAGATCACATATCCCCACCACATCGGATTTCACCAATTCCTCTTCGAGTGACGAATCCGCGCGCCAGTTCGACACGATCGGTGATGGATCGCGGACGACAAAGCCACTCACCCAGATCCGTCGAGATTCCATATCTTCTCGATTGACTCCCGTGTTACCAACATGTGGTGCAGTCATGATGACGACTTGCTTGTGATACGAGGGGTCCGTCAAAGTCTCTTGATAACCGGTCATTCCCGTGGAAAAAACCGCCTCACCAAATGTCTCGCCAATTTTTGCCCAAGAGCGACCTTCAAAGATCGTCCCATCATCAAGTACAAGAAAGGCTTGACTCATTCCGAACTCTCCTGGAAGACCAGCGACCCACGAAAGTAGGTTGCTTTTACTTGGTAGCCAAGTTCCAATCTTGCAAAAGGTGTGTTCTTGCTCTTCGAACGCAGAGCCTCACTTTTCACTTCCCATTTCTTGTCCCGATCAATCAAGGCGAAGTTTGCATAGGAGCCTGGTTTTAACGATCCGTGATCCGTATATCGACCGATCTGCGCTGGTTTTGTGGCTAATAATTCGATCAATCGTGCGAAAGAAATGATCTTGGTATCGACCAATGCTCGGGCCGAAACTCCAAGTGCGGTCTCAAGTCCTACCATTCCGAATGCTGCGGCGCTCCATTCACACTCTTTCATCTCGCTGGGATGCGGTGCATGATCTGTGGCAATGATGTCAATCGTTCCATCCGAGATTCCCTCCCGGAGCGCTTCGACATCGGCTTTAGTGCGAAGCGGCGGATTTACCTTGTAGATAGGGTCATAACTTCCAGCAACGTCATCATCCAGGAGAAGATGATGCGGTGTTACCTCGGCAGTGACGTTAATGCCGCGCGCTTTCGCCCAGCGAATGATGTCAACACTTCCTGCGGTAGAAACATGACAAATGTGAAGACGTGATCCGACATGATCGGCAAGAAGGACATCACGCGCGATGATCGCCTCTTCTGCGACGGCGGGCCAACCCTTCAAACCCAGCCGAGCAGAGACGATTCCTTCATTCATTTGAGCGTCTTCGGTCATGCGCGGATCTTGGGCATGTTGGGCAATAACGCCATCAAAAGCTTTGACGTATTCCAATGCTCGACGCATCACAAGTGGATCGGAAACGCAATTCCCATCGTCACTAAAGATCCTCACTTTGGCAGCAGAGGCATTCATCGCAGCAATCTCAGCCAAATGCTTTCCGGATCGAGATTCTGTGACTGCACCTATCGGAAAAACATCACAGAGTTTGTGCTGTTGACCGAGGCGAAATATCTGTTCGACAACGCCAGCAGTATCTGCGGCAGGTTCGGTATTCGGCATCGCAGATAGCGCGGTAAATCCTCCGGCCACCGCAGATTGGCATCCGGTCAGGATTGTTTCTGCATCTTCGCCACCGGGTTCGCGTAGATGGGTATGCAAATCGACAAGTCCCGGGATAACGGTAAATCCGCTGCCATCGATTACGGGATCGGGGCCGGATGAACCTTCAGTAACGACAATCCGATCGTCGTTCCAAGTTAAAGTCGACTTCTTTCCATTGACATCAAGCACATTGATCAACGTGGGCATCAGGCCACCACCGTATCGAGATTTGCCCCGCCGAGGAGAAGATAGAGAATCGCCATTCTGACACTGACGCCATTGGTCACCTGTTCAACAACAACAGAGTTGGTGCTGTCAGCGACGTCTGCTGAGATTTCCAGCCCTCGATTCATAGGTCCAGGGTGCATCACGATGGCGCTGTCTTTCATTTGTCGCAGCCGCTCGGAATTCAGACCGTAATTTCGCGCATATTCGCGTTCGCTGGGAAAGAAGAGATCGTTCATCCGTTCCCGTTGAACCCGGAGCATCATGATTGCGTCAAATGTAGATAGTGAATCATCAAGGGAGTACTCGATCGTTACTGGCCAATGCTCGGCTCCGATTGGGATAAGAGTCGGAGGAGCAATCAAGGAAACTGAAGCGCCAAGAAGATTGAGCAAGAGAACATTGCTTCGGGCAACGCGCGAGTGAAGAACATCTCCGACTATTCCAATCCTTAAACCAGAGAGATCGCCGCTTCCGCCTTTCAGATGCTTGCGAATAGTAAAAGCGTCGAGAAGGGCTTGGGATGGATGCTCATGCGTTCCATCGCCAGCGTTAATAACTGAACCGCTCATCCATTCTTGATCGGCGAGTCTTTGTGCTGCACCGGATGCGCTGTGGCGGACGATGACTGCATCGGCGCCCATGGCCTGCAATGTCAAAGCAGTGTCCTTCAAGCTCTCCCCTTTGCTGAGGCTTGATCCCTTGGCAGAGAAGTTGATGACATCTGCGGAGAGTCGCTTTGCTGCAGCTTCAAAGGAGATGCGCGTACGAGTTGAATCCTCGAAAAAGAGATTGACAATCGTGCGCCCCCTCAACGTTGGCAACTTCTTTATCGGCGCATCAGCTATTCGGGCCAGCTCAGCAGCAGTGTCCAAGATCTGCAACGCATCAGGCTTGGAGAGGTCGGATATTGAGAGAAGATGACGCTTCATGCCAGATTCTCGATTCGAACTTCATCGACACCATCAACTTCACTTAGCGAGACCGAAACTCTCTCGCTAATGCGAGTAGGCAAATTCTTCCCAACGAAATCTGCACGAATCGGCAGCTCGCGGTGTCCTCGGTCGACAAGGACGGCCAGTTGGACCGTTTTCGGTCGACCGAATTCGGCAATCGCATCGAGGGCGGCACGAATGGTTCGACCAGAGAAGAAGACATCATCGACAAGAACGACATCGCATCCGCCAACTCCGGTATGAGGCATTTCGGTGGGCAACAACGCTCTGGGCGGGCGCATCGTAAGATCGTCGCGATACATCGTCACATCCAGCGTGCCCTGGCTGATGGTGCGATTCTCAATCTCAGAGATAGTGGCGGCGATTCGTCGTGAAAGATAAGCGCCCCGAGTTGGAATGCCGAGAATCAGAAGCGATTCACTCGATGGATTTCGTTCAATGATTTCGTGGGAAATTCTTCGCAATGCACGGGAGATATCCCCGGTATCCATGACAGTAGTCATCTACTCCCCTTCGCCGCCTCACAGGACGGGTCGTTAAAGGCGAGCGAAGATTATCATCACCGTTGGCAATTCTCGGAATTGTCCAATCTCGATAAATTGTGGATGAGACCGGCGAGCCTAGAAACTATGGTCATAGCCTTCCCACATGACAACCCCTCCCATCATCGCCACACGTCTGCGACAGATACGCAAGGCCCAAGGTCTCACCCTCAAGCAGGTAGAAATTCGAAGTCGCGGCGAATGGAAAGGAGTAGTCGTTGGGTCCTATGAGCGCGGTATTCGAAGCCTCTCGGTTGATAAGGCGCTTCGGCTCTGCGATTTCTATGGAGTTCCGCATCACGCACTCTTTGCAGATAGTCAGGCTGACTCAGCTGTGGCGCGCATCGGCTCGATCGATCTTCAGGCTTTCCGTAATTTCCCCAGTGACCAGGACTCATTTGCTCAAGCTCTAGGGCGAATGATTGGGGTGATCATCCGTTCGCGTGGTGATTGGAATGGGCACGTCATTACGTTGCGAAGGAGCGATTGGGAGGGTCTTGCTACATTCCTAGGTTCAACGCTTCAACAAGTCGGCATAGCTATTGAGAACAGAGGCCTGGAGTTCAAGATTGCAAGAAATGCGACTAAACAACCGAAGGGAACTAAATAACTAATCCAGTTTTGATTTTTTCGATAGTTGCCAAAATTCCGTTGACATATCGAGCAGATTCCTCGGTCGATAGCGTTTGAGCCAACTCTAACGCTTCAGATATAGCAACGGCGGCGGGAATGTCCTCCCGATAAAGGATTTCAAAGAGCGCAATTCGAAGAAGATTACGATCAATAACGGGCATTCGATCGAAATCCCATCCTTGAGCGTAGGTCTGGATCAATTCATCTATCTTGACCTTATTAGCCGAAACTCCAAGCACCAGATCTTTGGTGTAGTCCCGGATCAGATATTCCAGAGATTCGATTCGAGAATTGAGAAGAAGTTCGGGATTAGCACGACGGATATCGCTCTCGTAGAGCAGATCAAGGGCGGCCTTTCGGGCCTTCG
>CAZGMF010000024.1:0-8141 GCA_964526795.1 uncultured Clavibacter sp.
ACAATTCCGCCACCGGCTCCCCCTTCAGGGCCAAGATCGATAATCCAATCGGCCGATTTGATGACATCGAGATTGTGTTCGATGACGACGACGGTATTTCCGGTATCGACTAATCTCTGGAGCACTGCAAGAAGTTTCTTGACATCTTCAAAATGCAGACCAGTAGTGGGTTCATCGAGAACATAAATAGTCCTCCCCGTCGAACGACGTTGGAGTTCGGTCGCTAGTTTGACGCGTTGGGCTTCACCTCCGGAGAGAGTGGGCGCAGATTGACCAAGTCGAACATAACCTAGGCCCACATCACAGAGAGTCTTGAGGTAACGATGAATAGCAGGGATCGAGTCGAAGAATTCAGTAGCCTTCTCAATCGGCATATCGAGGACTTCTGCAATGGTCTTGCCTTTGTAATGCACCTCAAGGGTTTCTCGGTTATAGCGCGCCCCGTGGCAGACCTCGCAAGGAACATAGACATCGGGTAGGAAGTTCATCTCGATTGTGATAGTTCCATCACCGGAACAGTTCTCACAGCGCCCGCCTTTAACATTGAAAGAGAATCGACCTTGCTGATAACCGCGAACTTTTGCCTCGCTGGTCTCAGCGAAGAGTGCGCGTACTTTGTCAAAGACCCCGGTATATGTCGCAGGGTTGGAGCGCGGTGTTCGTCCGATGGGCGATTGGTCGACATGAACGACCTTATCGAGCGCATCGATTCCGGTAATCGTGCGATGGCGACCGGGAACTACTCGCGCACCATTTAATTTATTCGCAAGCACGGAGTACAAGATGTCATTTACTAAGGTTGATTTTCCAGAACCGCTGACACCTGTGACGGCTACAAAGACACCGAGTGGAATTGCCACATCGATACTCTTGAGATTGTTCTCCCGTGCTTCTTTGACGACAAGCTGCTTCTTGGAGTTGATGGGGCGTCGTATTTTAGGAATCCCGATCTCGCTCCTGCCCGAGATATAAGCCCCGGTGATCGATTTCTTCGCACTCGTGAGGGCCGCGTAATCACCAGAGACAACAATCTCGCCACCGTGCTCCCCCGCCCCTGGGCCGATATCGACAATCCAATCTGCGGTTCGGATGGTCTCTTCGTCGTGCTCCACGACAATCAATGTGTTTCCAAGATCGCGAAGATGTGTGAGGGTTTCAATCAAACGTCGATTGTCACGTTGATGCAATCCGATACTTGGCTCATCGAGAACATAAAGAACGCCAACCAGCCCCGAGCCGATCTGTGTTGCAAGTCGGATTCGTTGGGCCTCCCCACCTGAAAGGGATGCAGCCGCTCGCGCCAAAGTCAAGTAGTCCAGACCTACATCGATGAGAAATCCTAATCGAGCATGCACTTCCTTCAAGACACGCTCAGCAATCTTCGCCTCACGAGAAGCTAATGACAGTTTGTCGAGGAAACCTTTGCAATCGCCAATCGATAGCTCGCAAATTTCGGAGATATTTTTCCCACCCAAAGTTACTGCCAGGACTTCCGGCTTGAGGCGCGTTCCTTTGCAGACGGGGCAAGGAGTCTCTCGCATGTACGCCTCATATTTTTCGCGTGAATAGTCGGAATCAGTCTCCGAATGTCGTCTCTCGATAAAAGGAATGACACCCTCAAAACCTGTTGAATAACTACGAACTCGACCATATCGGTTGCGATACTTCACATGAACTTCATATTCGTATCCATGAAGGATCGCCTCTTTGGCTTTGGCAGAGAGTTTGCTCCATGGTTGATCCATCGAGAACTTCACATCTTTTGCCAGGGCATCGAGAAGGTTGTTGAAATATTCCGAACTTTGTCCGCCCGCCCAAGGCGCAATCGCCCCTTCGTTGATCGAGATCGAATCATCGGGGATAACAAGTTCCTCATCTACTTCTAATTTTGAACCGATCCCAGTGCATTCAGGGCAGGCGCCAAAGGGAGAGTTAAAGGAGAAAGAACGAGGTTCCATCTCTTGAAAGGAGAGGCCACAATCGTGGCAGGCAAGAAGCTCGCTATAGGTTCGCTCTTCTTTGGAGTCCACAAAATCGAGCGTCACAAGCCCATTGGCTAAACGCAATGCAGTCTCAATCGAATCCGTTAATCGTTGTTTGGAGTCTGGCTTGGCGCTCAATCGGTCAACAACGACCTCAATCGTATGTTTCTCTTGTTTCTTGAGTTTCGGTGGTTCGGTCAGCGCAATAGTCGATCCATCGACCCGGGCGCGGGAATATCCCTGGGCGACTAATGATTTGAAGAGATCGACAAACTCCCCTTTCCTTTCGCGAATGATCGGAGCGAGTACCTGAAATCTTGTTTCTTGAGGCAAGGAAAGAATCTGATCGACGATGTTCTGCGGAGTCTGTTTGGTTATCGCTTTGCCACATTTTGGGCAATGAGGCTTACCGGCGCGAGCGAAGAGCAATCGAAGATAGTCGTAGACCTCAGTAATTGTTCCAACTGTCGAGCGAGGATTTCGGTTGGTGGATTTCTGATCGATCGATACTGCAGGTGAGAGTCCCTCGATGAAATCGACATCAGGTTTATCCATCTGACCTAGAAATTGGCGGGCATAAGCCGAGAGAGATTCGACATATCGCCGTTGACCTTCTGCAAATATGGTGTCAAAAGCAAGCGATGATTTCCCTGATCCAGAAAGACCAGTGAAGACAATCAAGGAATTGCGAGGAAGGTCCAGCGAGACATTCTTGAGATTATGTTCGCGAGCGCCACGAACGACGAGACGATCTGCGCTCATCTCAACCCACCTTCATCCATACTTCGAAGCTCGCGCTTCAACTCTTTTATCTCGTCACGAAGCCGGGCGGCCAATTCGAATTGGAGTTCTGCGGCAGCGTTACGCATCTGTTCTGTGAGTGAGTCAATCAATCCCAGCAACTCCGCGCGGGGTAAGGCTACGAGCGACTTGGCATGCACGCCAATCGGAGTCTCGCTCTTGGTGTTTCGTTTGGAACGATTTAAGAGTTCGTTCGTATCTTCGCTCTCTTTTGCGATGAGGTCGGTGATATCTGCGATTTTCTTCCGCAACGGTTGCGGATCGATACCCATCGCCTCGTTATAGGCAACCTGTTTTGCTCGACGTCGGTTGGTCTCATCGATGGCCTGACGCATCGAATCGGTGAGGTTATCGGCGTACATATGAACTTCGCCAGAAACATTTCGAGCAGCGCGGCCGATGGTTTGAATGAGCGACCTGGTGGAACGAAGGAAACCCTCTTTATCTGCATCCAGGATGGAAACGAGCGACACCTCCGGAAGATCGAGACCTTCGCGAAGAAGGTTGATTCCGATCAATACGTCATATTCGCCAAGACGCAATTCCCGCAATAACTCAACGCGACGCAAGGTGTCTACTTCGGAGTGTAAGTAGCGCACTCTGATACCGGCATCATTGAGATAGTCAGTGAGATCCTCGGCCATCTTCTTGGTCAACGTCGTGACTAGAACTCTTTCATTCTTGGCCTCACGCGTTCGAATCTCGCGAATCAGATCATCAATCTGATTCTTAATCGGTTTCAGTACGATCTTAGGATCGACAAGTCCTGTCGGTCTGATGACTTGCTCGACATAGACACCTTCAGTCTTGCCTAGTTCATATGGACCAGGGGTGGCCGAGAGGTAGACCTTCTGCGGAGTGCGCTCTAAGAATTCTGCGAAAGTGAGAGGTCGGTTATCCATAGCACTGGGAAGTCGAAATCCGTGCTCCACAAGAGTTCGCTTCCGGGAGGCGTCACCTTCAAACATTGCTCCGATTTGGGGAACGGTGATGTGGGATTCATCGATGACACAGAGGAAATCCTCCGGAAAATAATCGAGTAGACAATTCGGTGGTGAACCCTGGGATCGACCATCGATATGCCGCGAATAGTTCTCAATTCCCGAACAGAAACCGAGTTGGAGCATCATCTCGATATCGAATTGGGTGCGCATTCGAAGGCGTTGCGCCTCCAAGAGTTTGTTCGAACGCTCTAACTCCTCAAGGCGCAGCGCGAGTTCTGCCTCGATATCAGAGATGGCGCGTTTCATTGTCTCCTTGCTCGCCGAGTAATGAGTTGCAGGGAAAATGAAGACTTCTTTGACATCACTGACAATCTCACCTGTCAAAGGATTGAGCGTTGTGAGACGTTCAATCTCATCGCCAAACATCTCGATTCGAATCGCTAACTCTTCATAGACGGGGATGATTTCCACGGTGTCGCCGCGCACTCGAAAAGTGCCTCGGTCAAATGCCATGTCATTTCTCTTGTATTGGATATCGACAAAACGTCGAAGCAGAAGATTACGTTCAATACTTTCACCGACACGCAGCTGAATCATGCGGTCGATGTACTCCTGCGGGGTACCTAGGCCATAGATACATGAGACTGTCGCCACCACAATCACATCACGCCGAGTGAGAAGAGAATATGTCGCTGAATATCGCAATCGTTCAACTTCGGAGTTGATGGAGGAATCCTTCTCAATGAAGGTGTCGGTCTGTGGAACATAAGCCTCGGGTTGGTAATAGTCGTAATAGGAGACGAAGTACTCCACGGCATTCTCTGGTAGCAATTCCCGGAACTCATTGGCGAGTTGTGCGGCAAGGGTCTTGTTCGGTGCAAGAACGAGAGTCGGACGTTGGACTTGCTCAATCAGCCAGGCTGTTGTCGCAGATTTTCCGGTTCCCGTTGCTCCCAAAAGGACGATGTCGGGTTCACCGGCATTCACGCGCCGGGTCAAGTCTTCAATCGCGGTCGGCTGATCGCCCGCTGGGATGTAATCGCTTACTACTTTGAATGGCTTACCTGTTCGAGGAGTTTTGGTGATAGCCCGCGTCATTTGCTGACCTTAGGAAATAACTCACTCTCCCAGAGCGCTTCGATCTTACGAGTCAGATCATCGATCGTGCCATTGTTGGTGATCACCACATCTGCAATCGATGCCCGTTGGATATCGCTGGCCTGAGCTGCCATCCTTTTATTGATCTCATAATCTTTTAGCCCCCGCTCGCGCAACCGTTTTTTACGAATCTCTTCGTCGGCTTCGACTGAGATGACAAAATCAAAGCGCTCAGAACCTTTCGTTTCAAAGAGAAGTGGGATCTGATTGACGACTACTCGGTCGCCGGCACGAGAGGCGATTTTCTCGGCTCGTTCGCGGACGAGTGGGTGGATGATTCCCTCCAAATCCTTACGTGCAGCCACATCTGAAAAGACGATATTCCCTAGAGCTGAACGATCAATCTCGCCATCTCGAAGGATCGAATCGCCAAAGCGCGCGACGACTTGGTCATAACCATTGGTTCCACGTTCAATGACTTCACGAGCGAGAAGATCAGAGTCGATTACTAATGCGCCAAGTTCTTCCAAGATATCTGCAACAGTGGATTTGCCGGAGCCAATACCGCCCGTCAGTGCAACAGAGAACATTCCATCAGCCTACCGAGCGTGACAAATCGAGCGAGAAAATAAACTGGGCCCCGCAAATGCGAGGCCCAGAATTTTCAAATCTGCGGAACGTTATTCCGCAGGTGTTGCTTCAGGAGCAGCCGCCGCGGCAGCTGCATCTGCTGCTTGCGCTTCAGCCTTCTGCTTCTTGTGTGCCAAGAAACGCGATTGGGCTTCGGCGTATTGACGTTCCCACTCTTCACGTTGCGATTCGTATCCTGGCTTCCACTCCTGTGTCGCAGGATCGAAACCTTCGGGGTAGATGAAGTTTCCGCTCTCGTCGTAACGAGCAGGCATTCCGTATTGGGTCGGATCAAATGCTTCAACGGGAACGTCATGACCTTCGTTAGCTTGCTTCAAAGAAAGAGAAATTCGACGACGCTCAAGATCGATATCGATGATCTTCACGAAGAGTTGGTCGCCGACTTGGACGACCTGCTCTGGAATCTCAACGTGGCGCTCTGCTAACTCCGAGATATGTACCAATCCTTCGATGCCATCGAAGACGCGGATAAATGCACCGAATGGGACGAGTTTGGTTACTTCGCCAGGCACGACTTGATTGATGGTGTGGGTGCGTGCGAACGCTTGCCAAGGATCTTCTTGTGTGGCCTTGAGTGATAACGAAACGCGTTCGCGCTCGAAATCCACTTCGAGAACTTCCACAGTCACTTCATCGCCGACTTCGACGACCTCACCTGGGTGATCGATATGTTTCCACGAGAGTTCAGAGACGTGAACAAGACCATCAACGCCACCAAGATCAACGAATGCTCCGAAATTGACGATCGAGGAAACGACGCCGGAGCGAACTTGTCCCTTCTGAAGTTGATTGAGGAATGAGGTACGTGACTCTGACTGAGTCTGCTCGAGATAAGCGCGTCGAGAGAGAACGACATTGTTACGGTTCTTATCTAGTTCGATGATTCGTGCCTCAACTTGCTTGCCGATGTACGGAGAGAGATCACGGACTCGGCGCATCTCAACAAGGGATGCGGGAAGAAAACCGCGAAGTCCGATATCGACAATCAGGCCACCCTTCACGACTTCGATGACCGTTCCTACGACGACTTCGTCACGCTCTTTCTTGCCTTCAATCTCTCCCCACGCCTTCTCATATTGTGCGCGCTTCTTGGAGAGGATGAGACGACCTTCTTTATCTTCCTTCTGAAGTACGAGTGCTTCGACCTGCTCGCCGAGCTTGACCAACTCGCTTGGATCCACATCATTACGGATCGAAAGTTCGCGCGCTGGGATTACACCTTCGGTCTTATAACCGATGTCGAGGAGTACTTCATCGCGGTCTACTTGGACCACGATTCCGGAGACGAGATCTCCGTCATTGAAATTCTTGATTGTGCCGTCGATTGCGGCGAGAAATTCTTCTGCTGTTAAGTCGTTCTTAATAGAGGTTGACAAGTTGCTCCGAGGGGTTGGGTGAGTAGAAGGGCACGCACGAGATCCGACTCCAAATAACGATTGTTTCAATCAGAACTTGGGCACTTCCTACTACGTCCGAGGCCGTACAGGATTTTCGAGCGCGGAGGGGAAGGCTACTTTCTTTCGACACGAAAGGTCAATTTGAACTAGTGAGCTGCTTGGTCCCAAGTACGTCCAAAGCCAACATTCACATCAAGCGGCGCTTTAAGCGGATAGGCCTCGCCCATTTTCTTGCGGACGATCTCTTCAAGGGATTTCTCCTCCCCCGGAGCGACCTCAAAGATCAATTCATCATGGACTTGCAGGAGGATTCGAGATGTCATCCGCTCATCTTTCAAAGCAATTCTGAGATCGCGCATCGCCACTTTGATGATGTCCGCAGCCGACCCTTGAATCGGCGCATTTAGTGCCATTCGTTCAGCAACCTCACGACGTTGACGATTCTCGTGGTTTAGATCCGGAAGGTAGCGACGTCGACCCATAATGGTTTCGGTGTAGCCCTTTTTCCTTGCGATCTGAACAACTTCTTTTAAGTAATCCTGAATTCCACCAAATCGCTCGAAATACCGACCCATCAGTGCACTTGCATCAGATGGCGTTATATCCAGTTGTTGTGCCAAGCCAAACGATGAGAGCCCGTAAGCAAGACCGTAGGACATCGCTTTTATCTGACGACGCATTTCGGCGCTGACCTCATTCTTCTCAACTCCAAAGACTTGGGATGCCACCGTGGAATGGAGATCTTCTCCGGCGTGAAAAGCGCGAAGTAAACCCTCATCGCCTGACAAGTGAGCCATGATTCTCATTTCGATCTGGCTGTAATCGGCAGTCATGAGGAGTGCATAGGGAGTCTGCGCAATGAAACATTCGCGGATCTTGCGACCATCGTCGGTTCGGATCGGAATATTCTGCAGATTTGGTTCGGTTGAAGAGAGACGACCAGTAGCCGTTGTGGTCTGCTGGAAGGTTGTGTGAATTCTTCCGTCGGTTCCGACGGAGTTCTGCAAACCCTCAACCGTCGTCCGCAATTTCGAGTTTTCACGAATCGCCAAAAGATGTCGAAGCACTGGATGTGATGTTGTCGCAAAGAGCCACTCCAGAGATTCGGCATCAGTGCTGTAGCCGGTTTTGATCCGCTTCGTTTTTGGAAGTTTCAACTCTTCGAAGAGAACGCTCTGAAGTTGTTTCGGCGAGGCGACATTGAATTCGTGGCCCACCGCTTCATAGGCGCTCTTCATTGCGCTCTCTTCTTGACTAGAGAAGTGGCG
>CAZGMF010000024.1:8241-16490 GCA_964526795.1 uncultured Clavibacter sp.
ATCGGCACATCGTGTCGAAGCTGAGTCAACTCTCGATTGGTAAGAACTGTTGTTATAGCAGCGCGAAGGGAGTCGCCGGCTTTGCCTGGTACTTCATCGACACGGGCGAGCAGTTGCGAAAGCGAACCGAATTCAGTGATCCACTTTGACGCAGTCTTCTCCCCTACTCCAGGAATAGAAGGCAAGTTATCGCTGGGATCTCCGCGCAGCGCAGCAAAATCTGGATATTGATTTGGGCTCAATCCATATTTCTCCTGGACCGCATCAGGTGTCATGCGAGCGAGCTCAGTGACGCCTTTCTTGGGGTAGAGAACTGTGACGTGTGGTGAGACGAGTTGAAATGAATCCC
Organism: uncultured Clavibacter sp.; assembly: GCA_964526795.1. Taxonomy (GTDB): domain Bacteria; phylum Actinomycetota; class Actinomycetes; order Nanopelagicales; family Nanopelagicaceae; genus MAG-120802. The sequence continues at coordinate 8,591 of CAZGMF010000024.1, forward strand.
TGTCCCCCGAGCAGATCAGGATTTCATTTCCCTTTCCGAAGCGATCGACGAAGGTTGCGATGATGTCATCTGCTTCGAACCCTTCGAGTTCGAAATGTTTGATTTTGAATGCATCGAGAAGTTCATTGATATAGGAGATCTGGGAGCGAAATTCATCAGGGGTCTTGGCGCGATTTGCCTTGTATTCAGGGAACTTCTCGGTTCGAAATGTCTTACGGGAGACATCGAAAGCAGTTGCGATATGGGTTGGCTTCTCATCGCGTATGAGATTGATAATCATTGATGCGAAGCCATAGATGGCATTGGTGTGCTGTCCAGAAGAGGTTGCGAAATTCTCCATCGGCAATGCGAAGAAGGCGCGATAAGCCAAAGAGTGGCCATCGAGAAGAAGGATTCGCTTGGACATCGCCGCAATCCTAGAGATAGCCACCTACAATGACGCTATGAGTGATTTCATGGACATTCTTCGCGAGCGAGGTCGTGGCGCGCTTGATAAGAAGATGGGTATTGAGATCGTGGAAGCATCACCGCAGCGCCTGGTCGCCACGATGCCTGTCGAGGGAAATACCCAACCTCTTGGATTGCTCCATGGTGGAGCAAATGTCGTTCTCGCTGAAAGTCTCGGCTCTATTGGAACCCAACTTCATGCAGGTCCCCATCGAAGAATTGTCGGAGTCGATATCAACGCAACCCATCACAAATCCGCCACCTCAGGAATTGTGACCGGAGTTGCCACGGCGATAACGTTAGGAAAGACGCTCTGCTGCTACAACGTAGAAATCACCAATGACAAAGGTGAGAAAACTTGCACGGCGCGAATTACCTGCCTCATTCTTGCTGAACGTCCATAATTAACGAGACATCAAAGATCTAATAGATCTCGTGTGCTCCCGTTCCAAGGTAGGCAGACTTAACGTGAGGATCGTTGAGAAGCTCCTTCGCAGGCGCTTCTTTGGTAATCGTTCCGGTCTCTAAAACATAGGCGCGATCAGCGCGTTGAAGCGCTTGTTGTGCATTCTGCTCAACGAGAAGGATCGTGGTTCCTTGCTTGTTGATCTCTGTAATGATCCGGAAGATATTGGCAACCATCTGAGGTGCTAGTCCCATCGATGGTTCATCAAGGAGCAGAACTTTCGGACGAGCCATAAGCGAACGCCCGATGGCAAGCATCTGTTGTTCACCGCCAGAGAGAGTTCCGCCTGCCTGAGTAAGTCGCTCTTTCAAGCGCGGGAAAAGGGTGTAAACCTTCTCTAGATCCTCATCAGTTTCGGATTTGCGATCTTTTCTATGGAATTTTCCGATCTCAAGATTTTCCAGCACGCTCATCCCGGGGAAAATGCCGCGTCCTTCTGGAGCTTGAGAGATCCCAATCTCCACCCTCTTATGAGCTGGCATCGTGGAAATATCTTGACCGTCAAAGAAGATTGATCCCGAACTCACTTTTCGAAGACCAGAAATAGTTTTCAAGGTTGTGGTCTTTCCGGCGCCATTTGCGCCGATCAGCGTCACGATCTCGCCATCATTAACGCCAAAGGAGATTCCTTTGATCGCCTCGATCTTGCCGTAGTGGACTCGCAGGTCCTTAATTTCAAGACGCATCTGCCGGGACTCCTAGATAAGCCTGGATAACTTTCGGATCATTCTGAACAACACTTGGTAGGTCATCAGCGATCTTCACGCCGAAATCGAGTACAACAACGCGATCGGAGATTCCCATGATGAGCGACATGTCGTGTTCGATCAACAAGACGGTATAACCAGCATCGCGAATCTTCTTTATTAGCGCTCCAAGCTCGACTTTCTCAGCTGGATTAAAACCCGCTGCGGGTTCGTCGAGCAGAAGAAGTTGTGGACTTGTGCCAAGAGCGCGAGCGATCTCAAGTCGACGTTGATCACCATAAGGAAGATTCTTCGCAAGTTGATCTGCGCGATGTCCGATGCCGATAAAATCGAGAAGTTCCTGGGCTCTCTTGCGGTCAGCTTTCTCTTCGCGACGCGATCGAGGCAGGCCAAAGAGCGCACCGATTAATCCACTCTTCTTATGCACATCAGTTGCCGTAATGACATTTTCCAGTGCGGTCATCTCGCCCCAGAGGCGGATGTTCTGGAAAGTGCGGGAAAGTCCCATTGCAGTGATGACGTGACGTTTCTTGTTATTGATCAATTCGCCGTTGAAACTTACCGTTCCAGATGTCGGACGGTAGACGCCGGTGATCACATTAAAGACAGTGGTCTTTCCCGCTCCGTTCGGCCCGATGAGTGCGCAGATCTCGCCTTTCTTCACTTCAAGATTGACGGAGTCAAGAGCGGTCACGCCGCCAAAGCGAATCGTCAGGTTGTCGAGTTTGAGGATTGGAGTTGTCATTTCTGCTTCCTCGCTTGTTCCAGATTGACTTTATCGCGCTTCTTTCGCGGCAACAAACCATCTGGCCTTAAGTTCATGATCAAGAGAAGCACCAAACCGAAGACGATCTGACGCGAGTTGCTAATGAAGCGGATGCGCTCGGGCAGATAAGCCAGAATCGACGCTCCAAGAATGACACCCCACATATTTCCCATGCCACCGAAGACTACGCAGGCAAGAATTAAGACCGATACGTTGAATGTGAACATATCTGGCGCGATAAACATGACCTTTGAGGCATAGATGACTCCGCCTGCCCCGCCAATCGCTGCACCGATACTAAATGACCATAATTTATAGACCAGAAGATTGACGCCCATCAAAGCAGCTACATCTTCATCCTGACGGATTGCTTCCCACGCTCTGCCTGGACGTCGAACGCTAAACCTGCGAACCATCCAGATCACAAGAAGAATCATCGCCAGAATCACCCAGAAATATGCATCGTGGTCCTCAAGAAGGAATGTCTGTCCCAGAATCGGTGGCGGATTGGGAATTCCTACAACACCGTTTGGTCCACCTGTTTCTTTCAAGTTGAGAGCGATGATGCGAACGATTTCACCGAATCCAAGCGTGACAATCGCTAGGTAATCACCACGAAGACGAAGTGCTGGCAAGCCAAGGAGAAGTCCTGAGAGCATCGCAAGTCCAATACCAATCGGCAGGATCTCCCAGGTATTGAGTTTGGTGAGAGTTCCCAAGATTCCCATCGTGTAAGCGCCGATGGCGAAGAATGCGACATAACCTAAATCCAAAAGTCCGCTCTTACCAACAACGATATTCAAGCCAAGGGCCATCAGGGTAAAGAGCGCAATCGGATAAACCAAGGTGGCTTGGTAGGAAGTAATAGGAGTATTGAGGAAACTTGTGAGCGGGAAATCCGCAGCGTGAGGCAGAAGTGCAACCAACCCAATGACAACAACCGCAAAGATCGTTCGCTGCGTACGATTCATCCGATCCCAGAGCGCAGAACCCTTATCGCGAAGATTGATCATCGGAATCAGGTCCTCGTCTGCTGGACAGCTTCACCGAAGATGCCACTTGGTTTGATCAGAAGGACAAGAACGAGAACGACGAAGACAGTCACAGATTTCCACTGTGAGCCCAAGATGGCAGATGCGAATTGTTCCAAGATTCCCAGGAAGAGCCCGCCATAGAAGGCGCCTCGCAGATTACCAATTCCACCAAGGACGGCAGCGGTAAATGCTGCCAAGCCGAGATTGAATCCGACGTTGAACTGGGTGGTCTCGTAGACGGTTGTGTAGAAGAACCCGGCGATACCAGTGGTCAGCCCACCGATAAAGAATGTCAGAGCCACTACCCGGTCGAGATTGATGCCCATAAGTTTCGAGTTCTCTTCACTCATCGAGACGGCGCGGATCGCTTTGCCCATCCGTGATTTTGACACGAATCTATCGAGTGCGAAGAAGATAACCGCACCGGTGATGATGATCAGAATTGTGTCGATTCGGAAATTCGCGCCGGCAACTTCTCCAAATGACCATTTCTCCAACAAACGTGGCGATGTGACGGGAGCCGAATGAGTGATGATTCGAACTACTTCAGAGAGAACAATCGACACTGCAATCGCCGAGATGAGCGAGGCGAGACGATTTGTTCCCCGCGCACGGAGTCGCCGATAGGCCACAAGTTCGACCAAAATTCCTAGAAGACCACATGCCAGCGCCGAGAAGAGCGCGGCAAAAATGAGCGTAAAAATTAGATTCCAGCCGTGAAGAGGATCTGAATCCGCGGCATTTCCAAGTATCGTGACTTGGGCGACGACAGTAGCAAAAGTGCCAACCATCACCACTTCAGAATTTGCGAAATTAATTAGGCGAAGAACACCGTAAACCATGGTGTAGCCAAGTGAGATCAAGACATAGATAAATCCCAGGGCAGTTCCCTGCAGGAGCAAGGACCAAAATTGGGATGAGATAACCGAGAGGTTCATAGAGTTGTGCTGGAGTTGAAAGATGCGACCGCACCTAGAGATAGGCGCGGTCGCACTTTTCTATATTCCTTTATACCTATCTATTAGGCAACGCCAATGTAGGCAACTTTGCCATCTTTGATGGTAAATGCACCGACAGCAGCGCCACCGATGATGTCGCCGTAACGATCAAATTTGATCGTATCGCCAGCGATACCGGTGAATGTGCCGTTTGTGATGCAGTTCTGCATACCAGGGCGAGTAGTGACGCCCTGCTTGATGCAAGCGAGGAAGACGTTCGTAGCGTTATACGACGATGTGACGTATGTGCCAGGAACCTTCACGCCTGTGAGCTTGGTGAAAGCAACCATCTGAGCTGCGGTTGCGACGTTCTCGAAAGGAACATCGGCTGCAGTAAGACGTGCACCTTCAGCGGCGCTCTTACCAGCGTTCACTGGGAAGTCTGCCTTGAGTGTTCCATCGCCCGAGGCGAAGACGCCGGTGAAGCCACCGTCGCGGAGCGCCTTGACGAACTTCGCTGCATCAGGAGCGTAACCGCAGTAGATAACTACGTTCGCGCCGGAAGCCTTTACCTTCGCAACAACAGAGGTGTAATCGCTGGTGTTCTGTGGAACTGAGTCCTTGCCAGCATCCATTGCAGCAGTAATGGTGAGTTTTGCGTAAGCAGCAAGACCGGCACCGTATGCGCTGACGTCATCAACGAGGTACACCTTTGGAGATGTAACGCCCTTTGTTGCGTAACGAACAAGTGCTGGACCTTGGAACTTATCGTTAGCGACGACGCGCTTGAAGATCGGAAAGCCATTGACTGGCGCCTTGCGATCTGTCAATGAAACGCGAGTTGCTGATGGAGAGATCAAAGGTAGACCGCCTGCCTTGTATGCAGGTAGTGATGCTTGGGTTGCTCCTGAATATGCCGGGCCAACCAAACCGATGATCTTCTTATTAGAAGCGATACCAGGTGCAAGCGAACCTGCAATGGTGGGATCGCCTTGATCGTCTGCAAGGACGAGTTCAACTTTGATAGCTGGATTCGTCGCTGCGTACTCGGAGAGAGCGAATTTCACACCAGTGAGTTCGTCTTGTCCGGTGAGCGCATTAGGTCCGGTCAACGGAGCCTGGAATGCGAGGGAAACGGAGGTGACTGCAGCGTTTGCCGTCGACAGGACGGATGCTCCAGCAACCAAGGCGCCCGCAGCTGTCACTGCAAGAACCTTCTTGAAACTGTTCTTCATGTAAGGCCTTTCTCGAGGGATGAAGAATTGCTAGCCGCGGGAGCCTAACAGAATGAGAGTTCTAGGTCACATTACTTTCGCCGAAAAAGCGCCAACAACGATTACGTTTTAGTAAATTTCGTGAGCGCCGGTACCAAGATACGCAGATTTAACATGAGGGTCATCTAAGAGATCCCTCGCCTTCGCCTCTTTTGTGATGGAGCCAGTCTCCAGGACATATGCCCGGTCTGCCCGCTGCAGGGCTTGTTGAGCATTCTGTTCGACAAGAAGAATCGTCACGCCTTGCTTATTTATCTCGGTAATGATTCGGAAAATATTTGCAATCATCTGTGGCGCTAACCCCATAGAAGGTTCGTCAAGGAGAAGAACTTTCGGCCTTGCCATCAGCGCACGACCGATGGCAAGCATCTGTTGTTCGCCACCAGAGAGTGTTCCGCCAGCCTGCTTCGCTCGTTCTTTCAATCGTGGGAAAAGCGAATAAATCTTCTCAAGATCTTCGCCCTGCTCTTTTCCTTGATTCTTCAAGTGGTACTTGCCCATTTCAAGATTCTCAAGGACTGTCATTCCAGGAAAGATGCCGCGACCTTCTGGCGCCTGCGAGATTCCTAGACTTACTCGATCATGTGCAGCCATCTTTGAAATATCTTGTCCATCGAAGGTGATCGAGCCCGATGAAACCGGTCGAAGACCTGAGATGGTTTTCAGCGTAGTGGTCTTGCCCGCACCATTCGCACCGATAAGTGTGACTATCTCACCTTGATTGACGGTTACCGAAATACCTTTGATAGCTTCGATCTTTCCGTAATGAACGCGAAGATCTTTGATTTCAAGACGCATCATCGGGAACTCCTAAGTAGGCCTCGATGACTCGCTTATCATTCTGAACCTTTGCCGGTAGGTCATCGGCAATCTTCTGGCCGAAATCAAGGACGACAACTCGATCTGAGATGCCCATGACAAGTGACATATCGTGCTCAATAAGCAAAACGGTATAACCAGCATCTCTAATCTTCTTAATGACTTTTCCAAGTTCGACTTTCTCGGACGGGTTGAAGCCAGCCGCGGGTTCATCAAGGAGGAGAAGTTTGGGCGATGTTCCAAGTGCTCGTGCGATTTCTAGCCGACGCTGGACTCCATAAGGAAGATTCTTCGCCAATCGATCGGAATATTCTCCAATTCCGATGAAATCTAGAATTTCGGCAGCTCGCGCTCGGTTCTCGCGCTCTTCACGTCGAGCTCGAGGCAGACCAAAGAGCGCACCAAGAAGACCGCTTTTCTTATGAACATCGGTAGCGGTAATGACATTTTCTAGAGCGGTCATCTCGCCCCAGAGTCGGATATTTTGGAAGGTACGAGCAATTCCCATCCGAGTAATCTCAAAACGCTTCTGATTCGAGATCTTTGTGTCATTGAAATTAATCTCACCTTCAGTGACTCGATACACACCGGTGATGACATTGAAGACAGTCGTCTTACCTGCGCCATTCGGTCCGATCAGCGCCAAGATCTCTCCGGACTTGACTTCAAAGGAGACATCTTTCAGCGCTGTCACTCCTCCGAACTGCATCGTGACATTATTTAGTTTCAAAATAGATTGTGATGAGTGGACTGTCATAGCCGGTCCAGATTCTCTTTAGGAAGTAACTCTTCTCGTTTCTTACGTGGCAGAAGACCATCAGGTCTGAAGTTCATAATCACAACAAGAACCGTTCCGAAGACAAAGAGTCGGGCATCAGAGATAAAGCGAATTCGATCCGGGAGATAACCAAGGATTGTTGCTCCAACGATGACTCCCCAGATATTGCCAATACCTCCGAAGACCACGCAGGCGAGAATGAGAATGGAGACGTTTAATGAGAACATCTCCGGTGCAATAAAGAGGTTCTTAGATGCATAAAGAACTCCGGCTGCTCCACCCACTGCCGCTCCGAGTGTGAATGACCAGATCTTGTATTTCAAGGTGTGAACGCCCATTAACTCTGCGACATCCTCATCTTGTCGGATGGCCTCCCAAGCGCGACCCGGTCTGCGGACGCTCAGTCGACGGATCATCCAAATGGTCAGAAGAATCATCACAACAACGAGCCAGAAAAATACTTTCTGATCATCAAGGCGGAATTTGAATGGACCAAGATCCGGCGGCATTGGAATATTCGCAATTCCATTCGGGCCGTTACTCCAGGTCGAATTGAGAACGATGAGTCGAACGATTTCGCCAAAACCTAGGGTGACAATGGCGAGGTAATCGCCGCGAAGTCGGAGCGTAGGTAGACCGAGAAGAACGCCAGCGATCATGGCCAGGGCGAT
>CAZGMF010000025.1:0-16464 GCA_964526795.1 uncultured Clavibacter sp.
GTTAGCGCTGCTTCGAAAAGAACTCTTTCAATAATTCCGCACACTCTTGTTCAAGAACATCGCTGATTACTTCGACCTTATATGAAGAGCGTGGATCACGGAGAAGATCCCATATCGATCCGGCGGCGCCACCTTTCTCATCCCACGCGCCGAATACCACGCGCGGAATTCGTGATTGCATAATCGCACCGGCGCACATTGCACAGGGCTCTAACGTCACAACCAATGTGCACTCTTCAAGCCGCCAACTCCCCAGTGCCCTAGCTGCTCCACGAATCGCAACTATCTCCGCATGAGCCAGTGGATCGCGCAACAACTCACGCTGATTGTTGCCCATTGAAACTATTTCACCTTTTGCATTAAGCATCACAGCGCCAACAGGTACGTCACCACTTGCGATTGCGCCAAATCGAGCCCGTTCTAAAGCGGCGCGCATTGCTTTCTCGTAATTCATTCGCCCTCAAGCGCATCGAGAAATTCATCACCACAACCGATTCGGCGAGCTATGGCCTCGAGTTGTTCATCGGGGTACATACCGTCATCATCACAGATAGCCTGAAGTTCCATCGCATCTATGCCGAGATCCTCGAGTAGATTCAAATCGCCTGCCGGCTCATCAGAATCATCCTCAGCTGGAAGATCGATATCTAGTAACTCCAAAACTTCCGCAGCAATCTCATAGTCAAGTGCTGCCATGACATCACTTAAAACCATCTGCATCTTCATCCCAATCTGCCGGATAAGAATGAAAAATGCATCATCGATAGAGAGAAAGGCAAGCGCTCCACCATTGACTTGTTTTGCTCGAAGTGCGTCTAGGGCAATTCCAATATCAGAGGTCGCCGCAGATGAGATTTCAGTAATAGTCCATGTGCCTTCATCACGCCAGGCAAGAAGCGCAAAATCTTCTACTTCGTTTTCCATCTCACACCTCCCCGCCGCAAGGTATGCAACGCCTCATAGTTCCACCGCAAGTGCGGGTAGTAAAGTATCGCTATGAAAGTGCTGATAGCTGATCACCCGCTCATCACGCACAAATTGACGGTCTTGCGCGATAAAGAGACCAACTCCCAAGTCTTCCGCCATCTCGTCGAAGAACTCGTAACTCTTTTGGCTTACGAAGCCACTCGTGATGTCAAGATTCATTCCGTCGACATCGAAACACCTGTCACGAAAACTCGCGGCGCGATGCTCTCCACTCCACGCCCCGTCGTTGTGCCGATTCTCCGCGCCGGCCTTGGAATGCTTGAAGGGATGATGCGGGTTTTGCCCAGCGCTGATGTTGGTTTCCTCGGCATGGTTCGCGATGAGAAGACATTGAAAGCCTCAACCTATGCCAATCGACTACCTGAAGATCTCAGCGGTCGGCAGTGCTACGTCCTTGATCCCATGCTTGCAACCGGCGGAACTCTTGTCTCTGCAATTAACTACTTACTCGAGCGCGGCGCACAAGACATTACGGCAATCTGTCTTCTCGCAGCTCCAGAAGGAATAAAAGTGCTCGAGACCGCATTCGGAAGTTCCAATCTTCCTGTCACCATAGTAAGTGGTGCGCTCGATGAAAAACTCAATGAACATGGCTATATCGTCCCCGGATTGGGAGATGCAGGCGACCGGTTGTACGGAGTCGTCTAAATGGCCCACACATCCCCTGGTTATGGAATAACGATCCGGGTCGAAGGTCGCCCAGAATTTCAGCCAGTTGCAGAAATAACGTCGATTATCTCGCGCGAAGGCGCAGCAATCACCGCACTTGATGTTGCAGAATCCCAAATCGAAGCGGTCGTCATCGATGTGACATGTGATGCGATCGATTCGGCGCACGCTGAACGAATCACAACAGCACTTGGAGCATCACCGATTCTGAAAGTCCGCAAGGTTTCCGATCGAACTTTCTTACTTCATCTCGGAGGCAAGCTCGAAGTCCAATCCAAAGTCCCGCTTAAAACCCGCGATGATCTTTCCCGCGCCTACACACCGGGAGTGGCACGAATTTGTCAGGCAATCGCCAAGGATCCATCTGATGCCCGTCGCCTGACCATCAAGCGCAACACGGTCGCTGTCGTCACCGACGGTTCGGCAGTTCTTGGTCTTGGAAATCTCGGACCTGCCGCTGCATTGCCAGTGATGGAAGGAAAAGCTGCGCTTTTCAAGCGTTTTGCCGATGTCGATGCTTGGCCAGTCTGCCTTGATACTCAAGATGTCGATGAAATCGTTCGAACAGTCCAACTTATTGCCCCCGTATATGGCGGCATCAACTTGGAGGATATCTCAGCGCCACGATGTTTCGAAGTGGAAGCACGACTGCGAGAACTTCTGGATATACCAGTCTTTCACGATGATCAACATGGAACCGCTGTGGTAGTACTCGCTGCGCTTCGCAATGCTCTGAAGTTAGTGAAGAAAGATCTTGGTCAATGTCGCATTGTCCTCAATGGTGCCGGCGCGGCCGGGACTGCGATTGCGCGTTTACTTATTCTCGCTGGAGCGAAGGACATCATCGGATTCGATAGCCACGGGGCCATAAACAAGAAGCGTGCCGGAGAAAATGAGATGCGCCGTTGGTTTATTGAGCACTGTAACCCAACCCAATTCGATGGTTCACTCTCGGAGGCAATGAAGGGCACAGATATCTTCATCGGCGTCAGCGTTCCTAATGTCCTCAGCGAATCGGATATCGCCGCGATGAATAAGAACGCCATCGTCTTTGCACTTGCCAATCCAGATCCAGAAATCGATCCAGCACTTGCTCGAAAGCACGCTGCGGTCGTGGCAACTGGTCGAAGCGATCATCCCAATCAAATCAACAATGTCCTTGCCTTCCCTGGCATCTTCCGCGGATTACTGGATGTCGGTGCTTCCAAGATTACCGATGAACTACTCGTTGCCTGTGCTGATGCGATTGCATCCTGCGTCTCTGACTCACAACTCAACGCCTCCTTCATCGTTCCCAGCGTCTTTGACTCGAATGTTGTAACAAAGGTGGCTGCCGCAGTGAAAAGGTGCTGCTAGTTGTCGCTTTCAGATTGGGTCCGCAATCTTCTCGATACTTCAACCCCATTCTTCATATATTTAGCGCTCTTTCTCATCGTCTTTATCGAGACCGGTGTGCTTATCGCCTTCTTCCTACCGGGTGATTCCATCCTCTTCGCCGCTGGCTTGGTGGCGGCCACTCGCTCTGATACCAACATCGCCATCTTGGTCTTGCTGATCTTCCTCGCAGCGTTTCTTGGCGATCAAGTCGGCTATGTTTTGGGCCGAAAATATGGGCGAAACTATCTACAAAGACACTCTTCGCCTCGGATAGATCGAATGGTCAAGCGCGCCGAAACTTTTTATGAAAAATATGGATGGAGTGCAGTCATCCTTGCCCGGTTCTATCCATGGATACGGACGTTCATGCCACCTATCGCTGGACTTGGAAAGATGAATTACTACAAATTCCTTGCTGCTAATGCCCTTGGTGCGGCGCTGTGGGGAATCGGCATCACCCTGCTTGGCTTCTATGCCGCCTCAATTCCGGCGCTCAAGGATTCCTCTCGATTTATTGCAGGATTCTTTGTTACTTTGACGATAGTTCTGACGCTGAAGAATTATTGGGTTGCTCGGCGAGAGCGCTGAACACCACTGACCATAACTCCGGCATAAGTCATTGCTATTCCAGTCACGAGGTACCCACTCACGCTCACACCTTTACTTGGAGCGAGTAAATCAATCACCAACGAACCAATGAGCTGACCACCAACGCTGAAGAGTGTGAAAGTCAAAACACCTAGATGTTGAACAATAAGTGAAGTGGAAGCAATATAGATAACGCCAATCGCACCACCGGCATAAATCCACCACGGCCCCGCAGGTAGTGGTGAGAGTTTTTCTTTGCCGAGCAAGATCATTGCGCCAACAAAAATAATGAGAAAAGTGGTTCCGGTGATGAAGTTGACGAAGGTGGTCGCATAACTCTCTTTTGAATATTCGTTGATCTGGCCGTTAAGAGCCCGTTGCACTCCCACAAATGCCCCCGCGAAGGTTGCTAGAAGAACCCCAAGAAGCGCGAAATTGGCTGCTCCTAGCTTGTCCCAAACTGAGATAAGGACTGCGCCAACCGTGATTCCTGCCGCAGCCACCCGGCGGGGTGAAATGGGTTTTGGGCCGCCACCTGTCAATCCAATGCGATCGACGATCAATGATGTCGCAGTCTGGCCAGCAAGCGATGCGACAGAGAAGAGCGCCACGCCAATTAATGGAACCACGTTAGTTTGAACGGCAACAAAACTCCCACCAAGTGCTCCTGCCAATAATCGCCACCTCGGAATATCACCACGTGCCACCGCCGCACGAAGCTGTTGGATTCCTTGTTTCACTGCAGGGCTAATAAGTGCATACAAAGTCACCAAAAGTAGCCCTGAGGAGAAAGAAATCAGTGCAGCTTGGGGCGGATTATCAAGTCGATGCGAAAGTTCTCCGTTCGCTCGCGCCTGGAGTGCAATCAACACTCCGGAGATTGCCGCGAGAGCATCAAGGCGAAGATGGTTACTGTGCGATTCGCTCACTTAACTCCAACCATTGCGATTCTAATTCTCCGAGTCGCAATGTTACCGCGCCAATCTCGCCAGCAAGCGACAAGAGTTTCTCGTGATCGCTGATAACTCCAGCTTGTTCTTCTAAAAGTTGTTCTTTTTCTTCGGTAAGCCTCTCGATTTGTTTCTCTAGCCTGGCCATGTCCTTCTTCACTAATCGGATCTGAGCCGCATCTGAGATTCGATGAGATTCAGAATTTGTCGAAAGTTTCGCCTTCAACAACGCTCGTCGCTCCAAATATTCATCTACGCTGCGTGGCAGGTCACGAAGATTCTGGTCTCCCAATAATCCAACGAAGCGATTGCACGTCCGCTCGATGAAATATCGATCGTGGGAAATGACGATGAGCGTGCCGGCAAATGAATCAAGGAGATCCTCAAGGGCGGCCAGAGTCTCCACATCAAAATCATTGGTGGGCTCATCCATCAGCAGAACATTGGGGCTATCCATCAGCAATCGGGTCAATTGCAGCCGCCGTCGCTCGCCGCCCGATAGATCACGAACCAGGCGTTGCTGGCCATCAAAATCGAATCCAAGGCGCTCACAGAGCGAAGAGGCGGTGATCTCCCGACCATCGCCTAATTCAACTCGCAGAGCGACCTTCTCCACCGCCTCGATCACGCGCCATAAGGGATCGAGTTCCTCCAGGTGTTGTGAGAGAAAAGCAGACTTCACTGTCAATCCAGTTTGGATCTTGCCGGCACTAAATCGGTGTGCTCCAGCTAACGTCCGCATTAGCGTGGTTTTACCTGAACCATTAAATCCAATAATGGCGATTCGATCCCCAGGCGCGATATTCCAATCCAATGAATCGATGATGGTGGTTTCGCCAATCGTGAGTCGGGCTTTGTGAATTTCATAGACCATCCGTCCTAGTCGATTGGCAGCAAAATTAAGTAGTTCACTTTCGTTGCGCGGAGGTGGCTCATTTGAAATCAGCTGCTGTGCCGCATCGACTCGAAATTTGGGTTTGGATGTTCGCGCTGGTGCTCCTCGCCTGAGCCAGGCTAATTCCTTACGAATCAGATTGTTTCTTCGGGCATCCTCTGCTGCTGCTTGTCTTGCGCGCTCTGCTTTGGCAAGAACATAGGCCGAATATCCACCCTCATATTCTTCGACCTTTCCTGCCACCACTTCCCAGGTTCGATCTGAGACCTCATCCAAGAACCATCGATCGTGAGTGATGACAACGATCGCCATTTCGCGACGCTTCCTCAAATGTTCTGCTAACCAAGAAACGCCTTCGACATCTAAGTGGTTGGTGGGTTCATCAAGAAAGAGAAGATCAAGTGGTTCGATCAACAATTTCGCGATCCCAACTCTGCGCCGCTCGCCTCCGGAGAGCGAGGAATAAGGGCGATCCAGTATCTCGCCAGATAAGCCACCAAAAAGCCCGTCAAATATGGTCCGGATGCCAGCATCACTGGCCCATTCGTGGGTCTTCTTACTCCCCACCACGATGTCGCGAACACTCGATCTGCTCTTTTCTAGGTCGCTCTGCTGCAGGAATCCACATTTGGCCCAATTTGCCCTGGTCACTCGCCCACTATCAGCAGGTTCCTCTCCTGCCAGCACTCTTAGCAATGTTGACTTGCCGCCACCATTTCTACCAACAACACCAATTCGCTCGGATTCTGAAACACCTAATGAAACATTCTCAAGAAGTGGCGCAACTCCGAATCTCTTCGAGATTGCTTCAGCGTTGATGAGATTGCGTGCCACTGCGAAAGAGTAGGCCTAGTTTTCAATATTCTTTTCGGCAACTATCGAGACCACGCCTGCTGATCCAACCAAAGTTGCAAGCCCAAAGAAGATTGAGCCGCTTCCAAAGATTCCCGCTAACGCACCAGATCCGATGGGTACCACGAATTGGCCGAGTCGATTCCCAAAGAGGCGGATAGAGATGGCCATAGAGCGTTCTTCTACTGGAGATTTCTTAGAGACGATAGACATTGTCAAAGGTTGGCCGATTCCAAGAAGAAGTCCGACGAGAATCATCAAAATCCCGAGCCAGAGAGCGCTCTTGGCGAAAATTGTGACCATTAAGAACAAAGCGGAGAGGAATATACTCACGTTCATAACTCTTGCGCTGCCAAATCTTTCAGTCAGTGATCCGAGCGAAAATCGCGAAACCATCGCTGCTGCTGATCGGAGAGAAAGAATTGTTCCAATCACAACGGGGCTGATCTGTTTCTCAGTGCCAACCAGAGGAAGAATGACCACGAGAACATCATTAGTCGCTGAAACAGCAAGTGAAGTCCAAACCGCTGGCTTGATTCCAGAACGTGACATGACCGAACGAGCTTTGATCTGTTCAGCGCGCTCACGATCTGAATCACTTTTCGCCCGATGCAGACCCTTGAAAATGAGAAGTGGAACGAGGGCAAAGAGAGCGAGAATGCCTGCGAAGAGAAATGCTGAGCTCGAGGACCGAGGCAGGACTCCGGATGATCCGGCAATCACTCCACCAAGGATCGGTCCAAAAGTATGACCTGATGATGTTGCAAAGGAGAAATATCCAAAGTTTCGGTCTTGATCGGAATTTGGGCTGCGATTTGCGACCATGGATTGACTCGCCGCCACGTTGGATAGATGCGCTATTCCTGCCAACGCGGTAGTGCCAGCGATTGCGACGATGTTATTGACAAATGAAAAGCCGAGCGCCAGGAAGATGAAGGAAAAGCATCCTGCAATCAATAACGGGACTTCACCGAATTTCCCAACCCACCTGCCCATCTGTACCGCCACAACAAGTGGAACGAGAGCATAAAGTGCCGCGATAAGACCAATCTGATAACTCGAGGCTCCATTTTCGAGAGCACGATAAGTAATCATAGGTCTCATCACATAGATACTTGCCTGAGCCAAAGCAACGTTGATTAAGAGAACCCAGAGCCAACGATCTTTGCTGATGCTTCTCAAGCGGAAAGGTTCTTTTCTTTCTTCATTCGGCGGTAGATCGGTGGGATGACGATGACAAGTAACAAGATTGAATAGAGAATCTTGGTCAGAGGTCCTTGTAAGAGAATCCCGTGATCGCCCTGGCTAATCTGTAGAGCGCGCTTGTAATACAACTCCGCCAATGGACCGAGGATGACTCCGATAACCATCGGGGTTACAGGTACTGCGAATCTGCGGAAGAGATAGCCAATAAAACCGACGACAAGCGCGCATTGAAGGTCGAAGGTTGAATTATTAAGCGCATACGCACCAAGAAGCGAGAAGGTTGTGATTCCTGCATAGAGATAGGGTCTAGGAATCTTCAACAACTTCACCCACATCCCAATAAAGGGCAGATTAAGCACCAAAAGCAGGGTATTTCCAATGAAAAGTGAAGCAATCAAAGTCCAGACCAAATCTGGATTGGTCATGAAAAGAAGTGGACCAGGTTGAATCTGGTAACTCTGAAAAGCGACCAGGACGACTGCAGCTGTCGCGGAGGTAGGCAAACCTAAGGCCAACAACGGAACGAGAGCTCCAGCAGCATTGGCATTATTCGCCGCCTCTGGTCCTGCGACGCCTTCAATTGCACCTTTCCCAAACTCTTCTTTATTTTCTCCTTTGGCAAGTTTCTTCTCAACTGCATAAGACAAGAAGGTTGGGACCTCAGATCCACCGGCAGGGATGATTCCGAGTGGGAAGCCAATCGCAGTTCCACGTAACCATGGTTTCCATGATCGTTTCCACTCTTCTTTGTTCATCGTCACTCGACCACCCGTCGGAATCAATTGCCACTCTTCGTGGCGGAAACGACTAGCGAGATAGAGAACTTCACCAAGTGCAAAAAGTGCCACGATGACGGTGACAGTTTCGATTCCATCGATGGCATTCGCATTTCCAAAAGTGAGGCGGAGTGAACCAGATTGAAGATCTGCGCCCACAAGTCCGACAGTCAGACCTACTGCGAGTGCAACAACCCCGCGAATTCGTGAGGATCCAAGAAGTGTTCCCACTGTGGCAAATGCCAGAACAATGAGTGCTAAGAATCCTGCTGGTTGAACTTTGATCGCGATGTCTGCCAACTTTGGCGCAAAGAGTGCAAGCAATAGTGTCGCAATCGTTCCAGCGATAAAAGATCCGATAGCAGCGGTTGCCAGTGCCGCGCCAGCTTTTCCGGCACGCGCCATCTTGTTACCTTCAACGGCGGTAATGACCGAACCGCTCTCACCTGGAGTATTGAGAAGAATAGATGTCGTCGATCCGCCATACATTGCGCCGTAATAAATGGCGGCGAACATGATGAGAGCCTGAGTTGCTTGGACTTTGAGGGTGATGGGTAAGAGAAGTCCAATCGCAAGGGCGGGACCAATACCCGGCAGAACTCCAACAAGTGTTCCAAGGAAAGTACCGATAAAGCCATATAAAAGATTTCCAGCGCTAAAGGCAGTCTCAAAACCTTTTAGCCAATAATCAACGCTACCCATCTCAACCGCCGATCTTCGCGATGAATTGTTCAATTACCCACTTTGGTAATTGGATGCCGAGCAAATTAGTAAAACTGAAATAGACAATGACGGAGAAGATAAAAGCGATAGCACCAAGCCTGGCCATCGTCTTCGCGCCGAATGCATATGCGACTCCCCAGAACGCAATTGTTGACGAGATGATGTAGCCGGTGCGCTCAAGAAGAAATGTGTAGAGGCCAATTGATCCAACGATGATTGCCATGGTTCGAAAATCTGCCCGTTGGAACGGTGCCCCAGGTTCTGCACCTTCCGGTAGTGCTTCGCGTCCTCGCAAGACTTCGATGATGACTCCGATTGAAGCGAGCATGAGAACGGTTGCTACGACATAAGGGAAAGTCCGAGGACTGACCACGGTGTTATTGGTCGGGAGAACGAGGCGATGTGTATCCCAGAAGACAACCAGTGCGAGAAGGAAGAGAGAGCCAGCGAAAGCCAGCTCTCCCTTTCCTGCTTGTGAGACTTTTTTCAAACCTTAGCCACCAAGGCCAAGGTCTTTAATAACGCCAGCAACAAGTGGCAACTGGATTTTGAGCCAATCACCATAGGCCTTACCTGCTAGCCATTCATCATCCCAGTTGTACTGGGTGAGATATCCGCGCCAGGTCACAGTTCCACGCATCGCGTCGAAGACTTTGACCATATTGAGACGATCAGCCTCTGAGATATCAGCAGTTGCCATGACGCCACGCCAGTTTCCATAAACCAGCGGAACGCCTTGTGATGTCAGGGTTCGTGCATTGACTCCGCTCAGGCGATTCGCCGACGAGACGGCAAGAACGCGTAGCTTTCCAGCCGCGACTTGGGCTTGGAATTCTGCCGATCCCGAAGTTCCAACAACAGTTGCTCCAGAGAGCAGTGATGCGATTACTTCAGGTCCACCAGAGTGAACGACGAAGTTCATCTTCTTAGGATCAACACCAGCAGCTTTGGCAAGAAGGCCAATGAACTGGTGATCAGTTGAGCCTAGTGATCCTCCTGAGATTGGTAGCGATGGATTTGCTTTCCAATCGGTAAGGAAATCGCTCAACGTGCGGTACTTCGATGTTGCTGCAACAGCAAGCGCTTGGTATTCGCGCATGACCTTTGCAATCGGCGTGGAGTTCTCCAACTTCAGTGGTGACTTGTTGGAAGGAATTCCACCGGCCATTGCAAGTCCTGTAATCAGTACTGATTCTGGCTTCGCCTTGATTTCTTGGAAGAATCCAAGCCCAACTGTTCCGCCCGCACCTGGTTTGAAGACGGAAGAGTAAGTCTGTAGCAAACCTTCCTTCTTCAAAGACTCGCTAATAGCGGTCGATGTTTGGGAATATCCGCCTGGGTTCGCCGGTACAACCCAATCTAGATTCTTTAATGGCTTGAGATCCTTGTACCACCAACGCAATGAGTCCTTATAAGACCCATATGTCATCAAAGTGCAGGTGAGATCTGATCCCTCAGCGCCGCGTCCTTTAGCAACGATTCCAGCCTTACGGCACTCATCTCCAGCCTTTGCCTTGTAATCAGGAACAATCGCTGCGACAGATGGCGTCGTGCTTCCTAACATCAGACCGAAGGCGGCAACAGCCGCTCCTAGTCCAGTTAGAACTTTTCTCGATTTCATTCAAGACTCCTTTGTTCTCTCCATCGAGGGATTGAGAGCTAGAGAGAAAGTTAGTAGTCCATCGGCAGGTAGGGAAGAACATTGAGATGAGATAGATAACTTTCTTACAAAGATTTTTCTGCTCTACGCTGGGGCGATGACCTTTAGAGGGGTATCGGCGGCTCTAGGAATAATCCTGGTATTGATTTATGCAGTCGGCTCAGGAATATGGGTAAGTAATGCTCCGGGTTGGTATACCTCGTTGGTCAAGCCCTCTTGGCAGCCACCGGATTTCGTCTTTGGATTGATTTGGCCATACAACTTCATCATGCTCGGTTTGGCATCATTCAAAGTTTCCCAAACACTGTCTCGAAACGCCGTCTTTGTTTGGCTGGGATTGTTCACACTCTCAATCATCGCGGCGTTGACCTGGGCGTATCAGTTCTATCTCCCACACAATCTCACAATCGCGACCTATGCACTTGGAACCGCAGCGCTGCTAACTCTGCCCGTGCTCTATCTGACATTTCAATCTTCCGTAATTTTCGGACTCTTACTGGTTCCCTATCAACTCTGGGTCATCATCGCCACAACTCTTGCGTGGGGATACTCGGTTCGTAACTAGTTCTGACTTCCTAATTCTTTCAATGATTTTCCAGTAACGCGATAGACAATCCAATCATCCATTGACTCCGCACCAAGACTCTTGTAAAAATCAATCGCGGGTGTATTCCAATCCAAAACGCTCCATTGGAATCTTCCGTAGCCACGCTCTTCACATACTCCCGCAAGATGTTGCAGCAGCGCTTTGCCGTATCCGCGGCCTCGGAATTCAGACCTGACATATAGGTCTTCAAGATAGATTCCATGTCGACCTTGCCAGGTTGAATAGTTCAAGAACCAGATTGCGAATCCAACTATTTCTCCTTCGACATCCACCAGATCACAGAATACTTTTGGATTCTCGACAAATATCGTAGAAAGCAATTCCTTCTCCGTCGTCTCGACATGATCAAGCGCTCGTTCGTATTCAGCCAATTCCTTGATCAGATTTAAGATAATTCCGACTTCTTCCCGCTTTGCCGGACGAATTTTCATCACAATCGAACCTTTGTTTTCGCTATTCTAACTGGTCCGGCCAAAGTCGTCCTCAACTCGTTCGATATCGTCTTCCCCAAAATAGGTTCCAGTTTGGACCTCCACAAAGATCACTTCAGTACTACCAATGTTGTGGATTCGGTGAAGCACTCCGATTCCAAAATCGACTGAATCACCTGCCCCTACTCGCTTCACGACTCCATCAATCGTCACGTCAGCATCGCCAGCGACAATAAACCAATGCTCAGCGCGGAATTTATGTCGTTGGTATGAGAGACGCTTTCCAGGAGATACCCAGATGCACTTGACCTTGTGCGTTGCTGATTCTTGAAGCACTTCATAGCGTCCCCAAGGGCGTTCTGATTTCTCTAACATCACTTCACCTAATCCCCATCCTTCTGCCCATGCATGACCGCAAGTGCGCAACCTATCAATCCAGCATCCCGTTCAAGTTGAGCTCGGCGTAGTTCAACTTTGCCATCGAGAAAACCGATATGCCGCGACTCTCGTGCCACATGATTCAGCAGTGGAGTCCAATAGATGTCACCGGCCTGTGTGACGCCCCCTCCAATAATGACGTGATGAATGTCGACTCCCGCCAAAGTATTGATGATGCCCGATGCAAGTGCCCTTGTTCCACGATCTATTGCCTGAGTCGCTTTCCTATCGCCTTTCCTCGCTGAATCAGCTAGATCTTCGAATTGTGTTCCCAAATTCCAGCCAATGGATTTTGCGAAGCGCACCATCTGCGGACCGCTTGCGATGGACTCGACGCAGCCATTTCTGCCACAAGCACAAAGTTCACCTTCAAAATCAATGCTTTGGTGGCCCACAAAACTCGTATTCCCGCTATCCCCCAGGAAGAGTTCACTATTGATAATCAATCCACCACCGATTCCAGTAGACACCACCATTCCCAACATATTCTCTAATCCACGGCCAGCGCCTAGAAGGTGTTCCGCTAGCGCAAGCAGCATCGCATCACCGCGAAGAATTACATTGTTCATACCTGTCAGATCTTGAAAATTTTCCACAATCGGAAAGTTTCGCCAAATCCCGATATTGACCGGGCTTATTGTCCCGTGATTAATATCAATTGGACCTGCAGAACCAATCCCCACTCCTACTATTTCAGAATTCGTTTCTTTCAGGATTGTTTGCGTTGTATCAGAAATGTGAAGCCATAGTTGATCTGAATCAAGTCCCGCAATCGAGAGTTCAACTTTATCCCTGACTTTCCATGCTCCATCAACGAGTGCAAGGGCAATCTTGGTTGCGCCAATATCGACTGCAAGGACTGAGGAAGGCATTCTCTGATTCTATGTCGAGTAATTTCAGGTATCGCCTTCCCCGTCTGCTCGCCTCTATGCTCCACCTATGAGAAATCCAACGCCTGCAGATAAATTCACATTCGGACTTTGGACCGTGGGATGGCAAGCCCGGGATCCCTTCGGTGATGCAACGCGCGCTCCACTAGATCCGGTGCGCACCGTCGGTGAGTTAGCTAAGCGCGGTGCTTATGGCGTGACATTCCACGATGACGATTTGATTCCCTTTGGTTCGAGTATCAGCGAAAGAGCGGCCCATATCGCACGCTTTAAGAAGGCTCTTGATGAGAGTGGGATGAAAGTTCCCATGGCCACAACCAATCTCTTCAGCCATCCAGTCTTCAAAGATGGGGCTTTCACCTCTAACAATCGCGATATTCGTCGTTATGCGATTCGCAAAGTTATGACCAATATCGAACTTGCTGTCGAACTGGGCGCGCATACCTATGTCTGCTGGGGTGGGCGCGAAGGCGCTGAAACAGATATCGGTAAAGATCCGGTGGTGGCTCTGGAACGAATGCGGGAGGCCTTCAATATTCTCGGAGAATTTGTGCTTGATAAGGGTTACAACATCAAATTCGCGATGGAGCCCAAGCCTAATGAGCCGCGCGGAGATATCTTTCTTCCCACAATTGGACATGCACTGGCTTTCATCAATTCTCTTGATCATCCAGAGTTAGTTGGACTTAATCCGGAAGTGGGCCACGAACAGATGGCTGGCTTAAATTTCGTCCACGGAATAGGTCAGGCGCTCTTCCACAAGAAACTCTTCCATATTGATCTCAACGGCCAGCATGGTCCGAAATACGACCAAGATCTGGTCTTCGGTCATGGCGATTTGAAATCTGCATTCTTCTTAGTTGACTTGCTTGATCGCTATAACTATGACGGTCCAAAACACTTCGATTACAAGCCGATGCGGACTGAAAGTGATGATGGGGTCTGGGCATCTGCCAGTGCCAACATGCGCACATTCATTATCTTGCAGGAACGCGCTCGGGCATTCCGCAACGATCCACGAACAAAGGCAGCGCTCGAAAAATCAGGTGTGAATGAACTATTACAGCCGACTGTAGCCACAGGCGAGAGCTGGCGCGAGATTGCCAATGAAAGTTTCGATGTTGAGAGAGCTGGTACTCGTGGTTATCACTATGAAGAACTCGACCAGCTTGCTCTGGAATATCTCGTCGGCGCTTTCTAGGAATGTGGCTTAACGCCAATGCGCAAAATCGTCGCAGGGGTGGATTCCTCCACCCAATCAGTCAAAGTCGTGCTCCGAGACGCCACCACCGGTGAGCTGATTGCCCAAAGTTCTCGGCCGCATCCTGAAGGAACGGAAGTCGATCCTCATGAATGGAAGAGAGCTCTGGATGGTGCTCTCGGTGAGCTTTCCCAACATCGCATCGATGCTATTTCGATAGCCGGACAACAACATGGAATGGTGGCACTCGACCAAGCCGGTGACGTTGTTCGAAAAGCGCTGCTCTGGAATGACACTCGATCAAGTGTTGAAGCTGAAGAAATCAACAAACAATTCCCTGACATCCACCGTAGAACGGGGTCAAGACTTGTTGCATCATTTACCGCATCCAAAGTTCGTTGGCTCTCTAAACACGAGCCGAATAACGCGCGAAGAGTAGCGACTATCGCTCTTCCTCATGACTGGCTCTCATGGCAACTGATTAGCAATCGCCAGATTGAAAATATTTTTACCGATCGATCCGATGCATCTGGTACCGGTTATTTTGATCCAAAGAGAAATGAATATTGCGGTGACATTTTTAGTTATGCATTGAATTCAGAAAATTCAATCTCCCTTCCAAGAATTGCTAAACCAGTAGAGATCGCTGCCGAAACAAGCTCTGGTATCCCACTCGCCTGCGGCGCGGGCGATAACGCGGCAGCTGCACTCGGCGTTGGCGCACGGGTAGGCGATCTCGTCATCTCTCTTGGCACTAGTGGTACAGCTTTCGCCGTCTCAGCTACCGGAACACATGACAGTTCGGGAGAAGTCGCTGGATTTGCGGATGCGACCGGAAATTTCTTACCTCTCGCCTGCACTCTCAATGCCGCAAAAGTCTTCGCAAGCGTCGCTCGATTCCTTGCTCTCACATTGGAGGAATTCAGTGAAGTAGCGATGCAGGCTAAGCCCGGATGTGATGGATTGAGGTTGCTTCCTCATTTTGATGGCGAGCGAACTCCGAACCGACCGAATGCACGAGGTTCGTTCGTTGGTATCACGCACTCCAATTTCACCCGGGAAAACATCGCCCGCAGCGCTATTGAAGGCGTTGTTGCAGGGATGATCTATGCGTGGAAAGCCGTCGAGAAGCAAGGCGTATCTAAGAAGCGTGTTCTTCTTATCGGAGGTGCTGCGCGAAATCTCGCAGTTCAACAGATTGCAGCATCAATGTTAGGAACTGATATTCACGTTCCTGCACCGGGGGAATACGTGGCCGATGGCGCTGCAAAGCAGGCGGCTTGGGCTCTCCTTGGATCGCCCGCAGCGCCCGAGTGGGAACTAGGAGCCAGCAAAATAGTCACACCAATCGATGCTGACGATAGTTCAGAGGTGGTCGCGTCCTATCTAGACCTCATTGCTTCTATCTAGTTTCAGCCTAGGGCCCAAACCACCGTAATCGTTACAGAAACATCTTGTTCACCAAGATCAATCTGAGTCGAACTAGCACCAGCGGCCTTGTCCATCGCTACGACAGGAAAGTTATAGACGGGGGCAGAAACTTCCGACATTGAGATAACTTGTCCAAGTTTCACACCTAGTAACTTCGCATAGGAGAGAGCGCGAGATTTTGCATCTGCAACAGCAGCAGCGCGGGCTTGCTCGGTCGCGGCTGCACCATTGCTAAGAAATGGGGTAACACTGTTGATCTGGACTGCATCATTACCAGCATCTACCACTGCATCAATAACTGATCCTGCCGATTCTGCTTTGCGAATCACAATATTGAAAGATTGGGTTGCCCGATATCCAGTGAGAACCGACCCTTTATCTTGGGTGTAGTTGTATTCGGGATACACCGACAAGCTTGAAGTTTTGTAATCCTTTGTCGCCACTCCTTCGCTTTTGAGCGCATTTCTCACCGCAGTGGCAGAACTTGATGCTTGGGAAAGAGCCGACTTGCTACTGGCCGCGACGATGGACACAGATGCCATCAAGCGAACCGCATCAGGAGCTACAGATGCGCTACCAACTCCTGCCACCGTCATACTTCGATCTGGGCCAGCCGCATCCGCTGGTCCGGCAAGAGTCATAGTTCCGGCGACAAGAAGAGCAAGGCTTGAGAAGGCTGCAATCAGTTTAGTTTTCATGAGTGGAAAGTAGCGCCTCCCACCAAGGACTTACTTGAAGGAGAGGTAGGAGAAATCGAAAAGTTCGCTGAGAAGTTAATTAATT
>CAZGMF010000026.1:0-16391 GCA_964526795.1 uncultured Clavibacter sp.
GTGATAGTTACCCATGACATCACCGACGATACGTGAAGATTTGTAGTAACCCTTATCGGGTCGATAGCCCGCGTCATACATCGCATAAAGGACGCGGCGATGAACTGGTTTTAAACCATCGCGGATATCGGGAAGTGCTCGTCCGACAATGACCGACATCGCGTAATCGAGATAGGAACGTGCCATCTCGACTTGGAGGTCGACGGCTTCGACCTTATCGATGTTCTCGTTCTTCTCCATGATTTCTAGATATCCAAGAATCGAACGTCTTTGGCGTTACGTTGGATGAATTGGCGACGTTGTTCGACATCCTCACCCATAAGAACAGAGAAAAGGTCATCTGCCGCTGCCGCATCATCGAGTGTGACTCGGATTAAGACTCGGTGTTCGGGGTCCATAGTGGTATCCCAGAGCTCTTTTGCTGGCATCTCACCAAGCCCTTTAAATCGCTGGATTCCATCCTCTTTCGGTAGACGTTTGCCAGCTTCGACTCCGAGATTGATAAAGCCATCTCGTTCTTTATCAGAGAAGGCGTATTGGACTGGTTCTTTCCCACCCCATTTGATTTTGTAGAGCGGAGGTTGAGCGAGATAGACATAACCTTGTTCGATCAATGGTCGCATAAAACGGAAGAGCAAAGTAAGAAGAAGAGTGCGAATATGTTGGCCATCAACGTCAGCATCTGCCATCAAGATAACTTTGTGATAGCGCAATTTCGCGATATCGAAGTCGTCATGAATTCCAGTTCCGAGAGCGGTGATAAGAGCCTGTACTTCGTTGTTCTGTAAGACTCGATCGATTCGCGCCTTCTCGACATTGAGAATCTTGCCGCGAATCGGTAGGACTGCTTGGAAACGTGAGTCTCGGCCACCTTTAGTAGAACCGCCAGCAGAATCGCCTTCAACGATATATAACTCGCACTTTTCCGGCTCGGTCCATTGGCAATCAGCCAACTTTCCGGGCATACCTCGCCCTTCCAACAATCCTTTTCGAGAACGTGAGAGGTCTCGTGCTTTGCGCGCCGCGATACGTGCGGTGGCGGCATCAATCGCCTTTCGAATCACCTCTTTACCTTCCGAGGGATTTCGCTCAAACCATTCACCGGCAGCGTCATTGAGTGCTTTTTGGGTGAAGGATTTTGCCTCAGTGTTTCCTAACTTGGTTTTTGTTTGTCCTTCGAATTGGGGTTCGGCAACTTTGATTGAAACAATCGCTGTTAATCCTTCGCGGATGTCATCTCCGGTAAGACGGTCCTCTTTTTTGCGGATATATCCCCACTCTTCGGCGAATTTATTTACCACTGAGGTCAGCGCTGTTCTAAAGCCCTCTTCGTGGGTTCCACCTTCTTGGGTGTTAATGGTATTTGCGAAGGTATAGACCGACTCGGTAAAGCTGTTATTCCATTGCATCGCTACTTCAAGCGACATCCTATTTTTCTTATCTTCAGATTCAAAGGCGATAATCGATTTGTGTGTGACGCCTTTAGTAATGTTCAAGTGTTTTACGAAATCAACAATGCCGCCTTCGTAGCAGTATCGGACTTCGAGCTGTTCGCCTTTTTCATCGACGCGGGAGGGGCGTTCATCGCGAAGAGAGATGGTGAGACCTTTATTGAGAAATGCCATTTCCCGGAAGCGAGTTGACAGAATCTCGAAAGAAAAATCTGTGGTTTCAAAGATTTCGCTCGATGGCCAAAATGTGACCTCTGTTCCGGTGCTCGTTGTTGCAACACCTTTTTCAACCGGTGATGTTGGAACTCCAAGTTTGTAACTTTGTTCCCAAAAGAAACCATCGCGTTGGACAACGACGCTCAGATCTCGACTCAGCGCATTGACAACTGAGACGCCAACACCATGAAGGCCGCCGGAGACGGAATATCCGCCGTCGCCAAACTTTCCGCCTGCGTGAAGGACGGTGAGCACGACTTCAAGTGCTGGTCGCTTCTCGATTGGATGGATATCAACTGGAATTCCACGACCGTTATCGACAACGCGCACACCACCATCACTTAAGAGGGTGACGTTGATGTCGGTGCAATACCCGGCAAGGGCTTCATCGACAGCGTTATCGACAACTTCATAGACAAGATGGTGAAGGCCGCGCTCCCCTGTGGATCCGATATACATTCCGGGTCTTTTACGGACCGCCTCGAGCCCTTCGAGCACGGTAATAGCGCTCGCGTCATAGGCGCGAGTGACCTTCTCTTTAGCCACTTAAACCCCTTTAAAAACCATCCTGGCCTTAATTCGGCCGTGGGTACCCGCAAATCCTAGTCGTAAACCGCAGTATGGATAGCCGAAAAAGGGCGCCTGTGGGTGATTAGGCGCGCTTGTGTTGAGAAGGTGAAGGTGGGTATTAGCCGTAGGTATCTCGGGGGCCTCTGGCGCCACGAATCGATCGAATGCCGCGGCGCCACGACGGCGCACTTGGACCGATGATTCGAAGCTCTTCGATCAGCGCTC
This sequence comes from uncultured Clavibacter sp., assembly GCA_964526795.1. Taxonomy (GTDB): domain Bacteria; phylum Actinomycetota; class Actinomycetes; order Nanopelagicales; family Nanopelagicaceae; genus MAG-120802. Next base: position 2,463 of record CAZGMF010000026.1, read on the forward strand.
CGGATGGGTTTTTCTGGATGGTTTCTAATAACTGGGGCGATAGCAGACGAAGTTGGGTCGCCCATGCTGTTGTCGTACTTTGAATGGTGAGGCAGCCATCCAGCACGGTAACAGGCGAAGCATGCTCTGAAATCTCCTTTCCTACGATCTCTTCCCAATGGGTGAAGAGATTGCCCTCGGCGATTCCACTTTGCCATTCTTGTTTCTTTATTAACTCATTTAACGTCGCAGATATCCGAGTTGGTTCATCTCGTTGCACCCGCTCAGTTTCTTCAGTTTTCGCTTTTTTGCGGACTGGGGAGCGGTAGGAGCGAAAGAGTTCTCGCGCTAGATCTCGTTTCATTCCGTCATCACTTCACCTGATGACACTTTGAAACGCCGCCCCGAAATCTCATCCGGTAGATCGTTGGCGACAGCCACTGTGATAAATGTTTGTTCTGCATTGTTAGCTACCTGTACCAATTTTGCTCGTCTCTTCTCATCTAACTCTGAGAAGACATCGTCGAGAATCAAGATTGGTTCGTAGTCTTGGCTTCGTAGTAACTCAAAGCTTGCTAAACGTAAAGAGAGAGCAATAGACCACGATTCGCCATGGCTGGCATAGCCTTTAACAGCTTGCTTCCCAAGTGAAAGGAGTAAGTCATCTCGATGAGGCCCGACTAAAGTAATGCCTCTCTCTCGCTCTTGTAGTGATACTTCTTTTATCTTATTAAGAATTAACTCCTGGTTCTCATGTGGAGTGGTGGTGGCTTTTTCTATAGAAGATTTGTAATCTAACTTAGCTATTTTTTTGTCAGAAATCGTGTTGTAAGAACTTTGAAAATGCGGTTGGAGGGATGCCACAATCGATAACCGCGCTGCTAGCACTTCACCACCAAATTTGGCGAGGTGGTGATCCCACGGTTCAATCGACGATTGAGGGGCGCGCGTTTTTAGTAGTGAATTACGCTGTTTTAAAGCCCGCTCAAAGTCGCTGATAACACCAGCCATTCTCGGGTTATGTTGGATGGTGATTTGATCCAAGAACTTACGGCGTTCACTGGGGTCACCTCGTACCAGATCGAGATCTTCGGGTGAAAAGCAGATTGCTTTCACTAGGCCAACAATTTCTCGTTGGCTGCGAACTGGATTGTGATTGACTTTTGCCCGGTTGGCGCGGCCATTATTAATCTCTAATTCGATGAGCTTTTCAGTTCCATCATTATTTACTTTTGCCCGTATATATGCCCGTTCCGCGCCTAAACGAATCAGTGGCGCGGTTGAGGAAACTCGATGTGAGGAGAGAAGTGTGAGGAACATGATGGCTTCGACGACATTGGTCTTACCTTCTCCGTTTTCACCTAGGAAAATTTGGGTTTTGGTGGTGAGTGGTAACTCAAGTGAGGAGTAGGAGCGAAAATCAGTGAGGGAGAGATAGGACAAATACATTCAAGTGTCGCGCAATCATGATGCGAATTGCATCGGCATCAACAGGTAACGATAAGAACCTTCGATCTGGCCATCGAGGGAGTTTTTTCCAGCAAGGATCGCGGGGCGATTTGAGGCAGTGAAACCCATATGGACATATGTTGTTCCCAGAGCACTTAGGCCATCAATGAGGTAGTTGGGGTTGAAGGCGATTTCTAATGGCTCACCTTTATAAGAGATCGCTAACTCTTCGGTGGCTTGTGCTTCATCTTTCACGCCAGCCTCTAGTTGGAGAGTTGCCCCACAACGGAAGCGAAGTGGTGTGTTTTTCTCAGTTACTAAAGCAACACGGCGAACCGCTTCAAGGAGTTCTGCTACTTCGATTGTTGCGGCAGAGGCGCTCTCGCTTGGAATGAGGTGTTTGTATGGGGGGAAGGTTCCATCGAGCTGGCGTGACGTCATTGATTTACTCTCGGTTGCGAAGCCAATTAGACGCTCGGTTGCTGTTGTGGGAGCGATAGCGAAGGAGAGTTCTTTTGTGGTTGCGATTGTTCGCGCGGCATCAGCCAGTGTGCGTGCGCGAAGGAGAGCGGAGGTGGTTAATTCTGGATCTGTGGGCGTCCAAGGGATTTCTCTTACAGCAAGACGGTAACGATCGGTTGCAGCCATTGTGATCGTGTTTTTGTTCACCTCGATATGAATTCCTGTCAATGTTGGAAGCGAATCATCACGACCTGCAGCGATGGCTACTTGGTTGACAGCGGTTGCGAAGATATCGCTCGCGATCATCCCTGAAGTGTTGGGTAGTTTTGGAAGGTTGGGATATTCATTTAATGGGAGTGTGGGAAGAGCGAATTTCGCCGATCCGGAATTAACCTGGACTCGATTACCGTCGAGTGTGAATGTGGTTGGTTTATTCGGAAGAGAGCGTGAAATCTCAGCCAGAAGTCGCCCTGGAACCAGAACTCGACCTTTTTCTTTAATCTCGGCTTTAAAAGAGGATTTTGCTGAAGTCTCTAAATCAGATGCTGAGAGTGTCACATCCCCATCAACATCGATAACAATCCCGAGTAACGCAGTCATGATTGGGCGAGTGGAGAGGCTTCGTGATACCCATTGGACGCTATCGGTGAGTACTGAGCTATCGACAGTGAATTTCATAATTGTGAGCCTATCTATTTTCTCTACTTTGAGATTTTTGTGGGAATGTAGTTGGGTTCGTTTGGGAAGAGATTTCATATTTAAAGTTAGTAGTAGTAACCAAACGCTCTCTCTGTGGGTAAATGGAGAAAACGCAGGTCGGGGCTGAATATCCATCCATCAACACTGTTGATTTCTTGTGGACGGTAATTGATTTCGCTCCGGTATTTCTAAAACCCACAACCTTCACCCTTTTATACCCAGTTATATCCACAGGTTATCCCCAACCTACGACTTTGCCTGTTGTTTGATCCGATTGGTCAACTCTGTGACTTGGTTGAAGATGGAACGCCGTTCCGCCATCAAAGTTCGCACCTTTCGATCCGCGTGCATAACCGTGGTGTGATCTCGGCCCCCAAATGTCTGGCCAATTTTGGGTAGAGACAACTCTGTCAGCTCACGGCAGAGGTACATCGCGATCTGTCGAGCGTTGACGAAAGCATGGCTTCGAGAGGTCCCACAAAGATCATCAATAGTGAGACTGAAATATGCCGCAGTTTGGGCCATGATGATGTTGGCTGTTATTTCCGGAACACTTTCATCAACAATAAGATCCTTCAAAACAATCTCAGCCAGAGTCATATCTACCGGTTGACGATTTAATGAAGCAAAAGCGGTAACGCGAATTAATGCACCTTCAAGCTCACGGATATTTGTCGAAATTTTGCTTGCAATGTACTCCAAAACTTCATCAGGAGCTTTCAACTTATCTTGCGAGGCTTTACGACGAAGGATCGCGATACGAGTCTCTAATTCAGGCGGTTGGATATCTGTAATCAGACCCCATTCAAATCGACTTCGAAGTCGATCTTCCAATGTCGTGAGTTGCTTCGGTGGTCGGTCACTAGAGATGACAATCTGTTTATTGGCGTTATACAAAGTATTGAAAGTATGGAAGAACTCCTCTTGGGTTCGCTCTTTATTCTCAAGGAACTGAATGTCATCCACCAACAAAACATCCAAATCGCGGTATCTACGCTGAAAAACCGAAGATTTATCATCACGAATCGAATTGATGAAATCATTTGTGAATTCTTCTGACGATACATAACGGACCCGAAGACCAGGTTTTAACTCTTTGGCATATGCCCCAATAGCGTGAAGAAGATGCGTCTTTCCAAGACCAGATTCACCATAAACAAAGAGCGGGTTATAAGCCTTAGCTGGCGCCTCCGCTACAGCAACAGCAGCCGCATGGGCGAATCGATTAGAGGCACCAATAACGAAGGTTTCAAAGATGTATCGAGGATTGAGTTGAGAGACTTCTTGAGGGCCAACAACGGGCTCTTGACGTCCAGTCCCTGCTCGGGGGGACTCAAACTCCACTTCAACAACACTGAGGTCGGCCATAGGAGCATCAAGTGCTTCATCAACTGTGACTGCGATATTGATCTTCTCGCCTAACTTGGCCGAGAGGGCCTCATTGAGCGCTGGGCGGAGCCGACTTTCTAAAACATCCTTTGCGAAGATGTTGGGGGCTGCGATTAAAAGGTTGGACCCACCTTCACCTTTCAATAAACCCAGAGGTTTAGTCAAAGTGAGAAAAGCGCGATTTTGGGGGGAGTCTTGGGAGATGGATCGAACAATCTCTCCCCAGAGCTCTTCTAGCTCTTGCGTTGCGGTTGCCACGAACTATCCACCCTTCTCCACAAAGTTATCCACAGGCTGTGGTCTAAACCTCTTCTTTACCCTTCAAACCCCTCAAAAAACGGGATGGTCTGTGGATAAGGGCGGAAAGTAAGCCCTCCATCTCAGAAAAGCAAGGGGTTATCCACAAATTTCCATAAAGCAAATGTGCTCGCTACCTTTACCCCCTGCTCTCGCGTTCTGTAGGGCTCAACGATCACCACGATCAACGGCTTACCTACAGTCCTGTGGGACTTTTCTAAGGAGATAACCCCATGAAGCGGACATTCCAACCCAATACCCGACGCCGCGCGAAGAAGCATGGCTTCCGTTCTCGAATGGCGACCCGTGGTGGACGAGCAGTGCTCTCGAGCCGCCGTGCAAAAGGGCGCGCACGCATCTCAGCTTCTACTTAACCCCACTTAAGAATCCTCTTAAGAAAGGGAAACCTTCAGCGTGCTAGCGACCATCAACCGACTCACTTCTCGTGAGGATTTCGCGCGCACCACTCGGTCTGGAATGAAAGTGTCGACAGATTCCCTCATCGGTTATCTTCTAAAAGATTCAAATCTAACAAATCCTAAAATCGGTTTCATCGTCTCTCGCAATCTTGGTGGCGCAGTCAAACGTCACCGCATCGCTCGACAACTTCGTCACGCGGTACGAGGTTCGATTTCTATTCTTCCTCACCAGTCTTTCGTTGTGGTACGTGCAAAAAAAGATCCTTCAGCAGAGATAGAAATTCCCCAATTATTCAAAAGTTTGAAAGATAAAAGCGAGAAGAAATCGGTGCAAGCATGAGAATCATCACCGCACCATTTCTTGCCCTGATCCTCCTATGGCAGAAATTGATAGCACCAATGATGGCGCCGCGGTGCAAGTACTACCCATCTTGTTCTCAATACACCTTTGATGCGATCAAAGGGTATGGGCTATTTGGAATCATTATGGGCGCTTGGCGAGTACTTCGATGTAATCCCTGGAGCCACGGTGGGGTGGATTATGTGCCGGAAATAATGAACCTCAATCTCCTCAACCATTCAATCCAAGTGAAAAAGCAGCGTAATTCAATGGCTTTGAAAGGGGTCAAGTAGATGGGTGCGATATTAGATCCGCTTTATTGGATTGTCTCCGGAGTTATGGTGGTTATCCATCGAGCACTCTCTCCAGTCTTCGGCGCTAGCAGTGGTGTGACATGGAGTCTGTCAATCATTGGGCTTGTGATCATGATTCGAACAATTCTTATTCCATTGTTTGTCAAACAAATTAAATCTCAGCGTGCGCTAACCGCACTGCAACCAGAAATGAAGAAAATTCAACAAAAGTACAAGGATGATCGCCAGAAACAATCCGAAGAACTTATGAAGCTCTACAAAGAGCATAAGACCAATCCCCTTGCATCATGCTTTCCAATTCTGGCCCAAGCACCAATCTTCTTTGCGCTCTTCACAGTTCTTAACGGAATAGGCAAAAAAGTCCCCCAAGGTCGAGGCTTACTCACCCCTGAGCTTGCAGCACAGGCGGCACAAGCAAAATTCTTCGGTGCACCGATTTCTCAAACATTCTTGGGCACTTCAAATAGCACCGTAAAGTTGGTAACCGTTCTCTTAATCGCTTTGATGTCAATCACTACTTTTACTACCCAAAGACAATTGATGGTCAAAGGAATGCCAAAACTTGATTCATCAAACAACATGATGTTGCAGCAACAAAAGATCATGTTGTATCTCTTTCCATTAATTTTCGCGGTTTCAGGAGTGAACTTTCCAATTGGAGTTTTGATCTATTGGTCTACGACAAATCTCTGGACTTGGGGACAACAGTTCTATGTGATCAAAAGAAATCCAGCGCCAGGCTCACCCGCCTGGGAAGAGTTACAAGCAAAGAAAGCAAAAAGGGGCGGATTTGGAGATCAACCCAATAGTTCAACTAACGGTGGCGGAGTAGCGACTGACCCCAACACTTCACCGGAGCAAAAAGGGCAGCGAGCCCAGCCGAAAAAGAAGAAAAAGCGCAAAAAGGATTAATCGCCTCAAATAGGGGCAAAACGGAGGAAAAATGAGTAAGAAATCGAACCAGGGTGAGCTGAGCGAAGAGACTGAAAAAAAGGACCCTGAAAAGAGCGAGAACCGGCCATTAGCCGAGCGCCTTGAGGAGGAAGGGGATATTGCAGCCGACTACCTCGAAGGGCTCCTTGATATCGCCGATCTTGATGGTGATATCGAGATTGGGGTCGAGAATGAACGAGCCTCTCTCTCGATTGAGGGCGGAGAGCTCAACCATCTCGTTGGTCGGGAGGGGGAGGTCCTTGATGCCCTCCAAGAACTAACCCGACTGGCTGTCCAAACCTCAACAGGAGAGCGCTCACGGCTCATGCTTGATATTGGGGGCTTTCGAACGGATAAAAAGAGCGCCCTAACCAAGATGGCTGAAGAGATTGCTGAAGAGGTTAAATCTGGCGGGAAGTCGATCAAATTAAGCCCTATGAACGCCTTTGAGCGGAAGATCATCCACGACACGATCCAACGACTCGGGCTAACGAGCGAATCAGAGGGGGAAGATCCTGATCGCTGTGTTGTGGTGATGCCCAACTGAGCGTTTCACGTGAAACGAGGGCCCAAACCCTCTTTCAAGGTGAAGCGAAGCGAGCCCTCCTTTTTGCTGAGATCTTGGCGAGCAGAGGAATTGAGTGGGGGTTAATCGGGCCTGGGGAGGCCGATCGAATCTGGGAGCGTCATATCGAGAACTGCATACCGGTCACAACCCTCCTACCTGAAGGGCAGAGGGCGACCCTTGCCGATGTCGGCTCAGGGGCGGGCCTGCCAGGAATTGTGATTGCTTTAGCAAGACCTGAACTATCAATAACCTTGATAGAGCCGATTCCACGGCGAGCCCAGTTCCTTAATGAAACCTTGGCGGAGCTCGGCCTAACAAAACAGGTCACCACATTGAAATCGAAAGCCGAGAAGGTTCGGACCACTTACAACTATGTCACCGCTCGCGCACTTGCACCGCTGCCTCGGTTATTGGAGAGCACGTGGCACCTGGTCAAACCAGGCGGGCAACTCTTAGCGATCAAAGGAGCCTCGGTTGAAGGGGAGATTGCCGGTCTCACTCTTCCTCAAGGGGCAGCGCTGGAACTTAAAGAGATCAATACTGGGATAAATCTTGATGACTTGCCGAGCGGTCGCGTGGTTGCGATAAGTAAGGCTGGTTAACTAGCAGGCGTGAGTGATTCACGTGAAACATTAGCGCCGCGAAAAGTTATCGGCACCAAGCGCTTTCGTGAACCCATGCCAAGCCCCATCACAACTCGGGTCTTTACTGTGGCCAATCAAAAGGGTGGGGTCGGGAAGACCACCACCGCAGTCAATCTCGCCGCGGCTCTGGCCATGGGGGGCCTTCGAACCTTGGTCATCGACCTTGATCCCCAAGGCAATGCCAGCACCGCCTTTGGAGTTCCCCGCGATGATGTCGATGGCATCTATGAAGTCATCACAAAAGATCGCGCTCTGGCCGATGTTCTCCTTAAAGTTCCAGGTTTTCCACATTTGCTTGTTGCCCCCGCAAATCAATCACTAGCAAATGCAGAAGTAGAACTTGTGCCACTTGTGGCTCGCGAAATGCGATTGAAAAAAGCTTTAACAACTTTTCTTCTTGATGCAACAAACAATGGTGAACGTTATGACTATGTCTTTATCGATTGTCCACCAAGTTTAGGTTTATTAACAATCAATGCACTTGTTGCAGCCGATGAGTTATTAATACCGATTCAATGTGAGTACTACTCTCTCGAAGGTCTCTCGCTACTTCTTCACACTGTTTCATTAATTCAAGAACATCTCAATCCGCGGATTTCGTTATCAACTATTGTCTTAACAATGTTTGATGGAAGAACACGTCTAGCAAATGATGTTGCCGAAGAGGTGCGAAAACACTATCCAGCACAACTAATTGACATCCCAATCCCGCGCGCTGTTCGCGTCTCAGAAGCACCATCGTATGGTCAAACTGTTATGACATACGATCCAAACTCCAATGGCGCCGAAGCATATGGATTGATTGCTCGAGAGATTGCACATCGTGGAGCTCCAAGTATCAGAAATTCTGAGGTGGGTTGATGAGCGCTAGAAAAGGAGGATTAGGCAGGAATCTGGATTCGCTGATTCCAACCCCGATCAAACTCACGGGAGTTGAAACACCGATTGCCGATCGAGGAGAAGTTTCAATCAATTCAATTCAACCAAACCCAAAGCAGCCACGATCAGTCTTTGATGATGAATCACTTCGAGAATTGGCCGCTTCAATTCGAGAGATTGGAATCCTCCAACCACCTGTTGTCCGTCGAGTGGGTGATGGTCGATATGAATTGATCATGGGAGAGCGACGGCTACGAGCGGCAAAACTTGCTGGTTTATCAACGATTCCAGTCATCATCAGAGCGACTAATGATGCAGAACTACTTCGCGAAGCTTTGGTGGAAAATATCCATCGCAGCAATCTGAATTCTTTGGAAGAAGCCGCCGCTTACAACCAGATGTTGACTGATTTTGGATTGACGCATGATGAATTGGCTTCGAAGTTAGGCAAGTCGCGTCCAGTCATCACCAATACTCTCCGTCTTCTCAACTTACCGACATCGGTCCAGAAGAAATTAGCTGCAGGAACTTTGAGTGCAGGTCATGCACGTGCTCTACTAGGTTTAAGTGATTCAACTGAGATCGAGCGATTAGCTAACAAAATTATTGCTGAAGGTTTGAGCGTGCGTGCAACCGAAGAACTGATCGCTTCAGGCAATGCAGGTAAGAAGAGTGCCGGCAGAAAGAGTGGAACAGGTTTCAGCAAATATCTCGAGCTAGAAGAGAGGCTCGAAGGAGCCCTTGATACTCGGGTATCAGTCAAAGGTGGGAAGAGCGGTGGAAAGATTCAGATCGAATTTGCAGATGGTCAAGACCTGCAGAGAATCGTAGGAAAGATTACGAAATAGAACGACGCTCAATTTCTTGCTCAACCACTCCGCCTAAAGCCTTAATTCCTTCGCGAATACGTTCTGGAGTTGGGTGGCAGTAGGAAAGTCGCATCGACCAACTTCCAAAACCATCAGCATAAAAAGCGGTCCCGGGAACATAAGCAACTTTGGCAACAATCGCCTTGGGCATCATCGCCTTTGTATCGATCTCTGGAGGCAGCGTTACCCAAACATAAAAACCACCTTGAGGTTTCGTCCAGGTAGCGCTCTTTGGGAAATGCGCATCAAGGGACTCCAGCATCGCATCGCGACGGGCCTTGTATAACTGACAGAAACTGGCGATCTGGTCGCGCCAAGGTTGGTGGGCGAGGTAGCTTGAAATCGCCATCTGGGAGAAGTTAGAAGGACAGAGAATCGATGACTCTGATGCAATCACCAACTTCTCGCGCAGCGCTTGGGGCACAAGGGCCCAACCCACGCGAAATCCAGGCACGATGGTCTTGGAAAATGATCCGAGATAGATCACATTCTCCGAATCTTCGGCGCGCATTGCGTTGGGAGATGGTCGATCAAATCCCAAGAGGCCATAAGGGTTGTCCTCGACGATGAAGATTTTCTCGCTTCGGCAGATATCCAGAATCTCAGTCCGGCGATCTGCGGAGAGGAGGACTCCAGCAGGATTCTGATAGTTTGGAATGAGATAGAGGAATTTGATCTTCCTACCTTGATACCGAACGGTCTTGATGGCCTGACGGAGTGCATCAGGTATCAATCCATTCTCATCCATCTCAACGTGAACGACATCTGCTTCATATTGGAAGAAAGTTCCTAAAGCACCGACATAGGAAGGTGCTTCAACAAGGACAACATCACCGGGATCGATGAAGATTCGAGAGATCAAATCGAGCGCTTGCTGTGAACCAGTTGTCACCAAGATGTCATCGGGATTTGCACGGATACCTTCAAGCGCCATCACATCACAGATCTGTTCCCGAAGTTTCGGATGGCCTTGACCGCTTCCATACTGGAGGGCTTCTTGACCATGCTCACGAACCAATTTCTCGACAATCTCAGCCATCATTCCCATGGGAATTGCGGAAAGATTTGGCATTCCACCTGCGAGGGAGACGATCTCAGGACGTGAAGCAACAGCGAAAAGCGAGCGGATTTCGCTAGGTTTCATATGAGCAGCGCGATGGGCAAATCTTTCTTGCAGATTTTCGGGAGCGTGCGTTCGAAAGCGCTCTACCGCATCGTTAGTCATCCGGTAATTCTGCCACAGTGAAATGGTGCGGCGTTACTATCGACGAATTCCTGCCTTCCTCAAATCCTCAATACGCAATGTTCCAGTTTTGGCATCTTCTTGAGCCGAGAGATAGAGCCGCTGGATCGCAATCACGAGCGCTTCGGCAAGAGTGTCACGAAAACTGCCATCGTTGAGACGTTGCGCATCGCGCGGATTGGAAATGTACCCGATATCAATTCGGACAGAGGGAGCCTTTGTTAGCCGCAATATGTCCCAAGTTTTTGCGTGCGTTCGATTGTTAAGCAGATCAGTTCTAGCGCAAATCTCACGTTGCACTAATGTTGCAAATCTTTCGCCAACAAGAGAATGAACTCCGTGAGGATCACTGCCATAAAAAAATGTGGCAACGCCATGTGCTTTCTCATTCAAATACCGATCCATTCCCAGAGTGATAACAAGATCAGCCTCACTCTGATTGATAAGAGATATGCGCTCACTTTCCGTGGGATGTGAATGCGCTCCTCGAGTCACTACAACGGAAACACCAAGAGCAATCAATCGTCCTTCAATCTTTCCCGCGATATCAAAGGCAATGTCGCCAAACTCCGGATCAAAGATTGGGTCCAAAACAACTACTTTGTCGGCCAGTGCCGGGCCACGTTTCTCGCGAGTGGCTTGGGCGCGAAGTTCTGTTGGCGCGCCACCGGTGACAGTGCGCATCAATCGCATTAGCGCAATCACAGTGCCTGGACCACAAATTCCATCAATTGGCACACCAACGGATTTCTGGAAATCTCGCACAGCTTGTTCCGTATTTGGTCCGTAGATTCCATCAACACGGCGAGGATCAAAACCCATATCGACCAGGCGACTCTGGAGTGTTGCTACATCATCACCGCGCATCATGGGAGAGGTGAGAGAAAGGGAGCGATCACCAAGTTTCCAGCGCGCCTCCTCCAATGCTCGTTCTGTTGCAGTGTCGACTTGACCTGTAACCGTTAGTCCGCGCTCCTGTTGGAATGCACGGACCGCACCTTGCGCGGCGCTATCGAATTGAGAGGTTGGGGCAGACAACAAACCGAGGCGATGGAGAGTATTGGTCACAACAGTGACCAGATCCCCGCGATCGCCGGGCTTGATCATTAGTTGATGTATTCAGCGAGGTCGCGTAACAACGCTGGTTTTGGTTTAGCACCAACGATGCTCTTCACGACCTGGCCTCCAACAAAGACATTCATCGTAGGAATCGAGTTGATTCCATATTTCATCGCGATTGCGCCCTCTTCGTCAGTATTAAGCTTGACGATTTTGATCTTGCTACCGTGTTCATTGGAGATCTCCTCCAAGATCGGGCCTACAGCCCGGCAAGGGCCGCACCACTCAGCCCAAAAATCAACCAAGACCGGGGTTGGACTTTTCAGAACTACATCGGCGAAATTGGCTGCCGTTACCTTCTCTGTTGCCATCGACTTTCTTCTCCCTTGTATCTACTGGTTCTCTTCAATTCCAAATCGGAACTCTAGTGGCCGGCCAAGAATCGCTCGGCATCAAGAGCGGCCTGACATCCTGATCCGGCGGCAGTAATCGCTTGTCGATAGGTGAAATCAACGAGGTCTCCGCAAGCAAAAACACCTTTGAGGTTGGTCCGACTGGAACGGCCATCAACGAGGACATAACCCTCTGAATTGGTAGTTACTTGACCGGTGACGAGCTCACTTCTTGGGAGATGTCCGATCGCCACAAAGAGTCCGGTGAAATCTTCAATCTTCTCCTCACCGCTCTGGCGATTCTTCAACTTCAACCCGATGACTTTATCTTCACCAAGGACATCCGTAACTTCGGTATTGAAAATGAAAATAATTTTGGGATTTGATCGAGCACGCTCAGCCATGATCTTTGATGCTCTTAAATCTTCGCGACGGTGGATGATTGTTACCGAGGACGCAAACTTAGTGAGGAAATTGGCCTCTTCCATCGCCGAATCTCCGCCACCGACAACTGCGATCTTCTGTTCACGGAAGAAGAAACCATCGCAGGTTGCACACCAAGAAACTCCACGCCCAGAGAGCCGCTTTTCATTTGGTAAACCAATTTCTTTGTAGGCACTTCCCATGGCCAAGATGACAGATCGGGCTCGGAGAACATTCTCTGATCCATCTTTTAAGATCTTTATCTCACCATCAAGTTTCATCTCCGTGATGTCATCGGTGACGAGATGAGCGCCAAAACGTTGGGCTTGTTTGCGCATCTGATCCATCAGATCAGGGCCCATGATTCCCTTTTCAAACCCAGGGAAATTCTCAACCTCAGTGGTATTCATCAGAGCGCCACCAGCAGTAACTGAGCCTTCATAAATAATCGGTGCTAATTGGGCACGCGCGGCATAGATCGCTGCGGTGTAACCGGCAGGCCCAGAGCCCACAATCACTACATCGTGGATCTTCTCTGTATCAATACTCACAAGCGCACCTTACCTTCGCAAAAAGAACTTCAATGTTTGGGAAACCTCATCAATCTTCAGCGCACGAGCGATGGTGAGATAAAGCCCAACTGCGGTCAATAGAACCACAGCCAAGCTGGCGATATTCCACAAAGGATCTATCCATCCTGTGATGAGCCTGACGATGCCATAGGAAAAAACCGCGATTAGGAAGAGTTTGAAATAGAACGGTAATTGGCTGGTCAAAACTCGCTTCTTTAGGAAACGGGAGACATAGATGTCAGTGATCCACAAACCAATCCAATAACTTACTGTAAATGCAAGAGCTAGGCCGATAACAACTCGATCAGCAGGGAGATAGAAGGAGCAGAAGAGAGAGATCAGCACAGCAACGAGATTTATCACGCCATTTGAAAGAGCTTGCAATTTGGTGTTTTCGAAAGCGTTCAAAGTGCGAGTCCCTACCAGATTTATAGCGAGTGGAATTGCGGCGAGAGAAAAGGCAGCCAAAATCTGGCCTAGATAGGTGGCGCTTTTCTGGTCTATTCCAAAAAAGATCGAGCGCGCAATCTCAGGTCCAAAGAAGAGAAAGAAAGTTGTGGCAGAAACAATAGGAATTGCAATAAGTCGGAGAGATTTAGCGATTCGAGTTTCTATCTCGCTAAATCTCTTATCAATAACAAGATTGGATAGCGAGGGGAGAATCGCGGTCACAACCGATATCGCAATAATTGAATGTGGAAGAAGCAAGATCAAGTAAGCATTGGCATAAGGGGTATATCCCGCTCCAAAAGTCGCTCCTGTTTCTGCAGCGCTCACACCGGCACGAGTTGCAAGATTGACGGTGACAAGAAATCCCAATTGTGAGATCAATAAAGAGAGAAGGGTCCAACTTCCAAGAGAGAGTGATCTCCTCATTCCCAATCCGCGCCATTTCCAGGATGGGCGAAGTGATACACCTGTGCTCCGAATGAAAGGCAACAAAATCAAGGCCTGCACGATGATTCCTGCTGTGGTTCCAAGGCCGAGAAGTCGAACTTG
>CAZGMF010000027.1:0-2835 GCA_964526795.1 uncultured Clavibacter sp.
GTACACCGTTGTCTATCCAAATTTGGTGGAGTTGACTTTGCCAAGCTAATTCAAAATTCTGAGTCATGTAAGGAAAGAGTAAGTCAACCTTTGATAAGACTCAATACTCCCAAGACTTGTCCGACAAGTCTTTTCTTTCTGACTCCATTGCACATCTGATTTGAATGGAGAATCATTGATTAAGTTGGAAAAACTTCGTCAGGGGGACATATGAAGGCGATGCTGTTTTTAGGTGAGAAGAAGATCGATCTGATTGATTTGCCGCTCCCGCAAATTCGCGAAGATGAAGTATTACTGGAAATGAAAGCTGCTGGACTTTGTGGCAGTGATTTACACCTTTTCTATACTCCAAGCCGGGCGGAGAAAGAAGCAGGAATCTTCGGTCTCAAGTTTTCGCCGGACATGATCCCAGGCCATGAACCATGTGGTCAGGTTGTAGAAGTTGGATCTTCTGTTCGGCATCTCAAAGTCGGAGATCGAGTAGCGGTGGCCCACATTTCTGGTTGCGGGCATTGTTCCAATTGTCGAAAGGGTTGGGATATGCATTGCCCCCAAAAGGAAATCTATGGTGGCCATATCCAAGGTGGTTATGCCGAGTTCATGCCTGCTCGAGCAAAAGATTGTGTCGTGCTCCCTGACAATATCTCCTATCAAGATGGCGCCTTCTACACCTGTGGTGCTTCAACTGGTTATTACTCCTTGCAGCGGGGTCATCTCAGAGGTGGAGAGACCGTGCTCTGCGTTGGACTCGGACCAGTTGGACTTGCCGGCGCTTACTTTGCATCTCGGGCCGGAGCGAGAGTGATCGGCGTCGATATCTCCGATGAGCGCTGTAAACATGCTCTCAATTTTGGAGTGGAAGTCGCTATTAATGCCAGAAGCGAAGATGTTTTGAAGCGAGTTACTGAATTAACAAAGGGTCAAGGAGTCAATCTCGCGATCGATTACACGGGCGCACCAGAAGGCCGAATTACAGCGATTGAAGCAGCCGGGCTTTGGGGGAGAGTCGTGCTGATTGGATTTGGAAAAGGGTATACAAATATCGAAACGGAACTTCACGTCATAGAAAAGCAATTGACAATCACCGGTGCTTGGGTTTTCAGTTTCCCAGAGTTGCAGGATCTTGTTGCGCTGGCATCAGAACAAGAGATCAGCCTCGCCAAATTCACCAATAAGTCGGTACCCATCAGCAAAGGTCCTGAACTCTTCTCCGAGTTCGACAAGGGATCCATCGGGAAGTCGTACATCTCTCCAATATCGCTGTAAGAACCAGCACCGAATCACACACTTTTGAGGCTGAAAATAATGAAGAGAGGAAGAGATGATGCAAGCAGTAGTCCTTGATGCCGTTAATTCGATTAGTACCAAGGAAATACCTATCGATGAATTGGCCAATGGCGAGGCCTTGATCAAAGTCGAAGCCGCAGGAATCTGTGGCAGCGATCGACACATTCTTCATGGGACATATCCGGCTAACTATCCGGTCGTTTTGGGGCACGAGTTCTCTGGAATCGTGGAAGTTGCCGCAACGTCTGGGAAGTTCAAAGTCGGGGATCGGGTAAACGTCAATCCAAATATCGCCTGCAGAACGTGTATGTATTGCGATATGGGAATAGTAAATCTCTGTGAAAACAATAAAGCTCACGGCGTCAATAGGAACGGCGGTTTGGCCAATCATGTTGCGGTAAATGAAAGCCAACTCTTCGCACTTCCAAAGAACATTGATCCAAAATTCGGCGCTTTTTGTGAACCTATTGCTTGTTGTATCCAAGGAATTGATCTCGCCGAAATAAGGCCAGGAGACAAAGTGGCAATCATCGGTGGTGGCGTGATCGGACAAATCATGGTCCAACTCGTGAAACTTGCAGGTGCTGATGTCATTCTTCTCTCCACTCGACAGAAAGTGCGTCGGGACATGGCAGAGTCATTTGGCGCTACTCACACCATCGATCCGACCGGTCTAAACTCTCACGAGAAATATTCTGGAAAGAGCGGTGTTGCTCCTGGCGGGTTTGATGTCGTCATTGAATGTGCGGGCAAAAGTGAAACACTTCAACAATCGCTTGACATAGTTCGTCGAGGAGGAAAAGTGATTCTCTTCGGAGTAATGCCTCAACACGAGAAGTTTGAAATCGTTCCATTTGATATTTTCGTTCGCCAAGTTCGGATCCAAGGAGTTTTCACAGGATCCACGGTTCATGGCAAAGCAGTTGAATTAGTTTCATCTGAAAAGCTCGAATTAGCCCCACTGATGACGCACATCGTGGGTCTTAGTGAAGTTCCAGGACTTCTGTCGGAAGAGCCCCTCGCAGGTGAAATCAAGACAATCGTTCTTCCCAATGGTTAGGTCAAGTTTTCCTACCCAACTTGGTTGACGGTCAAGATCGTGCTTGGGATTTCAGGCCTTGCGGGACTTGATTGAGTTCCGACGGAAAGTATCGAGGTGTTTGTGCTGGTTCCTGGGGAAATCATGAGTTGGAAATAGTCGTTTGCCGCTGGATTGACGAAAAAATTCCAGGCAGCGACTTGGCGGTCACTATTTCCAATAAGGACAATATCGGTCGAACTCCACGAAACATTACTGCACGTTCCGGCGCCACTTCCCTGGCATAGCCAAATACTGGTCACATCAGTTCCAGCGTCACTTTTTGACAGTTGAAGTGAGAACGCGATGTTGTACTTGCCGGCGTACTGGAAACGAATCTTCGTAGGCGAGTTAAATGCGTCTTTTTCTACTGAGATTCCATTGGAAAAGTCAGTAACTCTCAAAGGCACAGCCGTAGCGGTATTTGCCGAAAGAGTTACAGTTCCGGTGTCATAGAAAGATCCGTAGTA
>CAZGMF010000027.1:2935-9369 GCA_964526795.1 uncultured Clavibacter sp.
CCTTTCTCACCTTTCGCTCCGCTTGCTCCAACAAGATTGATGGGCCTACCCCAAATCCCATTGCTGCGCGGGCCATAAATCTGATTTGCTCCGGTGTCGATATAGAAATCACCGTCATGACCAAGAATGAAATTTCTTGGCGCGCCAATTCCGGTATGAACGATAGAAAGTTCCTCAGCATTGGGAAGTGGTATGACCATGAAGACCAACTTCTCGCCAGTTCTGCATTTTGTTGTCCCATTGTTAACGTAGCGCGCTTTGCCAGTCTTGATATTGATGCAATTCTTGATTTCGGTGAATTCTGCAGCGAGTGAAATGTTGATTTGAAAGGTGGACGGGAGAATGAAGAGCGCCGAAATCACAGTGATGAGAATCCGGCGTTGGAACACGAGAAGGAGGGTAGAGAGCGTGATCTTTCAGGAAAATGTAAGGGAAGAAGATGTGAGGAACTAGCGTGTAATCCGTGGGAATCATCGGCGCGCTTGCTACCTTTTCTCGATGCGATTCTTTCCCCGAATCTTGATTTCCGCTTTAGTCCTCATTTCCGGCATTCAGCCTTCCAGCGCTATGCCGATCTATGTTTTTCCTGTTGCGGATTGTGCCGTGAAATACACAAGGTTCCATCACGACTATCCAGCCACGGATATTCAAGCAAAGAAAGGTTGCGCATTTGTTGCGCCGATCAACGGCATCGTTGAAGATGTCAATCTCAAAGACATCTGGAGCGGCAAGACCAATCTTGGTCAAGATCGCGGAGGATTGTCAGTGTCAATTATTGGTGATGATGGAGTGCGCTATTACGGTTCTCATCTTTCAAAAGTCGAAGTAGGAATTGCGCCGGGTGTTCAGGTCACTGCGGGGCAGAAATTAGGAGAAGTTGGCTCCACAGGAAGTGCGCGTGGAACGGCACCGCATCTGCACTTTGGAATTTCTTATCCGACTGCACCGGGAGATTGGAAGATCAGACGTGGCGTTCTTTATCCATGGAAATATCTTGATGCGTGGAAGACGGGCAAAGATCTTTCTCCTGCAAAGGCGATTGCGGCGGCCAAAGAGAAGGCAGGAAAGTAAGAAGGCCCCGGGTTTCCCCGAGGCCTTCCATTCACGTTAGTGGGTTACTTGTTAGGAACGACCTGATCGGCCTGAGGACCCTTAGGACCTTGGACGACTTCGAACGAAACTGACTGACCCTCTTCGAGGGACTTGTAACCGGAACCCTGGATTGCTGAGTAGTGGACGA
Organism: uncultured Clavibacter sp.; assembly: GCA_964526795.1. Taxonomy (GTDB): domain Bacteria; phylum Actinomycetota; class Actinomycetes; order Nanopelagicales; family Nanopelagicaceae; genus MAG-120802. The sequence continues at coordinate 4,176 of CAZGMF010000027.1, forward strand.
ATACATCTTGTCCGCCACCGTCTACGGCGATGAAGCCGAAGCCTTTTTCAGAGTTGAACCACTTAACTGTGCCTGTTGCCATTGAGCTATTTCCTTCGGTTTTGAAATGGGACAGACGAGAATTTCGCGCCTGCCAGTCGTTCCGTTCTCTCGACCGAATCAAGCGTGAAGCAAGCAAACGGGTACAGATAAGCGTTGGACTAGCGCTGAGCCTACCTGCTTGGCCAGAGATGAGAAAGTGGCGATCGTGAGCGCGAACTGAGCGGGAAATTCGGGCTTGTGGTGGCGAAAAAGCAGGGGCAGAATCGCGCTCCTCGATTATTCGAGAATCGAATTTATTGGCGGACTGGGGAAGGTCGCACCAATAAAGAAGGTGCGGCTTGCCTACCAGGGAGCTGCAATGACACCACGTAACACCGTTTCGATGAACCGACTTGATCCGATCGGGATCGGCGCCAGCAATGGAACGTTGACCATCTATTCCGCGCCGAAGGCTGTCATCCGACATGTCGAGTGGACCATTTCAAACATTCTCGGTTTTCCAGTGGAGATGAATTGGCGTTCACAACCACTGGCGCCATCGACCCAATGGACAACAATCAACTGGCGCGGCCCACTTGGTACAGCTTCGAAAATTGCAAGTGAGTTATCTGGCTGGCACTACTTGAGATTTGAAATATATGAGTCTTGTGCGCAAGGCCTGGATGGTTCCTTATTCATGTTCGTTCCTGAGATGGGAATCTTTCGAGCAAGCATCGGTCCGCATGGGGATGTGATGGTCAGCGAGCACCAATTGACCGGACTTATTCGTGATTTGAAATCTGAGAGCGATATCGTCGCGAAAATTGAGAAGGTGCTTGGCAAACCCTGGGATGAGGATCTTGAGTGCTATCGACGCGCGATTGCTGATGGAGAAGAGCGATACCTTGCTAGGCTCTCGGTATGAATGAAGGAAATAATTCAGCGAAGAGTTATCCACTAATCATCTCCGCCGCAATCATCGCAATCGCCATGGGTCTGGGGTTGAATCAGGTTGGAAGCGGATTTGCATCGCGTGCGGGTGAAGGAATTACCGTCACTGGTTCTGCCAAAGTTCAAGCGACTGCAGATAAAGCTGTCTGGCCATTGAATGCAGAGAGACTTGCACCGACACAGAGCGAAGCGATCACAAAAGTGAACGCTGCAGTCGATTCCGTAACACGTTATCTCACTGATGGCGGTGTTCCATCATCTGAAATTGAATTGGGTTCTGCCTCCGCCTATCCGCAGGAGGAATATGTCAATGGTTCTAGCACGGGAAGAGTCGTTGCCTATCGAGCATCACGGATGATCACTGTTCGCACCGGCGATGTCCAAAGAGTTGCAAAATTGAGTCAAGGAATCGGTTCGCTTCTAGCAACGGGCGTCAGCGTTTCCAATTATGGTCCGCAGTATTACGTCTCAAAGTTAAGTGAACTCCGCCCAGAACTATTGAAACAGGCGATGGAAGATGCCCAAGTTCGCGCCAAAGCGATCGTGGAGGCAACAGGTGGAAAAGTCGGATCGGTGATGAGCGTCCGCTCCGGTCCGTTCCAGGTCACCTCGCCAGATTCAACCGATACATCTGCCGGTGGGTTCTATGACACATCGACAATTGAAAAAACCATCACCTCGACGGTGACGGTCATGTTTAAAGTCAAGTAGCGGAGCGATTCACAAGCCAGACTTGAATGCTGTGCGCTGCCACAGTTGTTGTATCGCTGGGTCGTTTCAGCGCTGGATTGAATTCGGCGATCTTCGCCGTGGAATCAAAGACTGATCGGAACGAATCACCCCATGTCGCATTGGGCAGAGTGAATTCGTGAGAATCATGATCGCTATTGAGAATCAAATAAAGACCTTGTTTGTGGCTCGCATCAATACAAAGCGCTAGATATCGAATTGAGTTGTCTTGCCAGGTGTGTTGGGTCATCTCCAGTCCATCACGATGGAACCATGCAAGATCCTTGCGTTTGGTTGCAGGATCGAATTTTCCGGTGAAGAACTCATCGATTAACTCAACGAGATAACTGAGGCGGATTCGGGTGAGAGCAGCGACAGTCTCGAAGAGATCGGATTGCTCTTCATCGTGGCGCCAGGGAAGAGTCCAACCACCATTGAAATTCTCCGGATGATCCCAAGGCAGTTCATCGGCAAGGGAATAGGCGTTATTTGATCCGCTTTGGGTGCGCGAAACTTCATCGCCCATCGTGATCATCGGAACTCCGGATGAAAGCAGCAAAGTTGCAAGAAGTGATTTCTTTAGTCCGCAACGAAGTTTGTTGATCTCTAGCTCGGTGCTCTCACCTTCTACACCACAATTCCACGATCGGTTATTGTCGTTTCCATCTCGATTATCTTCACCATTGGGTTGGTTGCGCTTCTTTGAATAGGTGAGCAGGTCATGGAGAGTAAAACCGTCATGGGCAGTGATGAAATTGATCGATGAGGTTGGTCCTCGGTAGTAGAAGATGTCGTTCGAGCCAGCTAGTCGCGATGCCAACTCTGATACTCCGTGACCTTCTTGAGCGGCGCTATCAGCGAGCCAGAATTGTCGAACCGAATCCCGATAGGCGTCGTTCCATTCGCGCCAGGGGTGCGTGAAATCTCCCAGAGCGTACCCAGCGGTATCCCACGGTTCTGCGATCAGTTTGCGTTCGCGCAAGATCGGATCGGAGGTGATTGCTGACATCAACGGGCCGTGAGTATCGATGCCCGAGCCATTGCGCGCCAGGGCAGTCGCAAGATCGAATCTAAATCCATCAACACCGATGACTTGAGTCCACCAATGCATCGAATCAATGATCATGCGAGTAACAAATGGCCGGCGAGTGTCGATGGTGTTTCCGCATCCTGTGACATCTTCATAGAAATCATCGGCGATACCGCGATAGAAAGTCTTGTTATCTATTCCACGGAAGGAATAGGTCGGACCAGATTTTCCTTCCTCTGCGGTGTGGTTGTAGACGACATCGAGGAAGACTTCGATGCCAGCTGAGTGAAGGGCATCTATCGAATCCTGCAATTCCTTGATCGGATCGGCAGTGGCGGCATAACTTCGATGTGGTGCTGAGAAAGCGATCGGGTTATATCCCCAATGATTGAGCCTTCCTCGCGCGCGCACTCCAACTTCGGTCAGCGAATGATGAATCGGAAGCAGTTCCAGAGCCGTAATACCAAGTCTTTGGAGATAGTCGATGGTGCTGGGATGACCCAGAGCTTTATAAGTACCACGCTCTTCGGGCGGGATGGATTCGTTGCGCAAAGTAAATCCGCGGACATGCGCTTCATAGATGATCGTGCGCTTCCAGGAATGGTTCGGACGATGAATAGGCCGAGGTCGATGATCAGTCACAACTGACAGCGGTACATAACCAAGCGAGTTGCGGTGATCTTGAATTCTGGGGTCACCAGTTCCCAACCCATCAGCTGCGTGATGTCCAAAAATCTCAGGGCTGTATTTGACGTGGCCATCGAGTAAATGGGCGTAGGGATCGATCAAGATCTTTGCAGGATTGAATCGCCAACCTTGATCGGGGTTCCATGGGCCATAGACGCGATAGCCATAACGCTGGCCCGCTCGAACGCCGGCAAGATATCCATGCCACGTTGGGCCTTCACGGTGGGCTAGCGCGAATCGCGTTTCCAGCAGAGCGCCATCTTTCTCATCGATCAAGCACAGCTCGACGGATTCAGCGGCAGGAGCCCAGAGCGCGAAGTTAGTTCCGCCCTCTGTGACATGGGCGCCGAGATGATTCGGGTCTGCTGGCCTCACCTCGATATCCAACCATCCACGCTCTTTCGAACTTGGGAGAAAGTGCTCGAGTGGAGTGAGTTATTACTCACCAGTAGCATGACCGCTATGAAGATTGCGATCTGCGTAAAACAAGTTCCAGATTCCTGGGCAGAGAAGAAGATGGTCGATGGCCGGCTTGATCGAGAGAGCGTTGATGCTGTCCTCAATGATCTTGATGAATACGCAATCGAAGAAGCGCTTCGCATCGTCGAGCCGCTCAATGAAGGAAAAGAGAGTCCCGAACACACCATCACATTGATTTCCATGGGACCTGATCGTGCGAGTGAAGCAATTCGAAAAGGTCTCTCGATGGGAGCTGACAACGGAGTGCTGGTAACTGATCTGGCTCTGGCTGGATCTGATGCGCTTGCAACATCGAAAGTCCTGGCAGAAGTAATAACCAAAGGTGGATTTGATCTCGTCTTCTGCGGCACCGAATCAACGGATGCTCGCATGAGCGTTGTGCCTGCGATGCTCGCGGAGCGACTGGGTTGGGCCCAACTCACCTTTGCTGGCTCGGTCAAGGTCGATGCGGCAGCGAAAAACGTCGAAATTGCGCGTATGACTGAAAGCGGCGTTGAGACGATGTCTGCATCATTTCCTTGCGTCGTTAGCGTGATTGAAAAAATCAATGAACCGCGCTATCCATCATTCAAAGGAATCATGGCCGCAAAGAAGAAGACCATCGAGAATAGAACTTTGGCAGATTTAGGAATCTCCGCTTCAGAGGTTGGAAAAAGTGGAGCTTGGAGTTCGGTGATTGAAGCTAAAGCCCGTCCACCGCGCGATAAAGGTGTCAAGGTCGAGGACTCCGGTGATGGAGGGAACAAACTCGCTGATTTCCTCGTAGAGAAGCGATTGGTCTGATCATGTCGACCTCATTAGTTCTGATCGATCACGAAGCTGGAAAAGTAGCGAAGACTGCGGGCGAACTTGCAACTTTTGCGAAAAGAATCGGCGATGTTCACGGAATCGTCCTTGCATCGCCTGGAGCAGGAGAGGCGATTGCAAACCAAGTTTCCGGAACTTCGATCTCGAAAGTATTTGTCATCGAAGATTCTGCATTGGAGAAAAATGGAATTGGCGCCGCCGTTGATGCGATTGCACAACTAGCAGCATCACAGAATCCCGCTGCGATCCTGATTGCGTCATCAGCGCGCGGAAAAGAGATCGGCGGTCGTCTTGCGGTACGCCTTGAGAGCGGCATCATCACTGATGCCATAGATGTTTCATCAGATATTTCTACGACCCAATCAATCTTCGGTGGATCGTTCAATGTCACATCAAAGATCACCAAAGGAATACCAGTCATTACAGTACGACCTAGTTCCATCGAAGCAGAGGCGGGCAGCGGCTCACCATCAGTTGAGAAGTTTGCGG
>CAZGMF010000027.1:9469-16151 GCA_964526795.1 uncultured Clavibacter sp.
AGTTCCATCGAAGCAGAGGCGGGCAGCGGCTCACCATCAGTTGAGAAGTTTGCGGTCACCATTTCTGACCGATACAAACTTGTGACGATCGCCAATGTACAACCACCTGTGAAAGGTGGACGTCCAGAATTGACCGAAGCAAAGATCGTGATCTCAGGTGGGCGCGGAACGAACGGTGATTTCTCGCAAGTTGAAGCAATGGCCGATCTTCTTGGAGCAGCAGTTGGTGCATCTCGCGCTGCTACAGATGCTGGCTGGTATCCGCACACCCATCAAGTCGGACAAACGGGAAAGACCGTCAGTCCGCAGCTCTACATCGCTTGTGGCATCTCGGGTGCAATCCAACATCGCGCAGGGATGCAGACATCAAAGACCATCGTTGCAATCAATAAAGATCCTGAAGCGCCAATCTTTGATCTCGCTGATTTCGGTGTCGTTGGTGACCTGTTCTCTGTCTTGCCAAAGGCGCGCGAAGCAATCCAAGCAAAACGCGGTTAGTTTCTGCGTCATCGCAGGGACTTAGAATTAGCGCTATGACGCGGGTCTATTTCGATAATGCTGCTACGACGCCGATGAGTGGCGTGGCACTTGCTGCATTTACCGACCAAGCCCGCGCGATTGGAAATCCATCGAGTCTTCATGGTTATGGCCGCTCGGTACGGAAAGAACTTGAAAATGCTCGCGAATCCATCGCTGCAGTGATCGGCGCGCATTCCTCCGAAGTCATCTTCACTGGCTCTGGAACTGAGGCTGACAATCTGGCCATCAAAGGAATCTTCTGGCAGAGGCGAAGTGAGAATAACCGGCGAAACATCGTGGTGATCTCGGCCATCGAACATCACGCGGTGCTTGATCCTGCTCGGTGGTTGGCCGATGTCGATGGCGCTGAGTTGATCGAACTTCCCGTTAATCGAGAAGGAGTCGTAAACCTTGAATTTCTCTCCGATCTTGTCGCACGTCGCGGAGATGAGATTGCTCTGATTAGCGTGATGCATGCCAACAATGAAATCGGGACCCTCCAACCAATCAAAAAGATTGTTGAGATTGCGAATTCGAAGTCAATCCCGGTTCATACCGATGCGGTTCAAAGTCTTGGCAAAGTCGCGATCTCATTTTCCGACCTTGGAGTCTTTGCTATGACGTTAAGTGCCCACAAGATTGGCGGTCCAGTCGGGGTTGGTGCATTGATCTTGCGCAAAGGTATGGAGATCACTCCGTTATTGCATGGAGGGGGACAGGAACGCGATATTCGAAGCGGAACATTCAATGCCGCTGGCATCGTCTCCTTCGCTGCTGCTGTCCAATCCGCAGATCGAGATCGCGAGAAGAACTACGCACATTTCGCAAAGATGCGCGATGCCCTCATCGAAGTTGCAGTCAAGACGATTCCAGGTTCGTGGGTGAATGGAGTTGTCTCGGAGAGATCACTTCCTTCCATCGTCAATATCGGTTTTCCAAATACCGAAAGCGATTCCTTGCTCTTGCTTTTTGATAACGAAGGCATTGCATGTTCTACTGGTTCGGCTTGTAGCGCTGGAGTCCAACAACCAAGCCACGTTCTTTTGGCACTTGGCCGAAATGAACGCGAAGCACGTTCATCACTTCGATTCTCTTTCGGTCCCCAAAACTCGGCAAGCGATATTGAGTATTTCCAAACCTGTCTTTCGCGCGTGATTGAACGCGCCCAAGCGGCATATAAGGCGAGCGCATGAAGCTGATTGCAGCCATGAGCGGCGGTGTTGATTCTGCTGTTGCCGCAGCTCGCGCGAAAGATGCCGGACACGATGTCATTGGAGTCCATCTGGCGTTATCCAAGAATCCAAAGAAATATCGTTCCGGAGCCCGCGGATGTTGCACCATCGAAGATTCCCATGATGCCCGTCGAGCGGCAGATGTCATCGGTATACCGTTTTATATCTGGGATATGTCAGAGGAGTTCCACGAGAACGTGGTGGAGAATTTTCTTTCCGAATATTCTGCTGGTCGAACTCCGAATCCCTGCCTCCGATGTAATGAGAAGATCAAATTCGCCGCAGTTCTCGATCGCGCTGTTGCTATGGGCTTTGATGGAGTTGTCACGGGGCACTATGCCCAAATCAAAGAATCCAATGGACAGAGATTGCTCTTTCGAGCCAAAGATGATTGGAAAGACCAGTCCTATGTCCTAGCAGTATTGAGCGCAGAGCAGATTCAAGGAGCACACTTTCCCTTAGGCGATACCGTCAAAGATGATGTTCGCAAAGAAGCCAGTGCTCGAGGATTATCTGTCGCCCTCAAGCCTGATAGCCATGACATTTGTTTTGTTCCCTCCGGTGATAACGCAGGTTGGTTACGCGAGCGATTGGGAAGTGAAGTTGGTTCGATTGTCGATGAGAAGGGCGAGAAAGTTGGCGAACACCAAGGTGCGTATACCTACACTGTTGGTCAACGTCGCGGTCTTGGGCTGAGCGTTCCATCTGAGAGTGGTGAGCCGCGTTATGTTCTCCGTATCGAGCCGGTGTCGAATACTGTCGTGGTGGGGGAGAGAGAATCGCTGGCGATCACTCAATTTGAAGGGGAAAAACCAGTCTGGTGCGGCCCGATAACAGAAGCAGTTTGCGAGGCTCCTGCCCGTGGCTTGATTCAGGTACGCGCGCATGGCTCTACCTATGCATGTTCTTATTACCGCTCTCTGGACGGTGAAGGTGAACAGCTTTTTGCCATCACTGACGAACCGATTTTTGGCGTTGCGACCGGCCAAGCGATGGTGATCTATGACGGAGATCGCGTCGTAGGTTCTGCCACGATCGCCCGCACAGGTGCATGAGTAGCGATAGCGCCATCAGGCGCGAGATGTCGGAGTTAGCCGAAGCCATCCGCGAGCATCAATATCGATATTACGTCGAAGATAAACCAACGATCTCCGACGCCGATTTCGATGCACTCTGGAAGAAACTGCAGAGTTTAGAGAAGAAACATCCCCAGCTTTGTGATCCCAATTCTCCGACTCTTGAAGTAGGCGGTGGATTCGCAACTCACTTCGAACAATATGACCATCTTGAACGAATGATGAGTCTGGATAACGTTTTTAGCGATGAGGAATTACAAGATTGGTTTGATCGGGTAGCCAAGGCAAGCAAGAAGAATAGTTGGCTCTGTGAGGTGAAGGTCGATGGCCTTGCCGTCAATCTTCGCTATGAGAATGGCCAACTCTTTCGCGCCCTTACGCGGGGAAATGGTGTGACTGGTGAAGATGTCACTCTCAATGTCCGCACCATCAAAGGAGTCCCACACCAACTTTCGGGAAAGAATATTCCGGCCAGCGTGGAGATTCGCGGTGAGATCTATTTCCCGGTCCAGGCCTTTAACGAACTCAATGAGTCCATTGAAGAGTCAGGAAAGACTCCTTTTGCAAATCCACGAAATGCCGCTGCGGGCTCTCTTCGCCAGAAGGATCCACGTATCACTGCATCTCGACCGCTCGCTCTGGTTGTTCATGGAATTGGAGCGATGAGTGATGAGATTTTTTCCACCCAGAGTGATGCTTACGCGCTTTTGAAATCCTGGGGTTTGCCTACTGGAAAACATGTGAAAGTCGCGACAAGTGTGAAAGAAGTACGTGAATTTGTCGATCACTACCTGCATCATCGCCACGATGTCGAACATGAGATTGATGGCGTGGTCATCAAAGTAAATGAGCGTGCGATCCAAAAAGAGATGGGCTCCACCTCTCGTGCTCCGAAGTGGGCGATTGCTTACAAGTATCCACCCGAGGAAGTCACCACAAGACTTCTTGATATTCGTGTCAGTGTTGGTCGAACCGGGCGCGTAACTCCCTTTGGATATATGGAGCCAGTGCGAGTTGCCGGATCGACAGTCACGAATGCAACTCTGCATAACGCTCAAGAAGTAGAACGAAAAGGAATCTTGATCGGTGATGTTGTCGTACTGCGTAAAGCCGGAGATGTCATCCCAGAAATTCTCGGTCCGGTTCTGGAGAAGCGAACCGGAAATGAGAAGAGCTTTGTGATGCCAAAGAAGTGTCCGGAATGTGGCGCCGCACTTCGTGCGATGAGTGAGGGCGATGTCGATCTTCGCTGTCCGAATGCTCGCACCTGCCCGGCCCAACTTCGCGAACGAATTTATTACATCGGATCTCGAGCCGCACTCGATATCGACATCCTCGGCTATGAAGCTGCCAATGCCTTGCTTGATGATGGCCTGATTACCGATGAAGGCGATCTCTTCGCATTGGATGAGAAGAAACTCTCCAAGAGCTCATTTTTCTGCAAGAAAGATGGATCACTGGGCGCCAACGCCGAGAAATTGATCAAAGCACTTAACGAAGCGAAGTCACGACCATTGTGGCGAGTTCTAGTGGCACTCTCGATACGCCATGTTGGCCCGACCGCTGCACAGGCCCTTGCAAACACTTTTGGTTCCCTTGATGCGATTGCAAAAGCGGATCGTGCAGAGTTGGCGGAAATCGATGGAGTGGGCGATGTGATCGCTGAGAGCATCCAAGAATGGTTCGATGTTGATTGGCACCAAGATATCGTCGCAAAGTGGCGTAAATCAGGGGTTCGCATTGAGGGAGTCGAACAGAGCTCGGCCCCACAGACTCTCACAGGTCTCACGATTGTGGTCACCGGTTCGCTCACTCATTTCACCAGAGATGGTGCGACTGAGGCCATCACAGAACGTGGCGGAAAATGCGCATCATCGGTCTCGAAGAAGACCGATTTTGTCGTTGTCGGGGATGCTCCCGGTTCGAAGGCATCGAAGGCGGAAGAGTTGGGAGTTCGCATTATCGATGAGGCAGGTTTTATGACCTTGCTTGAGAAAGGTTCACTTGAGAAGAGTTAGGATTTAGTTATGTTCACCTTAGCAACGAAGGTCTTTGCTGGATTAGCCCTGAGCGAGAAGGGGCGGGAACTTCCTGCGCACCCAATCTTCTTCGGGCTCTTTGCATTTGGGATTCTGATGTTCTTGCTCTACCTCGTCATGCGCCTTGATAAAGATTAAGAACGTCGCGATCTTTGGCGGGACATTTGACCCGATCCATCGCGGCCACATTTATCTTGTCGAACAGATCCTTGACTCTCGCCGTTTTGATCAAATAATCGTCGTACCGGCAGGAAATCCTTGGCAACGACCCACGATCGCATCGGCGGCAGATCGATTGGCGATGGCCCGCCTCGCCTTTACGACAAAAGAGATTTCAGTCAGTGATTGCGAAGTGGTGAGAAGTGCTCCGTCCTATGCCATCGATACCGTTCGTGAATTGAAGCGCGACAATGATGCTTCCTTCACCTGGATCATCGGTAGCGATGCCCTCAATGGACTTGAGAGTTGGCATCAGATCCAAGAGCTCGCTGCACTCGTAGATTTCCTGGTGATTATTCGACCGGGATACTCCCTTTCCGGATTGAAAGTCCCACCATTTATTCGCTGGCAGACCTTGGAAATTGGGGCTCTGGATATCTCCGCAACTGAGATCAGGACTGCGCTCCATGAACATCGCGAAGTCAGTAACCTGATTACTGATCCGGTTTTGAGCTACATCAAAGAGAAAAGACTCTATGGCGCCGCGTAAATCGACGATCGAACATCTTCAGGCTGCTGCCTCAGCGGCGTTAGACAAATTAGCCAAAGATCTGGTGGCGATCGATCTCTCCGAACAGATGGTTCTCAACGAAGTATTCCTCCTTGTCTCCGGACAGAATGAAAGACAGATCGATGCGATCGCTGATGAGATCGAACGCCAGATGTCTCTGATCGGAGAGAAGCCAGTTCGACGTGAGAGATCGGAGTCTTGGATCCTGTTGGACTTTGAGGATCTTCTTGTCCATGTCCAAACCGAGGAAGTTCGCCGGTATTACATGCTTGATCGACTTTGGAATGATTGTCCGACAATCCCGCTAGAAGCAGTCGCAAAGATGGAAGCGGCAGAGCGCGAATCGAAGTTGGGAAGTAGATAAGTGGGACAGCGCGTCATCCTCTGGCGTCACGGACAGACGGATTGGAATATCGAGAATAGATTTCAAGGACATTCCGATATTCCACTGAATGAGGTGGGTTTGGAGCAGGCTCGACGCGCCGCACCTCTCCTTCGCAATCTCAGACCAGACAAGATCATTTCCAGTGATCTGATTCGAACCCAACAAACCGCTCAGGCCCTTGCCGATATATCTGGCCTTCCGATTCATCTCGATCGCGGATTAAGGGAGACACACGGAGGAAATTGGGAAGGGAAGACAGGTGTTCAAAATCGTGAAGAGGATTTCGATCGATTTGTGAATTGGCTTGATGGTGACGACGAGCCAGCAGGTCAAACAGGAGAGCGACGAAGCGAGATTGCTGCGCGCGCAACTGCTGCAATCGAACGTGCGCTTGATAACTCAATAGGAGTTCTGATCGTTGTCACTCACGGTGGCGCAGCGCGATGCATCTTAGGAAAATTGCTTGGGATGCCGATGAATCAATGGTCGGCAATCGGCGGACTTTCCAATGCTTGTTGGTCGATCATTGAAAATGGTCATCATCGTGATGGTTGGGTACTTGTGGAGCACAATGCTGGTTCATTGCCTGAACCGATCTATGGAGAGGAAAGCGGCGCCTGATTTAGGTATCCTCGCCACTGCACTTTTGGGGCTATAGCGCAGCTGGTAGCGCACCTGCATGGCATGCAGGGGGTCAGGGG
>CAZGMF010000028.1:0-8995 GCA_964526795.1 uncultured Clavibacter sp.
AGATAGTGGCCATTGAAAGTTCCAAGATGTGCGTGGGTGCCCGAAACGATAGTTTCCATATATTCACGCTTGCCACCGAATGCAGCAACAGGAATTCCACCACCGATTGATTTCGCCAGAGTTATGAGATCCGGCTTGATTCCAAATCTCTGTGCAGCACCTTGTGGTCCTGCCGTCAGGCCCGTCTTTACTTCATCAAATATCAACAAGATTCCGTATTGATCGCAGAGTTCGCGAACACGTTCGAGATAACCAAGATCGGGAACTACGATTCCAATATTTTCCATTACTGGTTCCATGATCAGACAGGCGATCTCATCTTTATGCGACTTGATGGTTCGCTCCAGCGCCTCAGCGTTGTTGTAAGGAACAACCCAAACCTCGCCAGGAACCGTTGCTGGTAATGGGACAGAATTTGGATCAAGGGCAGAGCCTGCGCGATCCAACGTTGGTTTTGCCGAGACCATCAATGGGTCATAAGAGCCGTGATATCCGCCTTCGATCTTGACCACACCGAGCTTGCCGGTGGCAGCGCGAGCAGTGCGGATCGCGTACATCGTTGCTTCAGTTCCAGAGTTGGCGAATCGGACCAAGTCGAGGCCGAAGCGACGGGCGATGATTTCAGCGCCATCGCGAGTGATCGGAGATGGTGTGGCAAAGAGCGTTCCGACCTCCAAGGTCTCTTTCGCTTCTTTGACGACTTCGTCATTGAGGTGTCCAACAAGGAGAGCGCCAAATCCCATAGAAAGGTCGAGCATGTCTCGGCCATCAACATCCTTCATCCACGCGCCCTTAGCAGCGACGATAGAGATGGGATACGGATCCCAATGTTGGAAACTTGATGCCACGCCAAGTGGAGTTACTTTGGAAGCTCGTTCGTTCTCAACTCCAGATTGTGGAGCGCGTTTTGTGAATTTCTCTTTTTCCGAATCAAGTAATTCTTGAATTCGCGATTGCGGGATTGGACGCGCGCGATTAGGAACCGACCGGAAGGTCTGCGGATTATGAGTTGTATTAAACATGGGAGTTTGGGGACTTCCCAAATACGGTTCATAAGAACCGATTTGTTGGTACCACACTCCTTGTCAAACGTTTTATTGCTGGGAGCAGGTTACCTTGAAGAATTGATGAAAGTCAATATGCGTGTCGTACGCACACGGTCACGCATAAATCACGCTTAGGTAATTACCAACTAACGCATGAATAGATTTCGTAACCGACGTGTTGTGAAATATAGTCCAATAACAATCATCAGTGAGAAATACGAGAAATGAATAACAGTTGAGAGATCGTAAGTACTAAACCAAATATCGCGAACTAATTCAATTCCATGCCATGTTGGAAGAAGTTGAATGATGAACTCCAACCAATTGGGATAGACCGATATCGGATAGAGAGACCCAGAGAAGAGAAACATCGGTAAAAGAGCGATGTTGATCAAACCCATTTGTTGGTAGGTCTTGAAATATGAAGTGATAGCCATACCAAATGAAGCGAAACCAAATGCAATCAAGACTGCAGCAGGAACAGCCAAGATTGCGCTCCAGTGCGGAACAAGTCCAAGTGGTGTTGCGATGGCCATGAACGCCAGCGCATACGAAAGTCCACGAAGAAGTGCCCAGATGATCTCTCCGAGCGCTACATCAAGAGGACCAAGTGGCGTGGCAAGCATTCCTTGATAAAGCTTGCTCTCATTGAGTTTGAAAAAGACATTCCAGGTTGAGTCATAGATCGCACCATTCATCGCACTTGTTGCAAGAAGTCCTGGTGCGATGAAAACGGTGTAGCTAACTGGTCCAGCGCTAGTAGTGATATCGCCAATCAACTTCCCCATTCCATAACCAAATGCAAGAAGGTAGAGGACTGGTTCGACAAATCCGGTGGCGATAGGAACCCAAGTTGATGAACGAAGTGCGATGGATGCGCGCTCGATGATTGCACGGGCACGTCCGGCATAAAGTTGGTGGCCAACTTTGTCGGCTCGAGCATCTGCAATGGCGACAGCATTACTCATTTGAGCAACCTCGTGGTGAATCTCCGATTGGCGACACTCAAGCCGACGATAAGGAGAGTAGTAAGGAAGGTGAGATGAATAATTATCATGAGCGACGAAATCGAATGGTCGTAGGTGAAATAGCGCCCTAGTTCTGTCGTGTGCCAGAGGGGTGAGATCCAACCAATGGGCTGAAGGAATATTGGCATTGATGAGAGTGGAAAGAAGGTGCCAGAGAAGAGAAATAAGGGTGTGATAACCAGGCGACCCATAACGGTGAGGAAATAATCATCTTTGGTGATTCCGGCAACGATGGACATGATCACCGCGCCGAAGGCGGCGCCCCCATACATTGCAGTGAGAACGGAAGGCCAACTACCGATCTCAACGACGCCGAAAGCAATCAGCAAAATCCAATAAATGATGACGCTGTAAGCCGTGCGAACAAGTGCAGCAATAAAGACGCCGAGTGCGATCTGAGTGCCTGTGATGGGCGTGGCATTGGTTGCGTAGAAAAGTTTCCGCCATTTAAATCCCTCGAGAACAGGAAACATCGTCTCATCCATCGCACCCAGAAGCGCTGTATTGGCTAGAAGGGCAGGAGCAATAAAGAGAATGTATTTAACCCCGCCAGTTCCCGATGTGCCTGAATTCTGATTGACCAGGACGCCAATCCCCACTCCGATTGCGATGAGATAGAAGAGCGGATTTCCAATCGCGACGAAGGTGATGATGCCTTTCCACTTTGACATCGAGTTGATGCGTGCCCGCGCTACATACCAGGCGCCGTTTCGTGCGATTCTTTCAACGCTAATCGACTGGTTCACTCGATCAACGACCTTCCAGTAAGTCGCAAGAAGACATCTTCTAGAGAGCTACGGCGGACAAGAGATGTCGTTGGGTGGAGTTTCTTCTCTGTGATCATCTCAAGGAGCGCTTCGCCATCTTCAACATAAAGCAGAATGCGATCCGGTAGTTGTTCCATTCGATCACACATAGATTTCAAGGTCGGTGCTACCTCTTGATTTCGGTCAGAGCCGAATCTGACTTCGAGTACTTCTTTTGTTGAATATTTCTTGATTAATTCAAGCGGCGAGCCTTCCGCCATGATCTTGCCCTTGTCCATAACAACGAGACGATCGCAGAGTTGCTCTGCTTCATCCATGAAGTGGGTAGTGATAATCAGAGTGACGCCATCTTCTTTCAGACGGAAGAGCCGGTCCCAAAGGATGTGGCGGGCTTGGGGATCCAAGCCGGTCGTAGGCTCATCAAGCATCAAGATGTCAGGTTCGCTAACGAGCGCTCGGGCAATAGTGAGGCGCCGTTTCATTCCACCGCTGAGGGCATCGACTTTGACATCACGTTTCTCTTGAAGCTGCGCAAATTCCAGGAGTTCATCAACTTTGTTCTTGATAAAACCTTTACTCAAACCAAAATAACGGCCGTAGATATAGAGATTCTCTGAGACTGTTAGTTCAGTATCAAGGTTGTCTTGTTGCGGCACAACGCCGAGATGAGCGCGGACTTGGGGACCATGTTCTTCAGGATCTCGACCAAGAATGGAGATAGAACCACTCGTGCGTTGAGAGGTCGCGGCGATAATCCGCATCGTGGTTGATTTACCCGCGCCGTTCGGTCCCAAGATTCCGAACGACTCACCTTTAGCCACATCAAAGTCGATGCCATCAACAGCGGTGAAGTCTCCGAACTTCTTGGTTAATCCGCGGGCTTGAATCAGCGCTTCAGTCATTGATTTATCTTATCTTTCAGCGAGGTCTATAGTTCACCTACGTGCGATTAATTCATCAGCCACAGCACGATCTCACTTACGACGATGTGTTTATGATTCCGTCGCGTTCTGACGTAGCAAGTCGGATGGATGTGGATTTGACCACCACAGATAATTCGGGAGCGACGATCCCACTTGTCGTTGCAAATATGACAGCAATAGCCGGCCGACGAATGGCAGAGACCGTTTCACGTCGGGGCGGACTTACTGTCATTCCACAAGATATTCCACTACCGGTCGTGACAGAAGTGATTGCGTGGATAAAGTCGCGTCACTACCTTTTTGATACCGCGATTACATTAGAAGCGCACCAAACAGTTGCCGATGCCGCATCATTGATTCACAAACGCTCGCATGGTGCGATAGTTATCGTCGAGAAGAACAAGCCTGTTGGAATTGTGACCGAAGAGGATTGGGAAGGGGTTGATCGATTCACCCAACTTCATCGGATTATGTCCAAAGATTTGATGGTTGTTTCAGAGGATTTAGATGCTCGGCAATCTTTTGATCTACTCCAAGAGAAGAATCGAAAGTTGGCACCTGTCATCAATAAGGCGGGTGAATTAGTAGGAATCATCACTCGCACTGGCGCACTGCGCGCCGCGCTTTACCGGCCTGCACTCGATCAATCTGGACATCTTCGGATCGGCGCTGCTATCGGAATCAACGGTGAAGTTCAGGCAAAAGCGGAAGCACTGCTGGATGCCGGAGCCGATTTACTCGTGGTCGATACGGCGCATGGCCATCAGGAAAAGATGATGGAAGCCCTCCGCGGTATTCGCGCCCTCAATCCCCGCGTTCCGATCGTGGCAGGGAATGTCGTCACTGCAGAAGGTGTGCGTGATTTGATCGAAGCAGGTGCTGACATCATCAAAGTAGGAGTTGGACCCGGCGCGATGTGCACGACCAGAATGCAGACTGGAGTTGGGCGTCCTCAATTCTCTGCTGTGATGGAGTGCGCTGCCGAGGCGCGAAAACTAGGAAAGAACATCTGGGCCGATGGTGGTGTTCGCCATCCACGAGATGTTGCACTCGCCCTTGCTGCCGGCGCATCTGCCGTGATGATCGGCTCGTGGTTTGCGGGAACCTATGAATCACCGGGTGATTTGCGAATTGATAGCGAAGGGCGTCGATATAAAGAATCTTTCGGCATGGCTTCTGCTCGTGCTGTCGCAGCGCGAACATCACAAGAAGATCACTTTGAGCGCGCGAGAAAAGCGATATATGAAGAAGGGATTTCCTCATCGCGGATGTATCTCGATCCAGAGAATCCTGGAGTAGAGGATCTGATCGATCAGATCATTGCCGGAGTCAGATCTGCCTGCACATATGCCGGAGCCAAGAATCTTGCGGAGTTCACCGATAAAGCAGTTATTGGTATCCAATCCGCATCAGGTTATGCCGAAGGAAGACCACTTCATACTTCGTGGAAGTTGTAAATGTTCCTAAGCGCTCTTGGCATAACGCGCAGCAAAGATCAATAAGTACGATAGAAGTACGTTAAGCAACAAAGCCCAACGTAACTCGACCACATCGGCTAAGAAACCAATCAAGGGCGGGCCGATGACGAAACCAAAATAGGAAACCCCAGAAACTTTTGCGACAGCTTCAGACGGTGCAATCACGCCGGCGTATTGTCGAGTTGCCATTGTTCCAGCGGCGCTGAACATAAGCGGGATCACGACAGAAAGACCGATTCCCAACAAGAACCACGCAACCATCAAGGCTGGAATTCCCCCGATGACTAGCCCAGAGAGTAAGCCACTTCCGGAAACAACTCCTCCAATCATGATGATGCGCGAAGCGCCGAAACGATGCGCCAAATAATCACCAGAGAAGCGGCCAATGATCATGGCGCTGCAAAAGACGATATAGGGAAGGGTGGAGACAAATGGCGTAGCACTGAAAGTCTCGCGCGCGAGGACACCACCCCAATCCCCTGCGGCGCCTTCACTTAGTGCAGCGCAGAGTCCGAAGATCCCAAGAACCCAAAAGATGATGGGATGGCGAACCTTGAGGCCTTTTTCAATAGGATGTTTATCGGCATCTGCGGAGAGAAAGAGTGGTTTCAAAAGAAAAGCAAGAAACAAGATAACCATTAACAAGATTAGGAATTGACGTAGTGGTGAGACTTTCCATTGCGAGAGCGCACCGCCAAGAATTCCTCCGGCAAGGGTTCCAACAGAAAACATCGCGTGAAAAACACTCATCAGACGGCGTCCTGCTCGTTGTTCAAGAAGAACTGCATGAGCATTCATCGCGACATCTTGAGTTGCCATACAGAAGCCAAAGATGAAGAAAGAAAACCAGAGCCATTGCAACGAGAAGAGCGCGCCCACTAGTGGAAGCGAGAACGACAATGCGATTGTTGCCACAAAAATAACGGGCTGGCTACCAAAACGTGCGGAGTTACGTCCCGCTGGTCTCAAGGCTAGAAAGACGCCGATGGAGACGCAGAGAAGTGAGGCGCCAAGCGTGCCATTTGAAACATCAAGAATCTTTTTGAAATCTGGGATACGCGCAACGAATGCTCCGGCACAAAATCCATTGATAAGAAATGTGATGGTCACCGCAAGTCGAGCGCGAGAAATCTGTCGATCGTCAATCACCTGAGACATAAGTTGCAGAGTCTACCCAGCGAAGGTTTAATTTTTATTAAAGGAATTCTCAGGAAGGAATGCCAAGGTGGCCGTCATGAAAAATGCATCTACTTTCTCGAAAGTAATGGCGGGGTTTGTCATTGGACTTGTTGTTGCCGGCGGGGTTGCAGTTGCAGTCACACCACCTCCCTCTTCGACCAAAATCTGCGTCGACAGCCAGACCAAAGCGCTTTTTGCGGCAACAAACGGAACCTGCCCGACAAATAGATCTTTGATTCAAGTAGCGACTGGGAGTGCGGATGTCCAAGCGATTGCTGCCTCAGTCTCGCCAACCGTTGTCTCAATCGCTGTTAGTGGCTATACCGGAAACGGAACCGGCTCTGGTGTCATCTATCGAACGAGTGGAAATGCTTCCTTCATCATCACAAACAACCATGTCATTGATTCAGCGGTACAAAGTGGAAAGATTCAAGTAGAACTCAATAACGGTGATCTCATTAACGCCACTCTGGTTGGCAGAGATACCACTTACGATTTAGCAGTTCTAAGAATCAGCCGCGGAAATCTTCCGACCATCAATGTCGGCAACTCCAACACCCTTGATGTTGGAGAACCTGTTGTTGCCTTCGGTTCGCCGCTAGGACTTTCGGGAACTGTCACCACAGGAATCGTCTCGGCGCTCAATCGTCCGGTTACTACGGGAAATAACGGAGCAGAATCGTTCATTGATGCCATCCAAACCGATGCCGCGATCAATCCGGGAAACTCCGGTGGCCCGCTTGTCGACGAAGTCGGCTCCCTTATCGGGATCAACTCTGCAATTGCATCTCTTGGAACGGGTGGAAGTTCAGGGTCAATCGGACTGGGATTTTCCATCCCAATCAATCAAGCAAAACGAGTTGTCGATGAAATTATTTCTACAGGGAAATCTTCACGGCCATTCCTGGGCGTGAATTTCGATACCACTTATACCGGTACAGGTGCCCGTATCTTGCGTATCGTCTCCGGTGAAGCCGCTGATAAAGCCGGCATCCCAGCAGGGGCGATCATTCGACAAGTTGATGGGAAGAAAACAAACGACTTGATCACTGCAATCGTGAGAATTCGTTCCTACGCCCCGGGTGACATTGTGAAAATCACTGCCGACCTGCCATCGGGTGGTTCGAAGACTTTCACAGTCACTCTTGGCAAAGCTGACTCAAACTAGCGATTCTCGCTATCTGCGAGGCTTGAAAGGTTTACACCTGCTAGGTTTATAGGTACTTGCAGCGCCGCAGTTGGATGGAAGGAGAACCGCATTGGCCAATGAACACAACGACGATGAAGTAAATGATGAAATCATTACTGAAGAGATGTTGTGGGAGCGGATCCCAGAAACTGAGGGCGTGGATCGAGCAAGTACCTATTATGAATTAAGTGCGCGAATCTATGCGCGCGGTCAATATGACGAAGCCTTAGCGTTGGCAGAAACGGCACGCGATATTTATGCCGAACTTGGTTCTGCAGCGCCGACTGAAGGATTAGCACAGGCATATTCAGCAATCGGATATAACCTCAATCAACTCAAGCGCATGAGCGAGGCGGCCACTGCAATGAGTAAGGCCGTGGAGTTATTGCGCGAGAACAAATCTCCGATGGCACTGGAACTTGCATGCACTCTTGGAGAGTGGTGGTTCAATTCCAAGGAGTACGAAAAGACCATTGAATGCATGGAGCAATGTGCTCGCGAACATCTCATCGATGGCAACGAACTGGGCGCGGCAACTGATTTCCATCTCATTGGATGCGCGCACCGAGAATTGAAGAAATATCGCGACGCTGTTGAGGCTTTTGAAGAGGCGCGTGGATATTTCAAAAATGCCAAGGAAGTCATTCATGTCGCTCGTTGTGATCAGAAGATCGCACATTGCTATGTCGAACTTGGTGAGGCAGAAAAAGCGCTCTCGTTCGCACAGAAGGCTGTCGATGTCTTCACTACCGCCCACGATCAACGACGTCTGACCTATGCCTCCTTCGAATTGGGGAAAGCCCAAGTTCTCAATGGAGAAGTTGAGGAAGGGCTGGCTACTCTGGAGCGAGTTCTGGATGTGGCGGCTGATGCTGAAAATAAGGATTTTGAGTTCATTGTGGCGATCGAACGACGGATCGCGGCGATCCTTCATGCTCAAGGTCGCAGCGATGAAGCGCTAGAAATCGAGCGCCGAATCGCCTCGGTCTCACAGATCCTCGAGGAGTAGTGGCAGTTCCTGACCTCTCCTTTCTCAAAGGCAGAGAGACTCTTCTGGTCACGATGGTGTGTTACGGAAATATCTGTCGCTCACCGATGGCTGCCGCTGTTCTCCATAACAAAGTCGCAGCGATCGAAACGCCGAAAATCATCGTTGATTCGGCTGGTACCGCTAACTTTCATGTGGGCGAAGGTGCCAATCCACCATCACAACGTGTCTGGGAGAGGGCTGGCTATCAGTACACACATCGCGCTTCGCAATTCGACTATTCACGATTAGTGGCGGCAGATTTGGTGCTGGTCATGGATGATCACAACCATCATGAGGTATCACGACTTGTGACCAGCGATGAAGAAGAGCGAAAGATTTTCTATCTTCGCCAATT
>CAZGMF010000028.1:9095-11941 GCA_964526795.1 uncultured Clavibacter sp.
ATGCCAATCAACGGTAACTTCTTTTCAGCACACCACAGCTTGAATTCTGCGACAGTTGGATGATGAATAACAGTTAGATATTTATCGGTGACCATCGCACCGCGCCGATTCCAATCGCGCTTTCCGACAATATGTACCGCGGCAACATTGAAAGCGTTCGCAGTACGCACAATCGAGCCGATGTTGAGATCGTGCTGCCAATTCTCGATCGCGATATGGAGCGGATTTCGCTGCTTTTCTAGATCAGCGACGATTGCTTCGACGCTCCAGTATCGATACTTATCGAGGACATTTCGACGATCTCCGTTGGCAAGCAACTCAGGATCAAAATGGCCATCTGTTGGCCACGGCTTGGGATGAGGGCCAACCCCAACAACAGGAAAGAATTCACCTGGTCCAATCTCAGCGGGAGGAAGTGGTGTCATAGAAGTGGACTCTAGATTGTAGGAATCTTGGAGATGAGGGCTGCTGCCTTGTCAATAACCGCGCTTTCATGAGCCTTTAATTCTTGGCCTGGATAGTTATTTCCGTGCGCGAAGGGATCGCCAAGTTTTCTGACACCTGATAATTCTTGCAGCACGAATAATCCACAAAATGGCGTGTAAACAGCGTTGTAACCACCTTCGTGAGTCATCATCAACTTTCCGCTACAGATGCGATCAGCGAGTGACATTAGTTTCCTCGTCAACATCGCATAACCGTCAGCGGTTAGCATCATTCGACCGAGAGGATCGAGATACGCTGAATCAAATCCTGAAGCAACCGCGATGATGTCGGGGCGAAACTTCTCTATTGCTGGAATGACAACACGATCAAATGCTGATTCGTAGCCTCCGATTCCTGTTCCCGGTGGGAGCGGAATGTTGATATTTGCCCCGACTCCTACAACATCGATATCGCCCGTGTCATGTGGGTAAAGGCGATCTTGATGGAGTGAGATAGTCAGAACTGTTGGATCAGTGAGGAAAATCTCCTCTGTCCCATTTCCATGATGGACATCCCAATCCACTACCGCTACTCGCAGATCAGCGCCATGAACTTTCTTCGCAGTGGCAATAGCGACAGCAAGATTGGAGAAGATGCAATAACCCATCCCTCGTTCTCGGACGGCATGATGACCGGGTGGGCGGATAAGTGCATATCCATTTCGGACTTTTCCAGTATAGACAGCATCAAATAGTGCGATTGCGCCCCCTGCTGCTTTTGCAGCAACCTCATATCCGCCTTTGCCAAAAGGTGTCGTCAGATCTCCGGCATCACCGCCAAGTCTTGTGGCCGATTGATTTTTTATCGAAGTGATGTGCTCTTTAGTGTGAACATTCTCTAACTCTGACTCTGTTGCTTCTCGCACGGGGATTCGCTCGAGGTGATCAATCAGCCCGGAGACGACGATCAATTCATGAATTCTTCTTTTGGTATCGGAATTCTCATAATTCAAGTAAGGCTGAAGACCGGCGCCTGGATCTGAAGGTGTATCGCCAACAAATGTACCCGTGTCATGCCAACCAAATATCTCGTGATAAACGTATCCGGTCGACATAAAGTCAAGCCTAGTAGCCTTCCTGTTATGTCGAGAAGGTTGGTCGTTTTCTTTGCCCTGATCGCACTACTTATTCCTCATACGCCATCATCGGCACTTGGCTCACTGGATGAATACTTGCGAGCAGGAGCGCTCAAAACTCCGGGAGCACTTGTAGTCGACCCGCGAGATGGAAAGGTTCTGGCCGAGAACCAACCAGATTCATTGAGAATCCCTGCTTCGGTCCTGAAATTACTTTCGACGACAACTGCACTTAACACTTTGGGGACTGAGAAGACATTCACCACATCAATTTGGAGCACATCCAAGCCGAATGCCTTTGTTCTCATCGGCGAGATGGATCCTTGGTTGACTAGCACTCTTGCGTTAGCAAAGAAGAACAAGCAACGCTATCTGCCAACTCTCTTCTCAAAGGCGAATCCGAAGAAGATGAAGTCGCTGACCGTGTATTACAGCGGTCTTTATGGGAAAGACCTTAAAGACTTAACGCTTCATCTGCGAAAACAGCGGATTCAAGTCAAAGCAGTACCACTTCCAATGACCGATGCCCAGGCACGGGCAAAAAAGCAGGTTGCGACTATGACTTCAGAGCCCATCACCACCATGGTCTCCTTTGCTGTTCTCTGGAGCGATAATCAACTTGCAGATCGTTTCTTAAAGACATCGGCCAAGAAAGCCGGAAATACGCTGACTGCAGAAGGTTTAACGAAGACTGTTTCGAAAGTTCTGGCCGATCTTGAAGTGCCGACGCCCGGTCTTTATCTCGAAGATGGCAGTGGGCTATCCAAGAAGAATCGCGTCTCTGCGCGAACCATCGCCTCCCTTCTGATCAAGATTCGAAATAACCCAACTTTTCAATCAATCTACGATGGCCTTCCTATAGGTGGATTGACGGGTACTTTGGCCAATCGATTTTCAAATGCACCTCAAGCAGTGGGACATGTGCATGCCAAGACAGGTTTCTTAAGTAACGTCGTCAGCATGGCCGGTTATGTGGAGTCTGGAGAGAATGAATACGTATTTGTGATCATTGTGGACGGGATTCAACCTCGCCTCTCAGCGCGAAAAGCTGCGCGAGAGGTGATGGATCAGATGTTGGCGACTATTGTGACGGGAAATCAGCAAACACCTTGATCAATCCTTCATAACAAGCGACCCAGACCCGCTTATGAATCGATTCGTAAGTGACGCCAATAGGTTCTTTACACACCTTTATATTCTGAATAATTGAGAAATCGCTGGCTCGAACCTTTGAAAGAGTTCCGCTGGAGAAATTCACAACAAAGAGAGAAGTTCCATCAGATGA
>CAZGMF010000028.1:12041-15342 GCA_964526795.1 uncultured Clavibacter sp.
AAGTCGTAGGAACACCAATGTGAAACCAGGACATACTTGTTATCTGGTGTAACTGCGACGACTTTTGGCACTGTCCCAACTTTGTAGACGGCATCAATATTCCAATTTGCGGTATTGATCCGATAGAGAAAAGAACGGTCATATTTATCAGCTGGCTTACATATGTCTGTTCCTTCACGATTGAAACCTTTGCCATACATCGCATAGTTGGTGACATAGAGATACGCACCATCGGGAGAATAGGCGCCCTCAACAGGTGCGCCTTGGTGGGTACCGGCGTAGCCACTTATTCCAAATTTCGAGAGGTCAACTCGATCCGAAATTCTCTTGATCAGATCAGTGGAATCTGCATCATAAATCGTCACCGAATGTTGGTACATCATGTTGTGCGCAGAGACATAGCCAGTTTGAGAAGCGCGTACTGATTTCGGTGAGATATCTCCTGTGATCGTCTTCATCAGTTTTATCTGAGTCTCAGAAGAAGTGAGTTCTGCACGCACGGGGATGAAGTGAAGAGTGATGAGAGATATCACCAGGATAACGAATGTGATTCTCCGATGGCGCATGCCGTGAATCTACAGGGTAGCCTCACGCTATGCGTTCGCCCTACATCGCGTTAATGAAGTTACGCGTTGTCGAGCTTTTACTAGTCACAACTCTTCCGGCACTCTTTCTAGCCGCTTCAGGTGTTCCACCTTTGTCGATTACTTTTGCAACTCTCTTCGGCGGAACTTTGGCAGCAGGCGCTGCAAATGCATTCAATATGGTGATTGAGAGCGATCTGGATCAGATGATGGGTCGTACGTCGAAACGTCCGATAGTCAACAACGAGATTTCCGAGAGTAAGGCGCTCGGTTTCGCATTCACGATTGCAGTAATCGCTCTTCTTATCTTCTGGTTTTTCACAACAGAACTAGCAACCGCACTCACTGCTGGAGCGATCATCTTCTATGTCTTTGTTTATACCGTTGGGCTGAAGCGTCGGACCAGCCAGAACATCGTTTGGGGTGGGATTGCGGGCTGTTTTCCAGTCTTGATTGGTTGGGCTGCGATCACCAACTCGCTTTCATGGACATCTTTCTACTTCTTCCTTGTGGTTTTCTTCTGGACGCCACCGCATTTCTGGGCATTGGCGATTAAGTACCGACAGGACTACAGCGCAGCGGGGATTCCGATGCTGCCATCTGTTGCACCGATAAAAGAGGTTGCCAAGCAGATGTGGTTCCACACCATCGCTATGTTTGCAACATCTTTCTTGACGCTCGGGTCATTATCAGCGCCAAATTGGAGTTATGTTGTTACGACGATCCTTGGGCTTTTCTTCGGATTGCTGATGCGCGGAATCACGGGCGAGAATGGAGAGAAAGTCGCTCTTCGAGTCTTTCACGGCTCCATCACCTATTTGAGTCTGTACTCGATTCTTCTAGTCGTCGTCGCCTTCGCGTAAACCGTCATCATGATGATCATTCGGCAGTCACATCAAAAGGCTACCGATGAAGGCTGAGTGCGACACAACACGGATTCTCAATGGAATATCAGGTGAAAGTTGAGGGGGCGCCTTTACCCTTTTCTCTAGTAAGTGACCCCCATTTCCCCAGGGAGCCAACGAATGATTATCGGTCGCAGGAGTGGATTAACACTCCTTCTCTCTTCACTACTTTTTGTGACCTCGCTTCCTGCTTTAGCAAATCCACCAAAACCGACTCTCGCCCAGATCGAAGCGGCGAAACAAGCAGAGGCCGAAAAGAAGAAGGCGGCCGACGCTGCGGCTGCCAAACTCAACAAGGCAAATCAATCACTACGACAATTAACAGCGATCGCTAATGCTGCGCGTGCAAAGTATGAAGCGGCAAAGAAAGAACTAGCCCGCGCAACTGCCGAAGCCAACTCTGCAGCCGCGGCTTATCAGGAATCTGTCTCCCAGGTAAAAGCAGCGCATGATGCCATCGGTCGCCTTGCTGCAAATGCCTACATCATGGGCGGAGGATTTACTGATTTAGATTCATTACTTCAAGCCGATGGCCCACAAGATTTGATGGATCGCCTTTCGACGCTCGATTCTCTCGGAAAACAGAACACCGAAGCGCTATTCCGTTTTAAAGCGGCAGAGCAAGTTGCCAAAGAAGCAAAGATTGCAGCAGATACTGCGAAAGCAAAACAACAAGCGGCGACAGAGAAAGTTGCTAAAGCTAAAGCCGAAGCGGATGATGCGAAAGCCAAACAACAAAAAGAAGTCGATCGACTTCAGAAGATCCAAGACCAAGTTCTCAGAGAACTCCTTGCAGCACGTAAGACCCGCGTAACCCTTGAGCAACAACGACAGCTTGCACTCCTCGAAGAAGCGAACGCTTCGATTGCAGATAACACAAAGATCTACACGAAGATCTGGCCGGACATTGGTTTCAGGGGCGCATCTTTCTCACGTTCCACTCCCGCGATGCGTGAGAAAGCGGTCGCATTTGCCAAGACCCAAGTCATGGCGCGAAAGCCATACATCTGGGGTTCTGAAGGGCCGAGTTCATTTGATTGTTCTGGGTTGGTCTATGCCGCTTATAAATCAGCCGGTTTGGGCTGGCCCAACTGGGATCGTCTGAACTCCTCGCTCTATTTCTCCTACACAAAGCACGTTCCAATAAGCCAACTCGAACCTGGAGATCTCCTCTTCTATTCCTACAAAGGAACGGTGAACTCCATCCACCACATCTCGATTTACGCAGGAAACGGGATGATGTGGGAGGCCAATTCGAAAGACAAAGGCTTGCTCTATTCCAATATCTACAGCATCAAAGGCTTGATGCCATATGGAGGACGGGTCTAGCACTAACTACGCTGTTGCTATGGCAGAAGCAAGTCCGCTCTATCAGATCCGTATCGCGGTACGGAAAGAGCTTGCTGATATCGCCGCCGGCGAGAAAATCATCGTCGCCACATCCGGTGGTGCAGACTCATCAGCGCTTGCCGCTGCACTCCTTCTGGAAGCGCAAGAAAGATCCATCACTGTCATTGCAGCAATTATCGATCATTCGCTACAGAAGAATTCTGCTGATGTCGCACAAGAAGCGCGAAGAGAATTGGTCAAAGTTGGATATTCAAATATTGAAATTCGTAAAATCACAGTTGATAAGAAAGATGGGATGGAGGCTTCGGCCAGGCGTGCACGTTATGCCGCGCTCAATGACATCGCCCAATCTCATAACGCAGCAGCGATCTTCCTAGGACACACTCGAGATGATCAGGCAGAGACAGTTCTGCTCGGTTTAGCACGCGGTTCCGGAACTCGATCCCTCTCAGGAATGGCTGC
>CAZGMF010000029.1:0-14944 GCA_964526795.1 uncultured Clavibacter sp.
TCCGTGTGACAACGACAGAAAACGCTTGACAGGGGCCTGGACCTATGGGCGCGGGCTGTTAGCGACAACCGCCCGAACACCTGCTAGCAACGCCGGGACAACCAGATAACCAGTCAAGAAACCGGCGAAGAATACTACGATAGGTCTTTTCATTCGGAGTCTACTCCACTGTCGTGAGGGGTTGTACGCAAACACACAATAGCGCCGCTTGACACTTCGAACGCGCCTTCGTTTACTGTGTTTCGAGCGCCGGAAGCAACGCACTTTCCGAGCACTTCGTCAACGAAGTAGTGAGCGAACCATCTAACCGGGGCGCTGCAAGCAACTAGCGCGAGTCCTGACAGTGCGAGAAGTCTGTTTCTCACTTCGCGCCCCATAGGACTCTTCTACTCCAAAAGTTAGCAGAGAGTGGGTTGTCTTTCGTCAGTTCTCCGTCACCGTCTCGGATTCCGGCGCTTCTCGCGAGGTAGTTTTCGCGCGCTTTCTTGCTGTAATTGTGACGGTAATCGGAGTCTCCGAAGTGAATCTGTTTCACTTCCGAAGTATCAGGGTCACGAACGTAGACAGTGAGTTTCTTACCCTTCGGAGTGACTCCGGGAATCCTCTCCGGACTTCTCAGTTTCACTTCTCGGTTTCTGTACTTCGCCATTGTCACTCTCCGGAGGGGGTTCGGTAGGCCGTTCAAGTCTCTCGCGCTGCTTGTCGAATCGTTCTTTCCAAAGTCTCAACCATGCAACCGCCACATGACCCGCCGCAACCGCGACGGTCAAAGCAAGTAGCTTAAGTGCTTCCGGAGCCTGCGAAAGAACGCCCCACAAACCAACCGCAGAAACAGAGATTAGCTGGGTGCTGTATTCGTGTTTCATACGATCACCGGCTCAATATAATTGCAGTAGTTTGGGTTGTTGTTTGCTGGATAGTTCAAACCAACTCCGGCTGCTGACTGAGAACCAACATTGATTGTGTACTTAGGAAAGTTTTTTGGCAGATATCCAACCGGCACTAGAGGCGCTGAGTTGTATGGTCCGTTTGGACCGTCAATCCACAATGCTGCGATAAACTGAGTTGCCGGAGTGAGATTCACCGCAGGGAAAGAACCAGTGGTTTGTACTATGTCTCCAAACCATGCGGGATTGAACGCTCTAGTTTCGATTCCTAGCGGCAAACCCCCGATTGCATAAAGGGCGAACGTCAACGAAAACGGAGTCAACGGTGTGAACGTTCCAAGTCGAATCCGGATTCCTGTACACAAACCACCAGCCGTTGTTGTAAACAGAGTTCCAAGAGTGACATTGAACCCGGGCACAAAAGACAGTGCTCCGATCGGGTAATCAACACTCAGAGTGTCAACCCAACCGGGAACAGACGGAACTGACTTCGTTCTCGGAGTGTTTGGAATACCGATTCCAATTCTCAATAGAAAACCTCAATCGCAGTTACCGTTGAACCCGCCGCAAGTGTCTGAATCGCTTGAACGTCCAAAACCTCACCAACGACAAGTCCGGTGAGAGTGTTCGGGCCGGGATCGTCAATCAATCGCAGAGTCAAGTCACCAGCCGCCGCAATTCGGATTCTCCGACAAGCAACGCCGTTTAAAAGTAGAGAATGGTTCGCAACGACCGGGTTAAACAAACGAACTCTTCGCGCGCTTTCGAGACTAGTTGAAGGCATTAGCAGTTCTCCTGAGTTAAGCGTTCGAAGAAAACAAGATAAGGATATGTGCTGTTTCCAAGTCCAACGACTCGGATTAGTTGATTCTCTTCAACAACAAAAGTTCTCGATTCGTTCTCAGAAACGGTGAATCCGGCCGTCAAGTGATCATTCTGCGTTTGGTCGAAAGCGTGTGCGGTGTCTTCCTGGATTACAACTCTGTAATGCAAGATTGAGTAGTCAAGCGCGGTGCAGGTGACGAAGTAAGTTCCGGCAGGGAGTTGAAGCAACACGGGTCCAGTGGACGCGCTCACCTTCACATACCTGAGACTTCCACGAATTGCCGCATTCGGAACGTCACGATTGCGCATTGGTAGTCCTCTCTCGAACGTACAGCCCGAAGCTAGCAGAGTTGACCCCTGCTTGTTTGTTCGAGTCTGAAACTGACTGCCTACCCAGCTCGAACGCACGAAGTTCGGTCATCCTCATTCGAGTGAAGTGAGCGCGAACCGCGAGCGCGACCGCAACTCCCGCGAAAGCCAACGCAACAACCGGGAAACGAATCTCCATAGTTACCTCGCGAGCGGAGTGTATTGCCTACGCCCAAACACAGTCGGAAGGTTGTCTAGTACAGTCTGTTCAGCAACCGCACCTACAGCGGCCGCTACAGCGGGGGTTCCGAGCAACGGCCCGGCAAGTCCAATGAACTCACTTCGGTTAGCAAGTTCACGCTGAAACACAACCGGGATGTTTGTCCGGACACTACGCGCTACGTTCTCGCGAAGCATCTCGTAAACGCCGATACCAACTGCGATTACAAGTAGAGTTTTCACGTTCGCGCCGGTTGGTTTCCAGTGGGTTGCGGGTTCTGAGATGCGTTTCTAACAGCAAAGTAGGCTTCCGCTCCGCGCCTACCCAATTCAATCAACGTCGATCCCCACTGCTGTACATCGCTCGCAGTTTGATTCACCGCGCCAGGTCCAACATTGGGAAAACCCCCCTGTTGTCCGCCAGGCCCGAATCCACCTTGCTGCACTGGTTGACGTTGGTTCATGAGAAAGAACAAACCAACAACAACAATACCGCCAATGATGAGTGTGTTCTTATCCATGTTCATCCACCCGGGTTCATTCTATCAGCGGCGTTTCCGACACCCTCGTTTGGCCTAGGCAAGTCACGCGAACGAATCGCCTGGGCCTTCAAAACCGAACCAGACACACGCGCAGCAAGATTGCTACTCTCGTTCGTGATAACAGCGGGCGGGCCGCTGTAACCCGACACTTCGTTGCTTCTACGTCCCCTGAGATAGAGGTAGATTGCTCCCGCCGCTGCAATGAGAATGATTGTGTTAGTATTCATCACGACACCATCTTTACTTGCTTGTAAGCGTAGAAACCAACAGCCGCTAGCGCGAGAGTTCCCGCCCCAATGAGAGTCACAATGAGCCAAGTTGGTGGCGAAAGTGCTTCGGATGCCCGATCCGCAATCTCTGCAACCGAACTAGCACCAATGACACCGTTTCTGGCAGGGTCCACACTAACTCTGTTCGAGAGTTGATTCGTGATAGCGCCAAGCGGCCCGGACGCGCTAGCAGGTCGAACAGCATTGTCGATTGAAGGTTTCGCTTCGATGATGACATTACCAAAACGATCCCTCGCCGCTTGTCTGCCACGTTCACCAGACAACGAATAAAGGCCAACAATTGGTGCTAATCCGACAGCAATCGCGGGCGCAAACAATGCAGCGTTAGCGCCCCAGTCTGTTGAGCCCAAGTGTTTTGCGGCATCCGGAACTCCGTTTGTCCGAAGTTCTGTCAAGATGCGTTCTTCAATTGCGTTCTTGCTTTGGGGCGAAGTGATAGTAAGCCGGATAACCCCGGTGATAACATCATTTGTGAGTCGGTTCTTAATGAACTCGACGTCCGTTGGTTGAACTGCGTTTCCAGTGAGAGAACCGAAGCGCGGTTGAAGTGAATACGCCGCTACCTGAGCGATGCGGAGCGGTCTAAGACCATCGACGTTTCGAGTGTCGACCATCCACTTAAACGTGTAGCTACCGGGTTGATACGTTGTGTCTGCCATTGTCTCTCTCAACTAGAATGTAACCCACAATGTTCGCCAAAACCGCAACGCAGAACCCAGCGAAAACTAGCAGAAAAGGCTTCATCGAACCCAACCCGAACCGCACAGCTGTGCGGACCTGTTCCAAGCACCTCGGAACATCCTGGCTCTAGCATCCGGACCCTCCGGACTGTAACCACCGAGGGATACAATCCTAGCGAACGCTTCCGCACCGTCGATTCCTCCAACCGTCAACGCATCCGGCGCGCCACGATAGGTGCGACCGTTTACGACAACTTGTCTGTTTGCATAGTTCGGAGAGATAATCGCAACTCGGTTCGAATATCGAGCATAGTCCGCAGGGTCAGTGAAAACGTGATAGCCGTCGATGCTACGCAGGTTATCCTTAAACACTTGCACTCCACTCGACTCCGGAACCGTAACGAACACTTTGCGAGTCCTAAGCAACTCCGGATACGAGCGAGCGTAAACCGTGTTTTGAGCCTTCACATTCCCCATGTTGTAACCCCAACACGCACGATCCCATGCGGATTCGTTTGCGTATAGAATCATAAGGATGCGAGCATCATACGAACCGAGACCAGCTCGCTGCAACACGGTACGAATCGCATTCAAGTAACGAACTCTCTCACCACTGTTTCGGTTGAACCCTTCCGGAACAAGTGGAGTTTTAACCGGGTTCATAACCGGGACTTCCCTCGCGTTCGGCGGGACTGCAAACCGATACGGTCTGTGTGTCCACTCACGAGCCGGAGGCATCCCAGTCTGATTATCCGCGAAACGAACTTCGTTTCCGTCGCGGGTAATCCACAATTCAATGTCTCTGTCGGTAAGCGGTGAACCAGGACGCAAGTTAGAATCCACTGGACGCCTCAGTGCATAGGCTACTGTGCCTTGCGTAGTGAGAAAGTACACAACAACAGCGGTAACACCGCCGACGCCAACAACTGCCGTTGTTGCGAGAATCCGATTAGCGTTCAAGTTCGGCTCTCATGCTGGGAGTGAGAAGGGGATTCCAGATATTGTTGATACCGCGTCGTTTTGCGAGTTCTCTCAACAATCCAAGATTGACGGTTTTGTACTTCACCATGTACGAAACCAGAGGAGGCGCGGCCCGTCCAGACTCGATAACAGGCCACATAAAACGCATATTATCGACGTTGCGTCGATTGTCATGCGCCCCTGCCATAAACAGAGTCAGATACAAAGCGAGTTGGTCTTTCTGTACATCCGAATCGTTAGCAACAGAGTTCGGAATCACCGGCATTAGAAACAGTCTCTCAACAAAGTTGACTGTTCGCCCGATAGGACCGCCCCACGGAGAATGACCGCCCTCAGGATCGTCCGCCCAACGCCAGGGTCCGCAAGGGTCCATGACGTTTCCACCCTCGAAAACCTTACCTTCCTTCCGAGCGTTGCTCGTAGCAAGCGGTTGGATTGTGGCGAGAACCAAGTATCGCTCCATGGGCGTCATCGCCTGTACGATTGCATCCCACTTTGCTTCCGCTTCGTTTCGTTCCGTCGGAATGATTCCGGCAACGAAACCTCCCACCATCCCAACCGCCGCGCCGATTGCAACACCCTTCGGCCCGGCTGCTTTCGCCATGTCTGCAACCGTCGTTGCAGTCTGAAAGCCCTGTCCAATGGCCTTCATCATATCCGGACTTGCAATCGTACTGTATCGCGCCGCGAACTGTCGGATTGCCGCATCCCTTCCGACAATTCCAGAAACCTCGCGTTGTTGTTTGACATACTGACGAAGCGTTTTCGGGCGCTTCGCCTGGTCAAACAACTTCGTGATGCCGGTGTTATATCGGGCAAACGCAAACGGACCTGGATTCAATCCGAGTCTGTCCAGTTGATCGGTTATTCCGAGCGATCGCAAGTCACGAACTTGTGCTTGTCTTAGCTGTTCTTGCGTCCATTCCGGAATTAGGTTGCCATTCGCCATTGTGTCTACTCTCCGTTTAAGTCGGGAAGTGGAGGGAAACCTAAACGGAGAGTGCACACAACGAACTCGATTCGGTTCGTTGCTGCAACCTCACTTCTGGGAAAGGCTAGGCTTGGCGGTAACCGGGATTCCGGCGATGAGACCGCGCGCAACCGCGTTGGGCGGGAGGGCACCAAACTGGGTCTTAGGCGTGAGTTCGGACACTCCCGCATAACGCTCGCACGCTCCGAGGTAATCGGAGTCATGCGGAATCCACAGGCCCTGAAGCACGCGACGGTTAACCGCCGCGCTAGCGTTCACAAGCTCGAAAGCAACTCGACGGCACTTGCCATCGCCGAAGTCAGGAGCGTTGTTGGTTGGCCCCTGGTGCGTGATAATCGGAACCCACGGATTCGAGTATCGAGCAAGCGTGAACGAACCGGGATACAGGTCTGCGGTAGGATCGGGATCCGCGTCCGCGTTCTGAGTGTGTTCGAACCCGTTGCGCGAGTTGCCAGAAACCCAAGCAGCGCGCGCCTCAGGGTACTGAGAAGCGTACAGTTCGAAACCGTCAACGGTGAGCTTGTACTGAGTTACTCCGGCGACATTCGTCAGCTGTTGTGCGCCACCGGCAGTCAAGTCTTCGGCGAGCGCGCGGAACCCACTGATACCGGGATCGAGGTTGATAACCGTGTCCGTAGTCTGATACGAGAAAACCCACGGCTGCAAAGGGAAGTGCCAATTGGGGAGGTAGACCACTTCGGCGAATACCTGCACATTGGCGAAAGTAGGCACAAACCCACTCGCGGTAGAAGCAAGAGTCAGGTTGATAAGCCCCTCAGACTTCGAACAACCGCACTGAGAACCGTACCCATTCAGAAAACCAAGCGGGATTGGGTTCATGGACCCATCCTCGCCCGTACGCTCGCCAATGGGAAGCGTGAACGTCACTCGCTTCGAAGTGAAGTTGTCTCCGGACTTGATATGCCCCCACGGTCCCTGAGTGTGAAAGCGCCCGTTAAGAGACTTGACGCGCGGAGTGCTAGTTGACGCGTTAATGTTCTGAGCAACCGGGTCGCTTCCGGCGGTCGCGTCCGGCATGACATACCGGGTTTCAGCGCCGAAGTTGAGCATGGGAGCGTCCGTCATCCGACTGAGAGTCGTGAGCGCGAGATACCCGCTCATATCCTTCACCAATTGACCGCCCTTGCGAGCGCCCAGCGGTGAATCCTGAGAAGCGTACACGCTGATAGTCTGAATGAGAGTGGACAGGAAAGTCGAATCGACAATCGTGTCCGCACCGTAGGCCGCCGTCGCAATCGACACGTTGTCGAAAACCAAGTGCAACTTGGTAACGTGCGCGCAACTCAGAATGCCGGGACCGCGAATCCCCTTATTCAGCTTAAGGGGGAGCTGATACGTCCCTCCCGCTGCAACCGCTACCTTCTCAGAAAGTGCGATGTAACCTCGAACACCATTCATGTGTGATTACTCCGTTTCAAACTTGGATTCACGCGCCGGTAGCAGCGGGAGCCGTAGTGCTACGGAAGATCATGGGAAGAACGAAGTAACCAACTGCAACTCCGGCAACCATGTACATGATATCACGCTGAGACATTGTGTGTTTACCTTTCAGACAAGATTAGTGTTCGAGCGAACTAGGAAAATTGTCGCGACAACACCGCCAAGTGCTCCCGCGATGAAAGCGATTGCGAGTTCTCTACTCACGACTCTTACCCATAGCACAAACCGACAGACTTGGAAGTTGTCTGTTTACTTTCTGCGATAGAATCGACTTGCGTTCTCCAACCAGGGCGCGCCGTCGCGCGAGTCCAGAACGGGTAGCGTAGAGTCCGGAGTGTGTTCGCTACCTGAGAAGTAGAGATACTGTCCCCTTGGGAGATACTGTACACCTTTACCACCATTCCGAAACAGCTTGCTAGGACCAAGTTCATCACACGCTCTAGCGTCCGCATCACTCAGGACTTTGAACACACAAGCGCGGCGCGCGGTGCTTCGGAAGTAAGTTGAAACCGCTGTAGGGCGCTTCGTTGCGAAAACCATTGAACGGCGTTCGTTTCTTGCGACGAGAACGGACTCACGTAGTTCGGAAGAGATATGGTTTCCCGACGAAAACAACTGTTCAGACTCATCACACACTGTCGCAATGAACTCTCGTCTGTGTTGTCTGTCGGTTGCGAGTGCAGTCCACAAACCAACGCAGTCTTCGATTGACCCTTTCCCGCTTCCAAGTCCAATGACTACGTGAGTCCCTTTCGACCATGACGGGGGAGTTCGGTCAAACATTCCGGGCTTTGGTTTCACTTTCACATATTGACTTGCACTCGAAACAACAACGATTGACTGACTGTCCGGACAGCGCGCGTCCAACGCAGTTGCAATGTCGCCGGTCAAGTCCAGAATCAAAGTTGTACCGTGATTCGCGTATTCAATGAGCGCCGAAGTGATTAGAGTGGTTTTCCCCATTCCTGGCGCTCCATAGATGAGCGTGACTCCGAAAGGATCATCGCTCATCGCGCATTGCTTTCTCGATTGCTCGCTTGTATGCAACAAACGAACTCACAACTGCAATTCCCGCTTGCGCCAGCGGATGATCCGGCGTTGCGGGTAGAAAGTAACCCGCGAGAAACGCGAGAGCTTGCGCGTTGACGGTTTCGCAGTCGGTTCTTGCCCCTCCATAGTCCATTGGTACGTCGCGAAAGTAAGGAACGCGCTTAAGGGTGTGTTCAATCGACTCCGGAGTGTGTCCGTCCGCATACAACTTGCGGGCAACTTGACCCCTCGCGATATCTTCTCCGGTTGCGATTGCAAACCGCGCAGCGTCAAGCCAATGACGGGCCGCAAAGCGCGCACGCTCACAACGCAATCTGTCTGCCTCAACCGAGAACCAACCCGTAGAAGCACTCTCCGTTTGAATCTCGGTAAGGGCCTGTTCTCGCGGAGTTGGCTTTGTAGTCTTAGCGGGCTTTGGCTTTTGGGGCGATGCCGGAACCGGGATCGCGGGGGGAATCTCGGTTGGAGAAACGGAAACGTTCGCAACATCGCTTGACGTTGCGGACTTCGGGGGTCTTCCCGGTCGCTTCTTCGGCGTACCGTCTGCCTTTCGCCCATACGGCGCTTCGGAGTCTACTTCGATTGGTTCGATTGCGGTTTCAGCGTCGGGAGTTCGGATATCGTCCATGGTCTAGACTCTTTATCCGCAAAACACCGTTTGTCCACTCCGAATGCGTTACGCTTTCTCTCGAATTCCGCGCGTCCGAACTCGATATGTCCCTTTCGGAGTTGAGACTTAATCAGGATCGTTCTTTCAGACTTGACCGGGCTGCAATCTAGAATCTTGGACCACAATTCAGACGGCGACAAACGGACTTCATCGCCGTTGCAGTCTTTTACTACTTTAGGCCAACCCTTACACTTGACAATCAACTCGCTTTGTTTCTCAGGCTTCAATGCATACAACTTTGACGCGAGAAACGTCCCGAACTCGTAGTTTAGTTCGTGCTTCCATGCTCCGAGCTGGGAAGAGTCCACACAATCGGGCAAACCAACGCCCATCACAGAGTCAGTATCGCAGTAGTCAAGTCTACCGACGCGGTGAAACTCGTACATCGCGCGGAGTAGCTTTGACCTGGCGAGGCTAAGAACCCATGCTGCGGACGCTGCATGGCGTAGCGTTCCGACTTTCGTTTCTCGCATTCCGTACCAAAGTCCGAACTCCGTTGGATAGATGGCCACTTTCAGTCCCTTTCTTTCCGCATCCTGAGCAACAGAGTTCATACTAGTCAACGACTCATATTCGGCGCGTTCAATCAACTTGCCAGAAACAGAGTTGAGAAGTAGTTTGAGCATATACTTCTCAGTTGCGTTTGCCGCACGCTTTCTTCGTTCGTACCACTGTGTGACCAGAGACTCCAACCATGGTTCACCATCCCATCCATACCAGCGGTGAATCTTGAAACTAAAGTGTTTGATTAGTTGTGAGGCTGTTTCCAACTCGTGAAGTGTGAAGTGACCACGGAACTTGCCAGTTGGGAACACAAGTCTACCTGCTAACGCGCCATGCTTCGGGCGGTGAGGGAGTGGTCCAATGAACGTGTCAAGTCTCGGAACGTCAACCGACGCATCCACAATCACGTGTTTCATCCGACTTGGAATGCGTCTCTCTCCGGACCCCAGGTAGCGAGTTGGGAGACACTGCGTCATCGCCCATGGGTACATGGAGTTGACGTCAAAGATTGATCCCCCTGCGGAGTCTCTCCGGAACCGTTCCACTCTACCTCCGTAGTAGGCGCGAGCGGCGACCATATCTTGCTCCGAATTCCAGTCGAAAGAGTCCTCAGGGACGCACCGCGATCTAACAATCCGAGACGCTGAACTCGCGATTGTGTCCGCAAGCGAGCCTCCCTCGCGTTCAACGAACTCTGCGAACTTGCGTACCGCGAGAAGAACAATCTCACAGTCACGAAGACAGTAATCAACAGTCTCGCGGTGAGTCAGTTCTCGCAAGTTTGCTCGGTCAACGTCCAGCTTTTCGAGTCCAAACGCAGAACCGAGAACACGGAGAGAATCCGCGAACAATCGCGCGGAGTCTCGGAGTGAGATTCGGCGTTGTCCGGACACTAGGTCTACTGCCCAAAGTGAACCGGTATCGCCCGCTCTTCCGGACTCGATTCGCCATCCGTTCGTCAGAAACCAACGGAGAACAACCAAAACGTCGAACGAGCCGCCGTAGTGTGCCCAGAAACGGACGGTCCCTTTCTTGCGACGAAGCAACCTGGCAGAGTCAAGTTTTCGAATGAACTCTGCCAGGTTGCTAGCGGCAATCCGACTTCCGTCAGAACCAACAGCACAAACACACAATATCTTGTCGGAGAACCCGTCCGTTTCGATATCGTATGCAACTTCAACGTCGGGTTTTGGGGGTTGCTTTCTTAGAGCCTTTACCACTTCTCTTCCGCTTCGGTTTCGGTTTGGGGTGAGTCGAAAGAAAGTGGAGTCGGAAAGAAAGCAACTTCGCCTGTTCGTTTGCAGAGTGATAAGATAGCCAATTCTCTACGCCCAACCCGAAGTTGGTTAGATCACGAGAAACGTGCATCCGTGCGTTGTAGTATGACTTTCTTGCGTTGGCTTCATCGCTAGGTGTCCAGTTGACGAACTTACCGACAGGAGGAGAACTCCCCTCTCCGGATGCACTTCGCAGCCCTGCGGACTTTGTGATCATCCCATTCACGCGAACTCGAATGGTTGCGTATACCAGAAACGTGTTAGGCCACTTGAATCCGACAACGCGCGCTACGTATCTCGCGAGTTCTTCGGCTGACGTTGCTACGCTAATGAGGCGATCCCAGCCCGTAGGATCGCTCCTGAGTGTTCGATAGTGTAAGAAAGCATGGTAGGAAACAGTCTGTTTCGTGAGAGTGACTCGCCTTGCAAGTCCCTTTCTTCGTGTTCGTGATGCAACTTCCCGGCGAAACCGTTTAGCGAACTCTACCGCGCTTCGTTTCGCTCCATTCGCGAGATATTCCGGACTCCCGCGAACGCTCATGTCACTTCAGTCCGTTCTCTCTGTACTTTGTCGCTAGCTTGAAAGCGTACTTTAGACACGCCTCCATCCCTCCCGCGAACTTGGATTCGCCGGGAGTCGGTTGACCATCGTCAATTACCGACACAACATATTCTCCGTTTGTCCCTTCAACACGAATCGCCCCTCCCTGGCGCGCCCGAAGTCCTGGCCATTCGTGTACTTTGATTCGAACGAACTTTTCAGCCCCTCTAGTGACCAGAAACACGGTAGCCAATTGACCCTCCGTTTCCAGCTCAGCGGTTGTAACTCTGGTCTTAGTTCGCGCCATTATCTCTCTCCATGTCTGCGATTGCGTCACGAATCGACTCCGCGCGCTTAACCGCTTTCGCTAGTAAGTTTGCGAGACAAACCGGGTTGTCTAGTGAAGTTGCTACAGTAGTGTTTCCGTCCTCATCGAACACGAGAACAACGACTCCCGCCGGAATGTCGAGTTCGGTGATTACTTGTTCTGCCTTATCCAGTGTCGCTTTTGCGACGAGCAATCTATCTCTGGCGTCCATTATACTTCCCTTTCATCCCCACTGTTCTGCCATTGCCTTAGCGATTCCCAAGTAAGTTACACTACGTCTCTTCCATCGATCCGGGCCGGGGGGTTCGTAGTGTGTTCTAGGGTAACGCCCGGTCACGATGTTCGTAGGCCTGAGCATTGGCAAGTTGACTAGCCACAGTCCTGTTTTCTTCGTTTCTCCGTGTCCGAACTGCCATGGTTGGATGTACTGTGTCGGTTTTCGGATTCGGGAAGATATGATCCCTACAGGGTTCTCTAGAGCAATCTGCGGAATTGGGGCGTCTAGTAGAGTCCGGACGAACTCCAATGCTTCTCCCTGCACTCCGCTTTCTGCCTTGCGGGCGAAGTGCTTTGCTCCGGACGAACACAGGTGTGTGCAGGGAGGGTGACAGACCATTAGATCCCATCCATCTCCGAGAATCTCTCTAACGTCTCCCTGATAGTGCGGACCTGGCCTCTCTGTTGCGAGCAAGTCACAAGAAACGGCGTCATGTCCTCTAGCGATGAACGCATCCCTCACAACACCTGAGAACTCACAAGCAATCAACACTCGCATCATCCCTCCGGAGATTGTGTGAGTTGATACAGGTTCTCGGTTTCCCATGACTTAAGAGTCTCGAAAAGAACACGCGCGGCATTCTCGCCATAAGTCGTTTTCGCGAATCTCTTTCCGAACTTTGATTGAATCACCCCTCCGAACTCCGCGCGGACTTGAACCGCGTGTTTGTGTAGAGTCAGAATGATGTTGACTCTGCGTTCGACGCAGTAGCGCGTGTGCAGTCCGAGAACGCGCATTAATCCGACTCCGACTCCGACTCCGACTCCGACTCTGTTTCGTTCTCTCCGGAATCCGGAACGTCGTCCGACTCTTCGGACTCAATCGGGAGAGGGAGTTGTCTCTCGTCCGAAACAGACTCGACAACCTGTTCAGCTTTCTCCGCTTCTTTCTCCGCTTCTTTTGCGTGCTCGATTGCCGCCGCGCGGAGCGTTTCGAGTTCTTCAATCAAAGCCCGCGCCTGTTTTGCGCCTGAAAGAAAGTTGGTTTGCGAACCCATGAACACAAACCCTTCCGACACTTGCTCGATTGTTCTGTCCATATCCTCCGGACTGTCGCCTCGTAGGTGCAGGTACAGTGCGATTCCAAGTCCGTTGATTCTGTCACGATTCATTGTGTCTCTCCGTTCTAATTGGAAACTGACTCATGTCCACTTCGCCGTAGCGAATCTTGCCCGGAAAAGTGACAAGCGGGAAAACGCATTCAAGTAACTTTGTTCGCAAGTTCACAACTGCGAATGCGTCCACTTTTCCTGCGTAGA
The DNA here is from genome assembly GCA_964526795.1 of uncultured Clavibacter sp. Lineage (GTDB taxonomy): Bacteria > Actinomycetota > Actinomycetes > Nanopelagicales > Nanopelagicaceae > MAG-120802. Next base: position 13,091 of record CAZGMF010000029.1, read on the forward strand.
ATAGATGACCGCCCAGTGCGATTGCGGCAATCTTAGTTTCGCATTGTCCGCAGTATTCCCACTTTCGGGGGGCACCTTCGTCGGGCCGCGCGGACGAGAGTATAACCCACTCCGCGTGACCAGGGCGAGACTTCCGGACTCCGCGCGCGTCGGATGTTTGATTGTGCGATCTAGTTCTCTGTTTCATTAGTCATTCACCGGCAGAAAGTCGGGCCAAACATAGAGCAAACTGACTCTTCCGTAGTGAACTGCCCTATGACATTCGGCACAAAGCAGGATGCACTTCATCGCTTCCAGGTATGCCTTGCGACCATACAGACTCGACACCGTAGCGGTTTTTGTGTCTGGCAACACGTGATGCCAATGAAGTTGGTTTCGTTCCCCACACAGTCTACAAGCGTTTCCCGCGAGACTCCGAAGAACCTTCCGAGACTTCGTGCGAGAATTCAATCGGATACCTCCACTTCGTCATTCGGAAAGAAACAGACTGCTCTCCCTCCGTCAACGAATTCGACTCGAAAGAACGGCCCAACTTCCGCAGCATACGGGCCGCTAGAAACTCCGACGATGCGAGCAATTGACCTACCTTCAATCTTGTGTGAGCAGGTCAATTCCATTGCGAGAACGCGATAGAGCATCGAACCCTCCGTGAGCGCCCTGAGTGGCGCGGTCCCGCGCGGGGGAGTCGAACCCCCGGTCCCGGTCGCGGGATGTTCCACGTGGAACACTACTGATAGCGTGTTCAGTGATGTTCCACGTGGAACAGTTCATCCCTTGGCAACCTCGATGGCCTTAGTTCCACGGATTACCCAAAGGGTCCATCCAGGTCGCTTCGCAAGTGCTTCCGACGCGCGAGAAAGCCCCGCCGGATCACACGCGAAACAAGCCTCAGGCATCATGTCGGCAATCAACTTCGCCTTGACTGGTGAGTCTGCGACGACGAGAAACGCGCGCAGGTCAACCGGGCTAGCGGTCGCGACGGACTCGACAACGGACTCGACAACGGACTCTTCCTTCTTCGAACGACCCATGACATACCTCCATGAAGCGCCCTGAGTGGCGCGGTCCCGCGTGAGGGAGTCGAACCCTCCGTCCCGGTCGCGGGCGATCAACGTCCGTTTCGCCTGAACCCGCGCATACGAAGCTCCCTGTACACTCTCGGAAGTTCGGAAACCGGGACGCTTTCTTCGGTCTGAGAAGTTTTCCTTCTTTTGCCGACAACAGTCCAAGCAAGCAAGTGTGCTTTGTCGTCTCGGATCGTGACGTAAACGAAGTCTGTAGAAAAGTGACTTTTACGGCTGTAAAGGTGAAACATCGTCATTCCTTTCTCTTGACTTAGGCCCGCGTGAGGGAGGGTGAACGTGTCGCCCGGGCGATCAAACCCTAGCGCCCAACTTCGCGTGCATCTCTTCCAGAGACAGGTTGTCAATCTCGTCATCCGTGAAGACACCCCGATCGAATTCGACACAAAGGCCGCGAGCGTAGATTGCAGAAAGTGGCAATGTCTGTCCCGCGAAGTGAGCGTCGATTGCGGCGCGGCAATCGCCCCAGGTCAGCCCGAACACGTTGTGTGCGTAGATCGCGATATCTAGCCATGCCTGAAGACACAAGGCAGTGTCGAACAGGGACAGGTCGATGTAACAGGAACCGAACTCGATAGTGTCAGTGCTCATCGCGATGAAGTTGTTGTTGGTGAGAACGTCGCCCGATTGAATCTTCATGTCCCGAATATAATCCGTTCGGAAAACGGGTCAAGAAAACTGGACCAGAAAACGCACGGCGATTCACTTTTTTATTGTCTAATGGTTTCGCGCACTTAGCCCTGTCAAGCGTTTTCTGTCGTTGTCACACGGT
>CAZGMF010000030.1:0-10102 GCA_964526795.1 uncultured Clavibacter sp.
TTTTCGTCGCTACCAAATTCGATCTCCACGAGAAGATAATCAGTGTGAAGCCGATCTACGATTCCACTTCCCCATTCGATGACCGTGATTGCATTCTCGATATCGATATCCAGATCATCAAATTGAAAGGCACTCTGCGCCACTCCAAGCAATCGATAGGCATCGACATGGTTGAGTCGAACTTTGCCTTGGTGCACCCGAGAGATGACAAAAGTAGGAGAAGTTATGTCCTTAATTTCGAGTCCATAACCAATTCCTTGGGTTAGTGCCGTCTTTCCAGCTCCCAGAGGTCCGTGAAGAACGATGATGTCGCCAGGTTGGAGTTGATGTGAAAGTTGCTCGCCCAGTGAGCGCATCTGCTCGACCGAATCAACTCTCCTCACTTGGAAAGGCTACTAAGAAAGGAGTTTGTGATCGGGCAAGAAAAGCATCAGGGGCCCGGTGACCCGAGCCCCTGATGAGGTACTACTTGTTTTTCTTAGTTGCCACCGTAGAACTTGAGCAACGGTGCGCGATAGTCGCGGTCATACAACATGCTTCCGGACTTGCGGAGCAATGTGTAGAGCGCGCCACCACCCAGGTGCTGACCATTCTCTGATGCATAGAGCAACAACTTTGCAATTGCCAAGAATTGAGTTGGCGTGAAGTTGCAATGGTTGGTGCCTTGAGCAGCAGGAGTGGAGGTGATTGGAGCACCTGCAGATGTGAAGGTGGTGTAGTTCGCTGGAGTTGGATTCCAGATCGACAACAACTTCGTTACTGGACGCTTGTAGACGCCAGTTGTCTTGTGGGCTGCGCGAGCGGCTGCAAGTTCAGCTGCAAACTGCTCGGCATAACGATCTGCAAGCCACTGGCTATTACCGGCTGGAGTAATCGGATCTGCTGCACCAACGAAGGTGATCGTTGGGACATTGATCTTTCCAGTGTGGGTAAGTAGCGCACGCATTTTCGCTACTGACGCTGCAGGGGCTGTTGCACGAGGAGCGACTGCGAGGTAGCCAAGCAATCCTGCGATTGCACCGTTACCGCTGAGAGCCGCGTTATAGACAACCTTGGATTCTGCAACGCGTTCTGCATAATTCGTAGCAGTGTTATTGAAGATCGGTCCACCGGACTGAAGTTCGACATCGTAGGTTGCAAGAATTGCCAGGATCGCAGCATTTGTTCCATTCTCAAGAACTGCAAGCGCTGGGCTGACAGCAAGTGGGAATGAAGTCTTGAGTGCGCCATCTGGACCAGAAGTGCCATCAAAGTGTGCGCTCTGTGTTGGGACTCCTGCCATCAAACCAGTGAGGAGAAGTGCAGAGCGAGATGGAATTCCCTTAAGTGCATCAGGAACTTTGGAAGTCTCTGGCCATGCACCTGTCGAAACAGCTGCCTGGAGCGCTCCCATCACCACGAAGACTTTGCCGATATCACCCATCGCTTCGGCATAACCTGCTGCGCCTGCCGAGTAGTTACCACCTTTGATTGTTGGATCAAAGAAGGTCTTGATTCCCCAGAGGAAATCGCCAGCCATGGTGAGTTCTGCTTCGACTGTGCCCGCTGCCATGCACAAAGGCGCAGCAGCAGTGATCAAGTCAGGATACTTCTCAGCAAGTGCTTGGGTGATGAAACCACCAAGTGAAGCGCCCCATGCAATGACTTTCTTCGTTGCTGGGAATTGCTTCTTGAAGATTCCAATCAATTCAACGTTGGTCTTCAACGCAGAGTCTGCGTTCCAACCTTGACGGGCAAAACCAGAACCGAAGACTGCAACACCTTGGGACAAGAGTCCGCCGATGATGGTGGCGTTGCCGTTTGGCGCAGGTTCTGCGGTGTCAGTGACTTTGTAGCCTCCAACAAGTGGAATCGATGCAGGTAGATCGACCGGATATCGATATCCGTGTGACCAGATCATCGACGTTCCGTTGTAGTTGGCAGGAACCATCATCATGTACTTGGCGTTATCACTTGTTGTGCCAACGCAAGTTGTGACTCCCGCTGCAGTCTGGCATGCCGGGTCTGCTGCACGAGCAACAGTTGGGACCGAGACGACAGTAAGGGCAAGCAGCGATGAGATCGCTACTAGGGAGAGAGATTTCTTCTTAAGTGTGAAGGTTCTCATGAGTTAGTTGGCAATCCTTTCGCTGGCATTGCTGGACGCTTGAAGGTGGACTTCACAACTGCTCCGCTTCCGGAATCCGTTGTATAGACAACGACGCCAGTTGCCAAAGGCTTCATTGCGCCCGTGGAGTCATACTGACCAAACCAGTATCCGTTGTAACCAACTTGGCTTGTGGCCGAGTAGTTGAGCGGAACAAGAGCAGCAGATGCGAAAGTCGAACCTTTCTTTTGAATCGCTGAGATCAATCCCTTGCGAGAGAGATTGCTTCCAGCTGCACGAAGTGCTTGAACAGTCACCATCGCAGTATTCATAGCAACGAGAACGTTGTTATCGAATGCGACGTTGTTGTTGTACTTGGTGTTAACTTCTTGGAACAACTTCACATATTCATCAGTGGTATCTGCAGGAGATGGCAAGAATGACGCACCCTGAGCTCCAGTGAGAACGGCTGCTGGAACACCTAGTGCTTTCAGCGTTGTTGCATCGCCGCTGACAGATCCAAGGATCCACTTCGGGGCATATTTCGCTCCTCCTGCTACTGCCAGAGCAAGTCCGGCCGCCGAGGTAACACCAAAGACCACGACGACTTCTGCGCCGCCGGCAGCAAGCTTGGAGATCCATGTTGCTGCAGTGGTCTGAGACTGAGAGCCGGAGGCGTATGGAACGGAAACGTCAAACTTCACGCCTGCTTGGGCAAAGCCCTTCAAAGCATCCGATCCAAAATCATCATCTTGATAGATGATGCCTAGTTTCTTTCCCGCGTACGTGTCCTTGAGGTACTGACCCATGATCTTTGCTTCCATTACATAGGAAGGGAAGATCGGGAAGGTCGTTGGGAACTTTTTCTTATCGGCAAAGCCGCTGAATCCAGTGCTAATGAATAGATCTGGAATACCACGACGTGCCAAGCCAACAGAGTTGGCAACTGCTTCGTGGTTTGCGGTACCGAGCGCACCGACGAGTGCGAAGACCTTGTCCTTGAGAATCAATTCGTTGGTCTTGGCAATCGCCAAACTTGGCAGGTATTCGTCATTCTTGATGACTAAATTGATTTTGCGGCCATAGACGCCGCCATTGTCATTGACGTAGTTGAAGTACGCCTTCATCGCATCGCCGACTTTGTTGTAGCCAGGTGATGCCGAACCGGTGAGCGGGAGGGTGATTCCGAGTTTGATTTCGGAAGCAGTTACTCCTGTCTCAGCGTGTGCCGGGAGCGATGTTGCAACAAGGCTGCCAGCAACGAGAACCGCGGCAGCGATCCAACTTCGCTTCCTACGATTTCTTGCGATCATTTCTTTCCTTCCATCGAGGGTTTGTTTTTAGTGCGCATGCTTCTTGCGATGCTTGCGCAGGTTCTCACCTGGGCCATTCGGAGTGAAGATCACTGAAAGAATCAGCAAGACACTCACGATCAGTCCAGGTAAGTGAGTAGTGACATTCTCCGAATCTCCCAGCTTGTGGGCCACCACATCTGCGATTTCGGGGATTGCCACCAGAATCACTGCCCCAAGCATCACACCTGGCAGGCTAGAAATGCCAGCCAGAACCGCCCCTGTCACCAGGGCAAATGAGAGCGAGAGGGTGAAAGAGCCTGGCGAAACCAGACTTGTCGTCATCGCCAAAACCGCTCCTGCTAGGCCGGCAAGGCCTGCTGAAACTGAGAAAGCGAGAACCTTAGAACGCCCTGAATTAACCCCTGAAAGTTCAGCGGCTAGGGCATTCCCCCGAATCGCTCGCCAAGTGCGACCGAAACGGGAATTCAAGATATTTGCGGTAAAGAAGAGTGAGATGAGAGCGAGAAATGTTGCAATCCAGAAGAACCATTTATAGAGAAGGAACTCTTCACCAAGCTGTGCGGGTGGCATTCCGATATTAAATGAAAGTCCTTGTTCGCCACCGAGAATTGAGAATTGATTTGCAAGCGCTGGAAGACCAACTGCCAATGCAAGCGTCGTTCCAGCAAGATACGGACCAGTTAATCTCGCTGCTGCATAACCAAGTAGCATTCCAAAAAGGGAAGTTGCAACAACGGCTGCGATAAACGTAGCCCAGATTGGGAATTTCAAATTATTCAGCGAGAGCGCGGCCGAATATGCCCCGACCGCCATGAGAGCACCATTGCCAAGAGAAACTTGTCCTGAATAACCAGTAAGCAGAACTATGGATGCCAGGCCAATCGCAAACATGGAAAGTGTTGCACCTTGATAAAGTCGCAATTCATCGATGCGATCTCCGATAAGAAGCAAGATCCAGCCAAGGATGATGAAAAAGAGAATTCGCTTACGCACGGCGCCCTTTCCGTGCTGCAATGATCCCGTCAGGTTTGACTAGCAAGACAAGAATAAGGACGACAAATCCACTGATGAATGTCAGTGAGGTCCCTACATAATTCAAGATAAATGTAAGTCCGATACCTAACACCATGGCACCGACCACTGCGCCAACCATGCTCTCAAGTCCGCCAATCACAGCAGCGATAAATCCGAAGACCAACAAGAGATCAAGTGAATATGGGGTGAGGAAGTTGTACGAAGTAATAAGCATTCCTGCTACACCGCCAACTCCTCCGGCAATCGCCCAACCAATCGTGCGGGTCTGAGCAGTGCGAATTCCAGCCAATCTCGCTATTTCTGGGGCATATGCCGATGCTCGAAGTGCCAAGCCAAGGTTGGTGCGCGTGAAGAGCAGTGAGATAGCGATGAGCACCATTGCTACAGCAACAACAATAAGAGTGTTTATCGGAGCGAAAGGAATAGTTGTACTTCCGATGGTGTAACCATCCTTTGAGGCCGGCGCTGTGATTGATCGGTAGTTGCCACCCCAAATCAAACCAACAACACTTCGAATCAAACCAAGAAGTCCCAACGTCGCGATTACTGGTGCAACAACTGCTGCGGGCCCTGATGACGCATGCTTGAAGAGCACTCTCATCAGGAAGTAGTCGACCGCCGCACCAATGAGTGCGCCGGCGATAATGGCCACCACGAGCGCGAGCCAGAAATTATTAGTGCGATGGGCAACTTCAAAACCTACATAGGTAGACAGTGTCGCCTGTCCAGCCTGAGCGAAGTTCACGACTCGAGTAGAACGCCAGACCAATACGATGGCAAGAGACATCAAGGCATAGATAGATCCGGTTGAAAAACCAATCAGGATAGTGTCGATGATTCGTTGCATCAGTACCCCAAATACGCAGCGCGAAGCGCCGGGTCGTTGATGAGATCTGATGCTTTGCCTTGAGCAACAACTTCGCCGAGGTTGATGATGATTCCAATATCTGCAATCTCGAGTGCGCTCATGGCATTCTGTTCGACCAGAACAACTGTCAGGCCTGTCTTATGGCGCAACATATTGATCGCTTCAAAGATCTGTTCGATGACAAGTGGTGCCAGGCCAAGTGAAGGTTCATCGAGTAGTAACAATGTCGGACGCGAGACATAAGCCCGACCAATGGCCAGCATCTGGCGCTCACCTCCGGAGAGCGTGTCAGCACTCTGAGTCATGCGCTCGCCTAAACGTGGGAAGAGTTGGACTACCTCTTCTATTGCTTTCTCCGTGTCGTTTCGATCTTTTCGCCAGATTCCGCCGAGAACGAGATTGTCGCGAACAGAGAGCTCTGGAATGACTGATTTTCCCTCCGAAACATGGGAGATTCCCTGACGAACGAGATCTTCCGGTTTCGTTCCCAGAATTGCATTCCCGTGCCACGATGCATTTCCTGAATCGGCACTCTTCAATCCAGAGAGTGTGCGAAGAAGAGTGGTCTTTCCGGCGCCATTAGAACCAATAACAGCCGCGAGTTGGCCAGGCGCCACATCAAAGGAAATGTTGCGAAGTGCAGAAATAGCGCCATGTGAGACGGTCAGATTCTTGACTTGAAGTCCGCTGCTCACGATTTTGCCTTTGAGTGTGTACCCAGATATGCCTCGATCACGGCATCGTTGTTTCGAACTTCGTTGGGAGTTCCGGATGCAATCAACTGGCCGAAATTCAACACATAAATTCGGTCACAGACTGACATCACCACATCCATATGGTGCTCAACGATGATGATCGAAGTCTTTGCTTTGATATTCCTAATCAAACCGTTGAGCCACTCGATATCTTGGGCGCCTAGCCCACCGGCAGGTTCATCGAGTAACAAGATCTCTGGTTCGCTTACAAGCGCACGCGCAATCGCAACTCTTTTTGTATCTGGATAAGAGAGAGTGTCCGCTCGGCGTTCGCTGACTGTTCCAACATAGACCCGCTCAAGTGCGGATTGGGCGCGCTCGCGTAACTTCATCTCATCTCGTCCGCTTCTGCCAATCGCGGAGGTGAAAAAATTCGAGCGAGCGAATCGTTGGGCACCGACCATGACATTTTCCGCAACTGTCAGATCTGGAAAAAGTCCAACACCCTGAAGTGTTCTAGAGATTCGGTGATTGACGAGTTGATGTGGTTTTGGCCAACGCACTTTCTCGCCATACAAGGAAAGTGAACCTTCTGCTGGTTTGACGATGCCGCAGAGCGCGTTGAAGACCGTAGTTTTTCCTGCGCCATTGGGCCCTATGAGCCCGACTACTTCGCCGCGGCGAAGTTCAAGATTGACCTTTGAAAGGGCCTTTAAGCCACCGAAATTAACCGAAAGATCAGTGACAGACAAGACAGCATCTGCTGAACTCACATCACTCCTTCGATGTCGGTCTAACTCTGCCCTCAGTTATAGATACGTGGTACGCGCGGGCCAATACGAGTGACAATCTCATAATTGATCGTGCCACTAGCTTTTGCCCAACTATCTGCAGTGTAACCGTCGCTAATCACATAAGCCCAGTCACCGTTCTTTGTAACGGAATCTTTACCAAGATCAACGACAAATTGGTCCATTGACACCCGTCCAATAATCGGTGCCAACTTGTTACCAATGAGTACGCCAGTCTGAGAATTTGCATTGCGAGGGATCCCGTCTGCGTAACCCATTGCAATCACAGCAAGAGTCGTATCTTCCTTGGTGACTGCCGTTCCGCCATAACCGACAGGTGAACCAGCCGGAACGTTTTTTACCAGATGTACTTGGGCACGAATCTTCATCGCTGGTTTCAAATTTAAACTCTCAGAATTTCCCATATTTTCAAGATCAGGGGAAAGTCCGTACATCGCTATCCCAATACGAGTGAGATCGTAATGAGCTTTATCGAGTGAGAGTGTGGCTGCAGAGTTACTGAGATGGAGAATCTGCGGATTGATACCAAATGCTTCTGCCTCTTCGACGCGTGATTCGAAATTCGAAATCTGATTCTCATTAAAAGGATGCCCAGGTTCATCTGCTCGCGCAAAATGTGACCAGATTCCGATCACGTCGATCTTCTTCATTGACAGAAGATCGGATGTCGCATGAAGAAGCGCTCGCCACTCATGAAGCGCTCCACCACGTGACATTCCAGTATCTACTTCGAGATGGATTCGGGGAATTTTCTTTGTTCTTTCCGCTGCAACCATGACTGCAGAAAGATGGTCGATTGAAGGTACGGCGATATCGATTTCTGCCTTGAGGGCTGCATCGAAATCCTCATGAATCGGAGTGAGCCAAGCGATGATCGGCGCTGTTATTCCGGCGTTTCGTAGCGCGAGAGCCTCTTCTAGCAATGCAACTCCCAGCCAGGTAGCGCCGGCCTTGAGTGCGCTCTTTGCCACCGGAACGAGTCCATGACCATAGGCATCTGCTTTGACCACAGCCAGGGCGGGTTTGCCAGTCTTCGCGATGATCATCGAGACATTTGCTTCAATCGCAGATAGATCTATCAGCGCTTCAGCGCGGTTCCTTCGCTCTGACATGGACTTTGACCTAGGAAGGTTGCTTCTGTGAGGGAATAAAGCGATCGATTGCAACCACAAAGATCAAGATAGCTCCGCCGATGAACATGCCACCGAGAAGATCCGTGAACCAGTGAGTATTGCGAATCAAAGAGACAACAGAAACGGCAAGAGTTACTAGGCCCACCAGCCAATACAGTTTCAAACCTTCAAATGGAGCGCGATGTGTATAGCGAAAGATGATGTATGCCAGCAATCCCCAAGTCACGATCGCATTAGATGCATGTCCGCTCGGAAATGCTGTTCCACCGGTGAAAAGACAAGGCTCAAAGTTCTGCCAAGATTTGCAACGTCCAATTCCTAATTTTGCAGCGCCAACAAAAAGGTTGAGGAAGAGAAGGGAAAGAATAGAAAGATTGAGCGGTCGCCACGATTTGAATCGGCGACCAATCAATATCGCAGCAATCAATAAGACGCCGGCGCTCAATGCTCTTAGTCCAAGATTGTCGATTCGCATCAGGATGAACTGGGTTGTCGGAGAGAAGGCCGGGCGTTTGAGTTCAGCGAAGTACTTGTCAATGTCGCTCAGCAATCCTTGATAGATCACATCAAGTGAAATCGCAATGAAACCCAGGAGCAGAATGGCCGACCAGCGAAGTGCAACCGCCATCTCTCGACGACGGACCTCTAGACGTTGATCGACAACGTCATCGAATTGCTGGGTCATTCAACAGTGACCGATTTAGCGAGATTTCGCGGCTGGTCGACATCATTTCCGCGCGCTACTGCCATCTCGTAGGCGAAAACCTGAAGCGGGACGATGGAGAGAATTGGTTGCATCAACTCATGTGAAGCAGGTATTCGAATGATGTGCGGAACATCGAGGGCGACCCCTGCTTCGGCGATGGCAATCACCTTCGCACCTCGCGCGCGGACTTCTTGAATATTGCTGAGCATCTTCTCTGCCAATTCGCTGGTAGAGGTGGGGAGAATCGCAATCACGGGAGTGCCTTCTTCAATCAATGCGATTGGACCATGTTTCAGCTCTCCGCCTGCGAAGCCTTCAGCATGCATGTAAGCAAGTTCCTTCAATTTCAGCGCGCCTTCAAGCGCTGCTGGGAATCCGACATGTCGACCGAGGAAGAGCACGGAGGTGGAATCTTTGAATCCTCGCGTCATAGCGCGTAGTGGTTCTACGGTTTCCAAAATCTCTTCTACTTTGTTAGGTAGGGATTGCATTTCTGCAATGAGAATTTCTAGCTGGGCAGCGCTCAATTTCTTCCGCCTCTCACCCATCGAAAGAGCGATGATGTGAAGTGCAACAATCTGGGTCAGAAGCGCTTTGGTTGAAGCAACTGCAATCTCAGGTCCGGCATGTGTATAAATCACGGCATCAGATTCGCGTGGAATAGTCGATCCAATCGTGTTGCAGATTGATAGGACTGATGCACCAAGGGATTTCGCATGACGAAGTGCCATCAGAGTGTCCATCGTCTCTCCAGATTGGGAGATGGTGATAACTAGAGTTTTCTTGGAGAGAACGGGTTTGCGATATCGAAACTCCGATGCAAGTTCAACGTCGACAGGAATGCCGGCCCACTCTTCCAACGCGTATTTACCGATCATTCCTGCGTGAAAAGCTGTTCCACAGGCGAGAATCAAAATTCGATCGATATCGAGATCGATATTGTCGAGTTCATTGATCCCAACTCGATTTTCTTTGATAAACCTACCCAGCATCGTGTCAGCGATTGCTTTCGGCTGCTCGAAGATCTCCTTGAGCATGAAATGTGCGAATCCTCCGCGTTCAGCGGCAGCGGCATCCCAGGTGATCTCATATTCGCGAGGTGCAATCTTCTTTCCATCCAGATCGGTGACTACAACGGCCGCTGGGGTCACTTCAACGACTTGGTCTTGGCCCAATTCCAAGGCTTTCTTGGTATGCGCAATAAAGGCCGAAACATCCGAGGCTAAGAAGTTCTCCCCTTGACCTACTCCAACAACGAGTGGTGAATTTCGACGGGCACCAACGATGCGATCTGGCTGGTCGGCGTGGATCGCAAGAAGGGTGAAGGAGCCGCGCAATTCTTTGCAGACGTTGCGCATCGCAGTAGCCAAATCGCCAGATTTCTTAAATTCATCGCTAAGAAGATGCGCCACAGATTCGGTATCGGTCTCTGACTTGTACTTGTGGCCACG
>CAZGMF010000030.1:10202-12712 GCA_964526795.1 uncultured Clavibacter sp.
GAGTCATAACCTCGATATTCCAATCGGCGAAGTCCATCAATAACTCGCGTGAGGGCTGGATTGGGACCGGTGTATCCGACGATCCCGCACATGTGCGTTCTCCTTGCCTCGAATTAAAGCGCGAGTTCAGATTTTACTAGCGCAGCGAGCGACGAGGCGAATTTCTCCGCCAATTCCGCACTTTCTGCCTCAACCATCACGCGAATCAACGGTTCAGTACCAGATGCGCGAAGAAGAACTCGGCCCCGATCTCCTAATTCAGATTCTGCAGCTTTGACTGCATCCATGACTTTCATATTTTCAGCAAGTTTCGCCTTTGAGACTCCGCTGACATTGATCATCACTTGTGGGTAGCGATCCATGAACGAAGCGAGTTCTTTCAAACTTTTCTTGCTTTGCGCGACTTCAGAGATGAGATGAAGTGCGGTCAGGATTCCATCGCCGGTATTAGCGAATCTACGCATAATCACATGCCCCGATTGTTCGCCACCAAGCATGTGTCCTTCCGCCAACATCGTCTCAAGCACATATCGATCACCGACCGGAGTAGCGATGAACTTCAGACTTCTCTTTTCCAGCGCACGAATAAGTCCGAGATTTGTCATGACCGTACCAACGATCGTGTTTGTTGGGATATCGGTGTGGGAAGCAAGGATCCCCAAGATATGGTCACCATCGACGATATTTCCTTCATGATCGATTGCCAGGACTCGATCTGCATCGCCATCATGAGCAATTCCAAGATCAGCCTTCTCGCTCTTGACTCGAGCAATCAAGTTGTCAGTATGGGTCGAGCCACAATCTAAATTGATATTCCTTCCATTTGGTTCTGCAGAGATAGCGATCACATCAGCGCCGGCTCGTTTCAACACTTCAGGTGCCACAAAAGAAGCCGCACCATTTGCGCAATCCACGACGATTTTCAATCCATCGAAGCGAGTATCTATCGTGCCCAAGAGATAGGAGATGTACTCCTCGCGAGCGCTCTCATCCACAATTTCTCTGCCAGGCTCGATGCCGACTGGGCGTTCCCATCGCTCACCAAGAACTGATTCAATCTTTGCTTCGAGGGCATCTTCCAATTTGCGACCTGTACGTGCGAAGAATTTGATTCCATTGTCCGTTGCTGGATTATGTGAAGCGCTGATCATCACGCCGAGATCTGCGCTGCGCTTTGTGACCAGATAGGAGATCGCCGGAGTAGGTAGAACTCCAACACGATAGACATCGATTCCTGCTTCAGTCAGGCCGCGGCAGATTGCTGCTTCGAGATAACTCCCTGATTCGCGTGAGTCTTGCCCGATGATTGCAGTTGCACGATGGCCTTTGAATTCGCCGCTATCGGTGAGTACGTGGGCAGCGGCAACAGCGAGATCGTGAGCGAGTTCAGCTGTGAGGTCTACGCCAGCAACACCTCGGACACCATCTGTGCCAAAGAGCGCCATGGCAGCGGCGCGGTTAGCGCTTGCTGTATTGCGAGCGTTTACGAGCCTTCTTCAAACCGTACTTCTTGCGCTCGATAACGCGTGGATCACGAGTAAGGAATTTTGCCTTCTTCAGCGCCGGGCGGTTTGCGTCTGCATCGATCGCGTTCAATGCGCGAGCTACCCCAAGACGGAGCGCGCCAGATTGGCCTGAGATTCCGCCACCATCAATACGCGCGATGACGTCGTACTTTCCTTCGGCGCCAACGGTGCGAAGTGGTTCAGAGACGGATTGTTGGTGGACCTTGTTTGGGAAATAGACATCTAATGCTTTTCCATTGACAGTCCAACGACCAGTTCCAGGAACAAGGCGAACACGAGCAACGGCTTCCTTACGACGACCGACACCAGCACCTGGTGCGATGACGGCAGCGCGGTTTGTTGCTGCAGCAGGTGTGCTGGAGCTGAAAGCTGTTGAGTTCTCGTTCTCTTTTTCTGCCATTATCTTTCCTGATTCCTTTTCGTCTCTTACTTACCGAGCTTGGTCTGGTCGACTTGAGTGAAGGTGTATTGGATCGGCGCTTGTGCTCCGTGTGGATGTTCGGCTCCGGCATAAACCTTGAGCTTGGAAGCCATCTGCTTGCCGATTGAATTCTTCGGCAACATTCCCTTGATCGCTTTCTCGACTGCGCGAGTTGGGAAGCGCTCCATCAAATATGCATAGTTATGAGAGGTAAGGCCACCTGGGAAACCTGAGTGATGATGAGCAACCTTCTCTGCCATCTTGCTTCCGGTTAGGACGATCTTGTCGGCGTTGATGACGATGACGAAATCACCCATGTCCATATGTGGGGCGAAAGTTGGCTTGTGCTTGCCGCGAAGAAGTGTGGCAGCGTGGCTTGCGAGGCGCCCGAGGACGACATCGGTTCCATCGATGATGTACCACTTACGTGCAACATCGTTCGGGGAGGGACTGAAGGTACGCACAGCAAACTCGCTTTCTTCGATACTTCTTTATTAGGTCCGCTCCTCGAGCAGCATTCGCAAGCAGCGGAGACAGAAGGGGAAGGCTACCTGCCCCTCTCG
>CAZGMF010000030.1:12812-14411 GCA_964526795.1 uncultured Clavibacter sp.
AGTGGGTCCAGACCGGCTCAGGGCTCTCATAGACCTGACCTTCGGCACCGAAGATGAGGAATCGAGTGAAACCTCGCGCAAACCAACGATCGTGGGTCACTGCAACCACTGTTCCTTGGTATGAATCAAGAGCGCGCTCGAGCGCCTCTGCACTAGCAAGATCCAAGTTATCGGTCGGCTCATCAAGAAGAAGCAATGTATCGCCGGCTAATTCAAGGAGCAGCACTTGAAACCGCGCTTGTTGTCCACCACTGAGCGTTGTAAATACCTGTTCCGCTTGTTGGGCTAATTCATAACGACCTAGGACGCTTTTTGCTGCACCGAGTTGGAGAGAATGTTCTTGCCACAAGATTTCTAACAGAGTCTTTCCTTCGAATTCTGGATGGGCATGGGTTTGGGCGAAAAACCCAGGCACGACTCGTGCGCCGAGTTTGAACGTTCCGGTGTAACGAACACTCTCATCACCGGCAAGACGTCGGAGGAAGTGCGACTTTCCAGTGCCATTTTTACCAAGGATGGCAACGCGATCTTGATAATAGATTTCAAAGGTAAATGGTTCGGTCAGATTCTCCAGCGTGAGATTCTCGCACGTTACAACACGTTCACCAGTCCGACCGGAGTTGAGTTTTACCTTCACATTCTGCTCGATTGGTGGAGGCGGGGGCGGGCCCGCTTCTTCAAATTTGCGAAGCCTTGTCTGCATCGCGCGGTATCGCGAAGCCATATCGGGCGAACTTGCTGCTTGCCATTGAAGGGTCAGGACAAGTTGTTTCAATCGTTGGTGTTCATCTTCCCAACGTTCGACAAGTTGTGCGAATTGGGCATTGCGTGCTTCGCGTGCTGCATGCCAGGTATCGAAACCTTCTCCATGTATCCAGGCGGTATTTCCATTAATACCTTGTTCTAGAGCGACGATCTTTGTTGCGGTGGCGGCAAGGAGTTCTCGATCGTGGCTGATGAAGAGAATGGTCTTCTTGGACTCGCGAATTTCCTCTTCCAGCCAACGTTTTGCGGGCACATCGAGATAGTTATCTGGCTCATCGAGAATCAGGACTTCCTCAGAACCATTGAGAAGTGTGTGTAATACCAACTTCTTCTGCTCGCCACCAGAGAGTGAATTCACCTCACGGTTGGCTACTCTTTCAAAAGTCTTTCCTAGCGCGCGAGTGCAAGAGATGTCCCACAGAACTTCGGCGTCATACCCGCCAGCATCACCCCAATCCGAAAGGGCTTGGGCATAGGCAAGTTGTTCTGCCTCGCGATCATTCGCTCTCATCGCATCCTCTGCTGAACGCAAAGTTGCAGCTGCTTTTCTGATCTTCTCGTTTGAAACCGAAACCAAGAGATCGCGCACCGTGGAATCATCACGAATCGACCCGATGAATTGGCGCATTACCCCTAGCCCTCCAGTGACGATGATCTGACCTGCTTCGGGTTCCAGATCACCGGCAATCATCCGAAAGAGCGTTGTCTTTCCTGCACCATTTGGACCAATGAGTGCGACCTTTGCTCCGTCTCCCACTCGGAATGACACGTCATTGAGTAACACTCGACCATCAGAAAGGGCGTACTCCACCCCCACAACATTGATCTGTCCCA
>CAZGMF010000031.1:0-14399 GCA_964526795.1 uncultured Clavibacter sp.
TTGAATCGGTTTTTGAAATCGGTCTAATGGCGGCAGACAACTGAATCAATCCCGCGACCGGCGGGCCATCGCCTAGTGCGATCCGACCGGAAGCGAGGCAGATCTCCGTGCAGCCCGTGTGGCGCACTGATCCGCAAGCGGATGTCAACGACGACAAATATCCGCCGGGTCAGTGCGCCATTTTCATGCGCGGTCCCGGCGCTAACCCCGGAGACTGCGATGGCAGAAACAAACAACACACTGGACCGTGGCGGCGAGGAATACCGCGGCCTGTTCCAGGACTACTTGCGGCATGGCACCGGCCGACTGACTGACGCTGAGGTGCGTGCACTCAGCAACAGCGGAACCGGCCTCGGCAATGTCCTTGCCCCGACCGGATGGTCCGACTTCATCGAGCTTTCGATGCGGCAGGACACGATTTTGAGCAAGGTTCGGAAGGTCACCACCGCCGGCAAGTTCACGCAACCCATCAACGTGACCGACGCGACGGTCAACAGCAACCAGTCTGAGACCAACATCGGAACGGAGAGCTGGACAGCTGGCACCGCTCTTGCCCTGCCCCAGCAGGGCTCTGGTGGCAGCACCACCTACACCTTCAGTCTCAAGAAGGTCACCGCTTGGACCAAGGTCAGCAACGAGATCTTGGAAGATTCAACCGCAGCTGCCAGCATCGAAGAATTTGTCCGGGCCGAACTGGTTGCCGAACTGATCACGCAGCTCAATTCGCAGATCCTGATTGGTGACGGCAGCACTGGATGCCAAGGGGCTTTCAATTCCGCCAAGGCGTACAGCCGAACGGCAAGCACAGGTGTTGCGACCAGCAACAAGCCGAGCGACATTCTTGCTGCCGCTTGGGGCTCAAGCAACTCGGCGCTGTCTCCCATGGCGTTTGAGTCGTGGAAGAACAGCGTCGCGGTCATCAACAGTCGTCTGACGGGTTCTTTTGACTCGACGTTCTTCCCGCCCCTGTTCCCGCTGTTCGTCGGAAACATGCAGGATGGAACGTCGGTCGAGGGATTGCCGACCGTCTATCACCGATTGAGCGCCACCACGCCGGCTGCCGGCGACACCCTGGTGATGTTCTTCGACCCCACCAAGTACCTGCTGGCTACCTCGTTCCGCGGATTCAGCGTGACCCGTCTGAGCGAGACCTACAGCGGGACGGACCAAACGGCATTCGTCGCATCTGTGCGTGCGGACGGTTGCCTGCTTCACACCTCTGGCGTGCTCAACGTGAATCGCGCCTGATCGCACGCACAAACAGGAAAGGACTGAAACATGACCGAAACGTACCGCGGGCTCGTCGAAAAGATGGGAGCCCTCTACCGAGACATGCAGGCCCTGATCGACGCGGCCAACAAGAACGGCGGCGACATGAGCGCCGATGACACCAAGCGCTTCGACGCCATGCAGGCCGAGTACCGCAAGCTGCAGGAGCAGCGCGAGCGGAACGTCGCCCTGATGGGTCTGGCGGCCAAGGACAAGCAGATCGGCAGCGAGTTTGTCGACGTCGGCCCCGACGCTCCTGAGATGCGGCGCGCTCCCGCTGCCCGCGAGACCGCCCAGCGGGCCCCCCGCTTCGGCGACTTCCGCTGCAGCGACGAGTTCAGCAAGGCCTATGAGGTCTATCTGAAGCGCGGCGAGCACACCCCCGTGTCCGAGATGCGGGCCCTCAGCGAGGGCGGCACCGGCCTCGGCGACATCATTCCGCCGACCGAGTTCCACAGCCGCATGGCCGAGCAGCTGCAGAAGATGGTTGTCCTGCGCAAGCTGGCAACCGTGATGCCGCTGGGCTCGTGGAAGCGAGACATCGCCATCGAGAGCGCCCTGGCCAGCGTGAACTGGACCACGGAAGGCTCGTCGATCACCGATTCGCTGCAGACCAACCCGACCTACAGCAACGTCGTCCTGCAGCCCAAGAAGCTCGCCGGCCTTGCCAAGGTGAGCCGCGAGCTGCTCGACGATGCTCCGGCTCGTGGTGCTGGGTTCTCCATCGAGACCATCATCACCAACAGCTTTGCCAAGTCTTTCGCTCAGACCGAGGAAGACGGCATGCTCAACGGCACCGGCGCGTCCGGACAGCCCACGGGCGTCCTGACCATCGCGTCCAGCGGCCCTTCCGTTGGCAAGCAGCTGGCGTCTAACAGCGCCATTACTGCTGCCGAAGTCATCGATTGGGTGTACAGCTTGGGCCGCGAGTATCGCTCGCACCCCAGCGCGGCAATCCTGCTTTCGGACACCGCCCTCGGCTATGTCCGCAAGGCTGCAGCCGCGACCGGCACGCTGAACTACTTCTGGCAGCCCAGCGGCGTGCTCGGCGAGCCCGATCGCATTCTCGGCATCCCGGTCTACGCGAGCCAGTACGTCCCGGCTCCGGCGACCAGCAGCCAGGGCTTCGCTTCGGGCGGCGGAATCTGCGGCATGATCGGCGCCTTTGACTACTGCGTCATCGGCGAGCGCTCGGGCTACACGCTTCGCGTGCTGAACGAGCTCTACGCGGCGAACGATCAGGTGGGCTACGTGGCCACCAATCGCGTGGATGTGAAGCTGACCAACATGTCGGCCTTCAAGTACCTCCGCGGCGCCGCCACCTGATCGGGTTACTGAGTGATTCAACCCTTGGGGAGGGAAACCTCCCCAAGGGATTTCGAGGATGCGATGAAGGTCAAGATGCTCACCAGCGTCGGAACGGCTGACGAGGGCTACGGCGAAGGTCAGGTCTACGACCTTCCTGAGTCCCGCGCCGTCGAGTTCATGTCGTTGGGCTGGGCAGAGCGTGCAGAGTTTCACCCGGATCAGCCGGAGGCATGCGTGAAGCCGGCGTGCTGCAAAGCGGCCAAGAAGGGAGCAAAGCGATGCTGATGACATGGAGACGGGACAGCCGCCGCAACGGTCCAACGGTCTACGGTTCAGGCAGACCCACGGAGATGATCCGAGACTTGGTCAATGGCACCGACAGCCTTGACATTGTCGTGCTTGGCGACAGCAACACGGGAAGCGGCGGCAAGGGCGGAAACGGGTTCTGCGGGTATCACAACGGTTTCGCCCAAGCGCTACACATTCTTGGCGCACCGGTCTATGCCACGCCGGTCTATCCTGCCATGAACGCCGGCAGCGCGCTGTCGGGCTGGCGAGGTAGCGCACAGCTGTACGCGCCGACCGGCAACCTCGCAAACGGCAACACCACCGGAGGCGGCACGAGCTATTCGGTATGGACGCCAGGAACGTCTTGGGTTCGCTACGGCAACTACGCGACTCCGACGACTGACGGCTGGGCTTACATCGCCTCCGGAACATACGGTCAGCAATACAACGGCGTCGAATTGGATTCGACCCACCCGCTCAACGATGCGACGCTGACCCTGTACTACCGAGTGCGATACGGAACCTTCACGGCTTCCGGCGGATCATTTCAGCCGCGCATCCGTGCGTACGACGGTTCTCCGGTTTATGCAACGCCCTCGGCTCAGAGCACGCAAGGCGCAGCCTACGACTTCAAGGCCGCGGACTTTCAGTTCACCGTGCAAAACCCAGTCGAGTACTTGCATGCTTCGTGGTCTGGTGGAGCCGGAAGCGCCGTCGGCCCGTGCGCCATTCACAGCCAAAGCATCTATTGCCGCCGCAAGGGTTGGGCAGTCACGTCGCATGGCTACATGGCCGGAGCCGACAGTGCAACGATTGACACGGTGATTTCAGGGATCGGAAGCACACTCCTGAGAACACACCTGCAGGAGCTGCGTGAGCGTCAAATCGCCGCGGGTGGTTCAGGTCGCGTGTTGCTCGTCACGCACAGCGGGATCAACGGAACCGAAACCGCAAACGCCTGGACAACTTGCCACAAGAACATTTGGAACACCTACAAGTCCGCCTGGTCTGCGCTTGGCTATCCAGCAGGCGATTTGGCCATCGTGTCGTTTGTCGGACTTCCAAAGGACTCAACCGACAACAGCAACAGCGGAACAGGCGGAAACCTTGTTGCGGTGCGGGCCGCCGCCAACACCATGGCGTCCGATCAGGGCGACATGACTGTCGTGGATGTCAAGAAGCTTCTGCCGTTCTCGGCACTTGTGTACGGGACTGGCTGGGGCACGTCGTACTTCCAGCGATACAGCAATCTCCCCGACGCCGGCACTGACATCACTGTGCACCTGTCAGGGGGAGGTTCTGGCGCAAATGTTTCAACCTCGGACGGCTACACCGTCGCGTCGTCTCTGATTCTGCAGGCATTGTTGGGATCAGCATGAAATCCAACATTCGCACCAACCTGTCAGACACCGGCGCCACGTCGCCAGTGATCTCGGCGAGCGAGCTGAAGACGCACGCACGCATCTATCACAGCCAGGACGACACGTACCTCGGCACCCTGATCACGACGGCCACGCAGATCATCGAAGCCGAGACCCGCCGGGCCATGATCAACCGGGCTTTCGCGTTCCAGCTCGAGGCGTTCCCGGCCGACGGAGAGATCATTCTGCCCCGCTCGCCGCTGTCCACTGTCACCAGCGTTACCTACACGGACACGGCCGGGGCCACGCAGACCCTGTCGGCCAGCACCTACCACGTCTACTCCGTCAACGGCGTCGGCCGGGTCGTGCTGAAGAGCACTTCGTCCTGGCCCGACACACAGGACACCGGGAACCTCGACGTCACGGTCAACTTCACCGCCGGCTACGGGGCATCCTCGAGCAACGTTCCGGCCGCTCTCCGGCATGCGACGCTGCTGGCAGCGACGCACCTGTACGACAACCGCACCAGCGTCAACGTCGGCAACATCGTCAACGAGCTGCCGATGACGGTGCAGCGTCTGATCGTGCAGTACCACAGCGGGGACTACGCATGAACCCGGGCTACATGCGGACGCCGCTGGCGATCTA
Organism: uncultured Clavibacter sp.; assembly: GCA_964526795.1. Classification (GTDB taxonomy): domain Bacteria; phylum Actinomycetota; class Actinomycetes; order Nanopelagicales; family Nanopelagicaceae; genus MAG-120802. Next base: position 4,875 of record CAZGMF010000031.1, read on the forward strand.
CAACCCAACCGACTCGGTGGACGAGTTTGGTCAGGTGACCAGCACCAAGACCACCAGCACCGGCACGATCTTTGCCGCCATCAACGAAGCCAGCGCCGAGGAGAAGAGCAACCACCGGCAGCTGAATCAGACGGTGACGCATCGCATCCGATGCCGATGGCACCCGGACATCACCCACCGCACGCAGCTGCGAACCGTTGCCCAAGAGCAGGGCAAGACCACCACGACTTGGGAGGTCGTCACCGCGATCGACTGGCAGGAGCGAAGGCAGTACCTCGATTTGGTCTGCAAGCAGGTGATCACGTAATGGGCGACTGGCGCAAGAGCAATCTGAAGAATTACCTCGTCGAGGGCATTCCGCAGATGGAGGCAACCATCCGCAACATGCTGGACGAGGACCTGTCAAAGGCCATCCTGTCCACGCTGCGGGAAATCGGCACGCCGACACAGGCTGCCCTGATCCAGCACTACAACAACGCCCCGGCCAAGCACGACAACGAGAGCACCAAGAAGGCCCTGCAGCACCGATGGTGGAACAAGTTCGACCGCAAGGGGCGTCCGGTTGGCTACAGCCGTTTCCGGATCTTGCGGGACTTGGTTCGCACGGGCTACGGCATCAAGGTCAAGCGAGCAAAGACCAGGGGCGAGCCTTATGTCCTGCGCATCAAGGTGCGTGGCGAGGCCGTGCACTTGCTTGAGAGCGGCCGCAAGAAGTCGCAGACGATCCAGCGGACGAAGGGCCCGAAGGCCAAGTACACGACCAGCAATCAGTACAAGGGCTGGATGCGTGGCATTGAGATCCTCAAGGCCTTTGCCGCAAGGGCGGCGGGCGACCTGTCCACCCTGCTGCCGGCCAAGATCGAAAGAGCCGCTGCGATGGCAGCCAAGCGTTCGGGGGTGAAGACGTGAGCGCTACCGTGGCCGCCGCTGTCCGCGACGCGATCCTGTCGCAGTCTGCCGTGGTGGCGCTGCTGGGCGGCAACGCCCTGACCGCCCGCGTGTTCGCCTCGTACCGCGACACCACGGGCTTCCCGTGCATCGTGCTGAGCTACGGCAACAACGCGGACGTGAGCCCGGCTATCGACCGCACCGACCGCGTCCGCAAGCTGGACGTGGAGATCGACTGCGTGGCCACCACCGCGAAGGGCGCCCTGGCGTTGGCCGAGGCCGTCCGGGCCGGCCTGCACGGATGCAAGGGCACCAGCCGCAACACCACGATCATGGAGATTCGCGTCATCAACGAGACCACGTCTTACGACGTCGGGGCCGAGGGCGACGAGGGCGGCTACCACATCACGAGCGTCAACGTCGAGGCCTACTACAGGTCCGACGCGGTCAACCCGTCAACCATCACCACCCCGGGCCAAGCGCCCTGACCTAAGGAGAGAACCATGCCAGCCATCGCATCGTGGGGGACCACCCTCAAGTACGGGAGCGCAACCAACTGCGCGTACACCGGCACGCCGGCCAACAGCGTCGGAAACGTCACCAGCCTCAACGTGGACGGCATCAGCCTGACCACGATCGACGTGACCACCCTGACGGACCGCTTCCGCAAGTTCGTCGCGGGCCTTGTCGATTCGGGCACCCTGAGCCTCGAGGTCAACCTTGACACCGACTCGACCGCCAATCAGATCACGCTGATCGACGACCTGGACGCGACCACCACCGGCGCGGCCACGTGCCGTTCGTTCCTGCTCGAGTTTGGCGACGGCACCAACAACAAGGGCACGACGATCCAGTGCGCTGGGTACGTGACTCAGTTCAGCATCCGCGGCTCCGTGGATGCGGTCGTCACGGCCAGCATGACCATCAAGCTCAATGGCAGCGTGCAAATCGCTGACGTGGTCTGATGAGCGACCTCAAGGCACGGCTCCTTGGTCTTCGTGCGACGGTCCCTTCGGAGACCGTCTCTGTGCCTGGCGTCGGTGAGGTCGAAGTGCGTGGCCTCACCGCCGCCGGGCGGGACGAATGGGAGCAGCGAATTGTGTCCGCCAAGGGCAAGACGGTCCGGAACATCCGAGCCAGTCTGGTGGCGTTGTGCGTGTACGAGGTCGACCGGCTGGTCTTCAGCCCGGGCGACGTCGACGCGCTGGGTGAGCTGCCCGCTCAGGTGGTCGATCGCCTCTACGAGGTGGCGTCACGCTTGAGCGGGCTGGGTGCCAAGGACCAGGAGACCCTTGAGGGAAACTCCGAGAGCGCCCGCTGAGGCGGTTCCTGTTTCGGCTGGCGCTGGCCTTGGGGCGAACTGTGGCAGAGCTGGAGGAAACCATGAGCGGAGCAGAGCTGACCGAGTGGATGGCATACGAGGCCGTCGATGGCGTCCTCGGCGAGCAGCGGGCCGACCTCCGTGCCGGCATCGTTGCTGCCACCATGGCCAACTGCCACCGCTCAAAAGGTCCAGCGTTCAAGCCGCAGGACTTCATGCCGTACTTCGAGAAGCCCAAGACGGACCCCGACGCTGCCCTTGACGCCCTGCGGGTGGCGCTTGGCAAGCCGAAGAAGGGAGCCCAGTAATGGCGACCGTTGCCAACCTGAAGGCCAAGCTGGTCATGGACATTGGGCAGTTTGAAGAAGCTGCCGAGCGGGCTGTCGGCAAAGCCCGCAGCAGCGGAAAGATGATCGAATCCGCCCTGAAGAAGGCAGGAACTTCATTCACTCGAACTCTTGGCGCAGCGGCTGTTGGCACGTTCGGCGCTGCTGCTGTTGCCGAAATTACCTCGGCGGTCTCCGCCAGTACAGAGCAGCTGAAGAACGGAGGAAGCGCTGCCGAAGCAGTGCTGACTGGCGTTTACAACGGCATTCTGAACATTGGCAAAGGCATCCCGATCATCGGCGATTTTGGCACGGCGCTCGTCAACGTGATGAATCGTGAGTACAGCATGTTGGCCGAAAACAACAAGATGCTGAACGAGCGAGCCAACTTGCTGCAAAAGTCAATCGGCGTGCAAGACACTCCGCAACAGCAGGTTCTGAAGCAGATCGGCGTGTCGGATTACACGGCGATGGAGGAATCGTCTCGCAAACTGCTTGAGCTTGACATTGAACGCAAGCGTGTTCTGAACGGGCTGCGCGAGGAATGGTTCAAGTTTGAGGAACTGGTGAAGAGCACACCGTCCACGCTGGGCGAGTATGGCGATTCCCAGCAACGATTCCAAGACATCCGAAAGCAATTTGCCGAGCGATACGCTGCGCTGCAGCTGGATTTCGACTTGCAACAAAAGCAAATTGAGCAGGCTCAGGAACGGGCCAAGCTCGAAGAAAGCATCGCCGAGGCAAAGCGGCAGCAGGCAGAGGAAGCGGCCATTATCCAAAGGGAAGATCAGGCCGCCGCGTCGTTCCTTGACAACCTGCAGAGTCAGTACGAAGCACTGACACTGTCAGAACGAGAGCGGCTCGAGCTGCAGATGCAGCGGCTCAAGCTGTGGCCTGAAGAGATTGAGGCCGCGACGAAGCTGTACGACCAGATCCAGCGGGCCAAGGAATTGCAGGACGAGCAGCGCCGTCTCGACGACCTAAAGGCGAAGGCCGACGAGGAGGCCGCACAGAACCGCAAGATCGCCCTGGAGGCGATGGATGCCGCAGACCGGGCCAGCAGCGTCGAGACGCTCGACACGGCCATCGGCGGCGTCAAGGTGCAGGGCATGATGGACGCCAGCCTGAGCCGACTGGTGCCGCTGCAGGAAGCCCAAAAGGCCTACCTGAAGGCCATCGCAGACAACACCAAGCCGGCAGCCGGAGGGGCACCGTAATGGCCATCGTCATCAATCAAAAGCCGGACGGCGTTCGCATCGGGTTCGATCGCGGCAAGTTCTCCGGCACGTCGGCGTACGTCATTCTCGACGACGCTGGTGCACGCATCAACAGCAGCGACATCATGGGCAGCACGAGCGTGCTGGCCAAGCTTGCGCCATCCGACTACTACGTCGGCGGAAGCGGGGCCCTGACCGACTTGGGCACGTACTGGAGCACGAGGATGCGGCAGGTGTCCTTTGACCTGTCGCAGCAGGACGCCGGCGGATTCGTGTGGGAAGCCACGGTCAACTTCGACAGCAACATCGGCGACGCCGCAACGACGCCCGTGGATCAGAAGAACGAACAACAGGCCGGGTTTACTGCGATCGAGTACTCCGTCCAGGGCGAGCCGGTGGACGTGTGGCGTGTGAACCCCACAATGCCAACGGGCTCAAACATCGACACGCCGACCGAGACCGACATCGGCGGCACAAAGGTCGACTCGGGCGGCGAGCCCATCAGCACGTTTGTGAACATGGCCCGCGTGACGGTTCGGAACGTGGTCGTGGGCAGGCCGACGCCCCCGCTCTCGTCGATCAACAGCCGCAACAGTGCGACCTTCGCCATCGGCCCGTACTCGTTCCCGGCCCGTTCGCTCCTGTTCACGGGCGTGCAGATCAGCCGCGTCGGCGTCAGCACCTACGAGGTCGTCTACAGCTTCGCGTATGACGCCCAGTTCCACCTGCGGCAGGTGGCCCAGCGGTTGGCCGAGACCCGCGAGGTGGACGTCGGAGCCCTGACGGATACGTGCACCGGGGCTAGGTCGTCTGGCAAGGCCTACGCCGCCTGCGTCGTGTTCAAGCAGCCTTTCCCTACCACCACCGCGTTCAGCGGACTGGGCCTCGTCACGTGAGGGTGAACGGGTCAACCAAGCAGAGCCTCGGGCCCTGGTCGCCCAACATGGTGCGGACCATCGCCGACGCTGTGAACGCCTACAACGACGAGCGGGCCAGCGTTCCTGCCCAGCGCATCAAGATCCCCACCCTGTTCTTGGCCCGCATCACCGGGAACACGGCCATCGCTGGCAAGACTGCAACGGTCGGCGGGGTCGCGGGCACTCAAGTGGCCTGGACCTACGACTGGGAAGAAGCCTCCATGAACAGCGGAGGCACATATCAGACTGCCAAGGACTACCGACGCAAGAGCAGCCTGATCAGCGGCACCCTGGGGCGGGCCTACAACGGTGCAGAGGGCCCGCAGACCATCGGTGCCACCACGGTGCTTGGCCCCGGAATTACCACCGCCAACATCCCCGCGGGCTACACCATCAAGGCAATCGCCAACGACACGGTGGTGCTCATGTATGCGTTGAGCCGCGACAACGGTGAGCCGCTTTTCTTCTTCTGTTGCCCCAACGCGATCGACGGAGCTTGCCCATGACCCCGCTCGGACCCCGCCATCAGACCAACCCGCAGCTGGCGTTTGCCATCAGCCTCCTGCAGCTCGTCACCCTGATCATCGGCGTGGCCGGCGTGTTCGTCACGCTGGGCAGGAAGGACGCCATCCTCGAGCGGCAGGACCGCGACATCAGCGAGCTGCGGGCGATCGCTCAGGAGCTGGTGAAATCGCAGGTGCTTGGTGCTGCCAACGATCAGAAGCACGCAGAGGCCCTGCAAGCCGTCGGCACCCGGCTGGACAGGCTTGAGGGCCGCCGGTGATCCGGACGTTGCTGTTCCTGCTTGTAGTCGTTCTGGCGGGCTGCTCGTCTGCCGAGGCGATCAGCGTGCAGGCGACTGCGGTGGGCGACCGAGCCACGACCATCCGCGGGCTGGCAGAGCGGATCGGGGCCCAGTCCACCCAGCCCGACATCGTGGCGGATGCTGCCGAGATCAGCCTTCAGGCCCAGTCGATTCAGCACAGCGTGGGCGTGATTCATCAGAAGGTCACCGGGGTGCGAGACATCACGCCCTGGTGGGCGTCGCTCTTGCAGTGGGTCATGGTGGCCTTGGCCGGAGCTGCGGCCGTTTGGCTGGTGCACAGCACTGGCGTTGGCAGCGCCATCCGCGTGGCCGTTGGATGGATTCCACGCCGCAAGGTCAACGAGGCGGAGATGGCCGCTGCCACGATGGCAACAGACAAGCCCGAGACGATTCGGGAATGGATCGCCATGAAGCGAGCATCGGACAAGGAGTTCGACGCGGCATGGCGAAAGACTCAACAGGAGCAGAAACCATGATCCTTGCCACTGCCGAAAGTCTGATCGGTTCCGTGTGGGCCGCGTTCGCATGCCTGGCCGTTGGCTACATCGCCGGACATGTCGTGAGCCTTGATCGCATCTCGGGCTGGTTCAAGAAGTGAGCAGCCTGCTGGCGGCAAAGTGCTGCTGCGGTGGCGGGTGCGATACGGGCTGCGAGTGCCCAGGCACCGCGACGCTGCCTAGTTCAGTTCTCGTATCGTTCACCTTTACGGACTGCTGCGGTACGAGCCGGTCGGCGGCGGTGACCGTTCCCCTAGTTCCGCCGTTTACGCTTGTCGAATGCCCGTCGTGCTTGTTCTGTAATAAGTACGAATATCATCCGACTTATACTGCGGGTGGATGCACGCAACTTTGCGTCGGCGATCTGATTTCGTGGGGCTGTCCAAATGGAAGCGGCGGATGCACCGAAACTCAGGCGATCATCGGCCAGGTAGCATTATCGACCGACGGCTGTATTTATCGCCCCGATTACGGGAACTGCACGGAATGGACGCTTTCCGTGACAGTAAATGCAAGGGGCCAGTCCGCAACGGTTGGGCCCAGTAAATATAATTTTGCGGGCCGTTGTCAATGCGGTTGGGCAATGAGTGCTTGCGAATTTCAGGCAGATTGTTTCTCGGGTAATTGGACTGTCTGTAAGAGCGGAACCGCCGACCCGCGAGGAACCTATACGAGTTGTGTAGGCCAGCCTGCGGAGTCATGCGATTACACGCTGGCCCCTTGCCCGACAGGGCCCGATGCCCCGGCGCCCGTGGTGGTGGTTTCGTGATCGAGTGCGATCATTGGAGCGAGTGCGGCGTACGCGGCGGCGGCTGCTGCGCTGCCGGGCACTACGGCGGGCGGCCGAGCCTGGGCGTCTGCGGGCAATGCCCGAACCGCGTGGTGGGCGGCGAGCAGCCCATCGGCACGACCGTCACGCACGGAGCCACCACGACCAAGGCGGTGCAATACCTGAAGACGGAGGCCATGCACGCCCTGAAGGGCCCGGCACCTGCCGACGTTGTCGAGACCCGCTCGGCGCTGTGCCGCAGCTGCGAGTTCCGGGTGGACAGCCTCGAGGACAACACTGACCCTGGCGGCATCGGGTTCTGCACAAAGTGCGGATGCGGTGGCAATCGACGAGCAGCACTTAGCGTGAAGCTGACGCTGGCAGGCACCTCATGCCCCGTCGGGAGGTTCAAGGCGAGCGACGGCACCAAGGGCAGCATCGAGAGCATGATGCAGGCCCTCAAGGGCGTGGCGATGACGCTGGCGGATCAGGCAAAGAAGGTCTGAATCGCAAGACGAACAACAAGCACAAGAAGAACTATTACGCCCACAGACAGCACGGCAATCCGCAACACTCGCGCAACCTGGCCTTGTGAAGGTGCCTCCTCAGATGAAGGCCGCGGCCGGTCTGGCAATGCGATCTTCATGTGCTCGTAATGCTCGCGATCCCAGTTTGGGTTGTTTTGGGCTTCGTCCCACAACGCCTGAAACTTTGGATTGAGCTTGATCCCCTTTGGCAGTCGCATCTTTGCCATAGAAGCACCTTTCTTGAGTTCGCAACCACCATAACGGACCGCATCGTCCGAGATCAACCGCGACAAACACGAGTTTTTTGCAATCGCTTAGCCTGTTTGCCCCATGCGGCTCCGGGTCACCGTAGAGTGGATTGTGGATTCACCGGGTCCAGCCGTCCGGGCTGACCTCCTCGACCAGGTCGAGGCGTGGTGCGTTTTTGCTACAGAGGTCGAGGGGCACAGCCGCCGGCACGCGGAGCAGGCGGCTCGGTGGGCGCGTGCGTGGGTCGTTTACATGAGGGACAACAACATGCACCCGACGCCCGACTCTTGCGTCGCGTGGCTGCGTGACATGACTCGAGGTGCCAGCCTCAGCCCGCAGACAATCCGCAACCGGGCCAGCGCCTGCCGACGCTTTGCCGGCTGGATGGTTGTTCAGGGCGTGCTGGACGCCAACCCGTGGACCAGCGTGCCCATGCCCAGGGGCCGAGCCCGCCAGGGGGCCGACGCATTCACCGACGACCAGGTCGCCGCATTGATCGCTCACGCTGAACGCATGGCCACCAAGGGCCGCAAGCCCAGCGACCGGGCTTCAGCTGCAAACCGAGCCAACCTATACAGGTTTCTGAGCCTGACCGGGCTGCGGCGTGGCGAGGCCCGCGCCCAGCTTTGGAACGACATCGACCTCAAGGCCCGCACCATGGTGATCAGCCTGGACAAGGCCCGCCGGTCCGATCCTGTGCCGCTGTCCGTTGCAGCTGCTGGCATGCTCAGGCACATGCTGGCACAGCGTGGCACCAGCCCGCTGGTCTTCCCCACGATTGTGACGGACAAGGCGCTTGAGGCTGACTGCCGGGCCTGCGGGATCACCGGCCGCGGCAAGTGGCACCGCTTCCGGGTGGGCTTTGTGACCGAATCCTTTGAGGCCGGCGTGCCGCCGGAACTGATCCAGCGGCTGGTTCGGCATCGCTCCATCGACCAGACCCACCGATACTTGCGACACAAAGAGGAGCGGCTCCGGAATGCAGCAGAGGCACGAACCTCAAAAATCTTTGAGGATTCCTCCCTGTCAAAACCTCGTGCTGCCGATAGGTTCCCCGTGGATTCAGGCATGGCCCACGGCGCAACCATTTCCGAGAGCACCCCGACGACCAGCCAGGTCGCCGCGCCGTTCGGCTCTGAATCCACAATCAGCCTGGCTGGTCTTCTGCGTGCTCTCGGCCGCTCCGGTTCATCCGGTCTCCCGACAAACGAAAAGGCCCGCGTCCGTGGACGCGAGCCTCTCGTGAGTCGGGGTGACAGGATTTGTAACTGCACCCTCACTCGGGTGGTCGAACGGCTCTTGGAACTGAACACCCGCGACTCCGTGATGCTGGCGGGTGCGCTGCTTTGGCAGCAGGGAGCCACTCGTGAAGGACGCAACGATTCAGGCCCGTGTGGTGTGGGCGAAGACTGCAGAAGACTGTTTCATTGCGATGCAGAACCTCGCCAACATGGGCGAGACGTTGGATGCGACGAAAATTCAGCTGATTGCCAGGGATCGGCTGGGTGATCTGGTTGCTGTTCTGCAGGGTCGCACGCGCGGCGGACATGCGAGCGCACAGCAGGTTGTCTCGGCGTGCGATGACATTCTCGTCGGCCGTGCTCGTGTGAAGCCGCAGCCACTGATCCGTCTGGGTCAGGGGGATTTCACTCGCGACGTGTTTGAAGAGGACCTGATTCGCGATCGCGTGCGAAAGCAGGCTGGAAAGACCTGGATCAGCCGTCTGCTGGGGGTGGCCCGATGAGTTACGAAGAAATCGCTGAGGCCACCGGACTCAGCATCGAGACGGTCCGCAAGACCCTGTACGTCGCCAGGGCAAAGCTGCGCGACGTGCTGGAGCGCGACCCTGCGTTCATCCGCGTCATGCAGGAAGACAAGGAGTACAACTGTGGAACTTGCTGACCTACTGAAGAAGAAGGTCGTTCACGACCTACTCGCTGCTGAGTACCACGCATTTCCAGCGCTAGGAAGCAGCACCGTCCGTGCCC
>CAZGMF010000032.1:0-14345 GCA_964526795.1 uncultured Clavibacter sp.
ACCTAAGCAATCTGGCCGAGGTGGAGATTTTGAGTAATTAGATAAGCCCTAAATCGCGGGTAGGAGGCGTTAATCTTTGCTTCTGCGGCCGCGTGATCATCCCAGTCATTACCATGAAATACTTTGTTTGGCTCAGCAAGTATAACTAATGCATCTCATCGGATCTTTTTTGTGATCGATCTCGTGTTTGTCTCTATTTCTTGCAGGAATCGCAATCACCTCACCAAAGATTATTGGTTTTTATTCAATTCTATTTCCGATTTTGCTGAGGAACTGCGCTTCAAAACAAGTGGGTTGTGACGGGATCGAACCGCCGACTCGGTGATTAAGAGTTAGCGAGCAACCTTTCCTGCTTTGAGACAGGAGGTGCAGACGTTTTGGCGCTTGGCATAACCGTTGATCAAGGTGCGAATGCGCTGGATATTCGGATTCCAACGGCGACGAGTGCGGCGATTGGAATGCGAAACGTTATTTCCGAAGCTGGGGCCCTTGCCACAGATATCGCATACAGATGCCACGGTCATTCTCCTTGGTGCTTTGGTCGGTATTGTCTTAACTTCGAGCGGGCGCAAGATTAGCCGCAGGTCGCGCCGGTACGCCAATTCAGGGCGCGCGCACGCGTAAATCGGGCAATTTCAGCTCGATGTGACCACTGTCGGAGAGAATGAAGCATGGCTTCCTTAGATGAGAAGTTGCGCGAGGTTGTGGGAGAGAAGACTGCAAAAGTCTTGGGCGATCAACTTGGCCTGCTCACAATCGGCGATCTGTTGCGTCACTATCCCCGGCGTTATGTCGTACGAGGGGAATTGACCGATATCGAATCACTTCTCGAAGGTGAAGAGGTGACGATCTTTGCCAAGATTGAAAGCAGCAAAGTTCGCCGGATTCCCGGGCGAAAAGGTTCGATCATGGATGTGATTGTTACTGATGGTCGCGCGAAATTAGGGCTGACGTTTTTCAATCAACCATGGCGCGAGAAAGATATGAGAGAAGGTCGAAGCGGTCTTTTTGCCGGAAAAGTTGGTCTCTTTAAAGGCAAGCGGCAATTAGCGCACCCTGACTACTTACTCATACCGGAGGGCGATGATGTCGCAAGTGCGGCATCTGAATTTGCAGGGAAATTTCTCCCCGTCTATTCGGCTACCGCGAAATTGCCATCGTGGAAGATTAGTCAATGCGTTGAATTAGCCATGGGCGCGTTGGACAATGTCAGCGACCCATTACCGGATGAGATTCGAAGTGAATTGGGATATCCAGCGCTCAAGGAAGCCTTCCACGATCTTCACCAGCCCACATCGATGGAGAAGGCCGAGCGTGCTCGAGAGCGCGTTACCTTCGATGAGGCTCTTGCCCTCCAACTCTTTCTTGTTCAGCGTCGCGCCCAGATTCGTGCTTCGCATCTGGCCCGCAAACGAGAGCGGAAGGGAACTTTGCTTGCACAATTTGATCATCGATTACCTTTCGAACTAACTACCGGCCAGAGGCGAGTTTGGAAGGAAATTGAAGAAGATTTGGCCAGTGAACATCCGATGTATCGACTGCTCCAAGGTGATGTTGGTTCTGGAAAGACGATAATCGCGCTTCGAGCGATGATTGCGATGATCGATAGTGGTGCGCAAGCGGCGCTTCTTGCACCAACAGAAGTTCTGGCCCAGCAGCATTATCGAAATTTCCGCACGTTATTGGGAGATTTAGGTGAGGCAGGGATGTTGGGGTCAAGCGGAGAAGGAACTCGAATCGCGCTATTAACTGGTTCGCAAAGTTCGCTCGAGAGGGAGGAAGCGCTCTCATTGGCGCGAAGTGGTACCGCAGGAATCGTTGTAGGTACTCACGCACTCTTAAGCGAAGGAGTGGAGTTTGCAGATTTGGGATTAGTCGTCGTAGATGAGCAACACCGTTTTGGCGTCGAACAAAGAGATGCGCTACGGGCCAAAGGCGAGATGCCACCTCATGTTTTGGTTATGACCGCGACTCCGATTCCGCGCACTGTTGCTATGACTGTCTTCGGCGATCTTGATATTTCAACCCTCGATGAACTTCCAGCTGGCAGAACAAGTATCACCACTCATGTCGTTGATGCGAAGTCCAAACCTGCCCATCTCGAACGAGCGTGGCAGCGGATTGGTGAAGAGGTTTCAGCTGGCCATCAGGCATATGTCGTAGCTCCGCGAATCTCTGCTACAGATGACTCCGATTTGATCAGATATGGCTTAACCGGTGATGAATTGGCAATCGCTCGGCGGTTGTCGGGCGAGAGCGATGAAGAAGAAATTCAGCCACTTTCCTCCAGATCGGTGGAGGAATTGTTTCCTTTTCTCAAGAACGGTCCCTTGAAAGGAGTTCGAGTTGGTGCCCTCCATGGCCGGATGAGAAGTGAGGAAAAAGAGAGCGTGATGAGCGCTTTCGCATCAGGAGAGTTAGATGTGCTGGTATCGACTACTGTTATTGAAGTCGGCGTTGATGTTGCCAACGCCACGATGATGGTGATCATGGATGCTGATCGATTCGGCGTCTCCCAACTTCATCAATTACGCGGGCGAGTGGGACGTGGTTCGACTCCAAGTCTCTGTCTTCTCGTGACGACGGCGGAGGGTGATTCACCGGCGATGCAAAGGTTGAACGCCGTAGCGGCCACTACCGATGGATTCGAATTGAGTCGGCTTGATCTTGAGCAACGTCGAGAAGGTGACGTCCTTGGAAGTGCCCAATCCGGCGTTCGTTCGCACCTTCGCCTGCTACGAGTACTCCGTGATGAGAATTTGATTGTCAAAGCGCGCGAGATTGCGCAGCGTCTGGTCAGTGTTGATAGCGGTCTAGTTGAGCATCCGCTTCTTCGAGCCGAAGTTGATAGGTTGCGCGATGAAGAACGTGCCGAATTCCTAGAGAAGAAATAGTCCAGCGAAGAAAAAAATTTGAGGTCAGAGCGATGCGAATCATCTCCGGAATAGGGAAGGGCAGGAATCTTCTCTCGCCGCGCGGTGCAACACGTCCTACATCAGATCGGGCTCGCGAGGCTCTCTTCTCGACTTTAGAGTCAGAGTTCGGCTCCCTTGCTGATCTGTACTTCTTGGATCTTTATTGTGGATCTGCTGCAGTAGCAGCAGAAGCGTTGTCACGTGGCGCGGCAGTTGTCCATGCGGTCGATAATGATGATAAGGCAACCTCGATTGCGCGTGAGAATCTTGCTTTGATGGAAAATATCAATGGCGTGGGATCGGCATCGGTTTTTACGATGTCTGCTGGAAAATATCTTGACACCAAGTCCAATGTTGCCGCAGGGAACATAGATTTCGACATTGCCTTTATGGATCCACCTTACGAATTGCCAAATTCAGATATCGAGAAGATTCTTCGCGGACTGCAAGAGAATTCATTGCTGAAAGATGGCGCTGTCATCGCTGTCGAGCGCGACTCGAAGAGCAAGCCTTTTGTATGGCCAGAAGGATTCGCCGCCCTTAAAGATCGTCACTATGGCGCAGCAACGATCTACTATGCGCAGTTCTCTCGCGCAAAATAGCCTCGTGTTAGCGTTGCCCAATGAAGAAGGCGGTCTGCCCCGGATCATTTGATCCCATTACCAATGGCCATCTTGATGTCATCGAGCGTGCCAGCGGACTTTTCGACCAAGTTGTTATCGCGGTTCTCTTGAACTCATCAAAAGGTGGACTCTTCTCAGTGGCTGAACGTGTCGAAATGATTCAAGACTCTGTCAAACATCTCAAGAATGTCACTGTTGATACGTGGAGCGGCCTTCTTGTGGATTATTGCCAAGCGAATCAGATCAAAGCAATCGTCAAAGGACTCCGAGCGGTCAGCGATTTCGACTATGAATTGCAGATGGCACAGATCAATCTTCAACTCAAGGGCGTTGATACCTTGCTGATGGCAACAAAGCCGGCTTATTCCTTCCTCTCATCCTCTCTGGTTCGTGAGATTTCCAGCTACAGCGGGGATGTCTCAGCATTTGTTCCACCGCGAGTAGCAAGCGCTCTGGCTGCAAAGGCAGCAGCGCGGGGTTAGAGTTCACTTGGCAGACTCAACTGCGAATCGGTCACAGATGAGCAATCAAAGTTGGATGAGGATGCACGAAGAGGAGAGAAGATGGAAGCTCTAGAGAAACTGGAATCGGTGATCACTATGGTCACAGAGGCTCGCTCGGTTCCGCTTTCGGCCTCGTGTGTCGTTCATCGAAACGAGATGCTGACCATTCTTGATGAGATCAAAGCCGCGCTTCCTCAAGATTTTGCGAGCGCCCAAGCTTTGCTCTCGAGCCGCGAAGAGATTATTGAAGAAGGTCGTCAAAGTGCAGAGAAGTTGATTGCACATGCACGTGAGGAAGTTGCCCGAATGGTCGAGCAGACGTCGATTGTCGCAGCGGCGCGCGAAGAGTCTTCGCGGCTGGTTGATGAGGCCCATGCCCAAGTGGAGAAGGAGAGATCCGATGTTGATGCATATATCGACTCGCGCCTTGCGACCTTGGAAGTGATTCTGAAAAAGACTTTGGAGGCGGTTAATCGCGGGCGTGAACGTTTGGCGGGGGCTAGCGACAAAGATGTCCTATCGCAGCTTGCTGATTAGCAATTCAACGTACGCGGCGAGCGAGAGATAAAGAACAGAGTTCGAGAGTAGATGAGGCAATAAGTAGTGAAGAAGAATTCGCCATTTCGCATCAATCTCCATGAGTTGCCTCGCCGAGCTGGAGAGATGCGTGAATACAATCTGAAGTTTCCAGCGCCGGAAAGAATTGGAACGCCGCTTCTTGGTATTGATGCCGGCACGGAATTGGCGATCTTAATAAAAGCGGAGTCTGTCGATGATGGCGTGCTGATCTCTGGCTCAGTTCAGAGTTCAGCACATGGCGAGTGCGGTCGGTGTCTTGAGCCAATCAATGAAGAGATTGAACAGAACTTCCAGGAACTATTCCTCTATGAGAGCCGAAAGTCGGACAATCCTGAAGATGATGAAGAAATTTTTTCGATGGAAGGCGATGAAGCGGATATCGAAACTCCAATTCGTGATGCGGTGATTCTTACGATGCCGCTCAATCCACTCTGCGATCTGGAGTGCGAAGGACTGTGTAGCGAATGCGGCGAGAAATGGGCCAACCTTCCTGCCGATCATGCGCATGACGTCGTTGATCCGCGGTGGCAGGGGCTCTCCGGCTGGAAGCCGGAATAACGGGCGAAATCGCCCTCTGTTGGCGCCTATCACGGTCGATTTGATAAAGGCTGCGAGCCTGGTGGATACTTACGCGCTCGCGAACCACGCGAGAATAGATATGTAAGTCCGATGTTGAAAGTGCAAGGAGACGATCGTGCCACTACCCAAGCGAAAGATGTCCCGCTCACGTACGCGCCATCGTCGTAGTTCATGGAAAGCAACACCAGCTTCCACAGCAACGTGTCAGCAATGCCAACAGCCGAAATTGCAACACGCTGCTTGCCCAACATGCGGCACATATAACCGACGCCAAGTTCTCGAGGTTTAATCCTGTCTCACACTCTGACTGAGAAGCTCGGAGTGGCAATCAATCCGGAGCTTCTTAATCTCGCTCTTACCCACCGCTCATTCGCCTACGAATCTGGCGGTCTTCCCACCAACGAACGTTTGGAATTTCTCGGCGATAGCGTGCTGGGCTTGATCATCACAGAAGAGCTTTATGCCCGCTTTCCTGATCTTGATGAATCTCGCTTATCGCCACTTCGTTCGGGGATAGTCAACATGAGAGCGCTGGCTGCGATTGGCAGAGAGTTAGATCTTGGATCCATTCTTAAGATTGGGAAGGGCGAAGCGGTCACAGGTGGCCGCGATAAGAATTCCATTCTCTCTGATGCCCTTGAGGCGCTCGTTGGCGCGATTTATCTCGATCACGGATATTCCAAGACGCGCGAGATCATCATCACTCTCATGTCAAAGACGATCGATGAAGCTATGACGCGTGGTGCAGGCCTTGATGGCAAGACCGCGCTTCAAGAAATTGTTGCAGCATCGGGCTGGCCGGCTCCTGAATACAGAGTCACAGAATCAGGCCCGGATCACGATAAGGATTTCGAAGCTGTCGCCTTTGTCAATGGCGTTACCTATAGAGCCGGACATGGAAAGAGCAAGCGAGAGGCGGAACAAGTTGCCGCTCGGTTGGCATACGAGGAGATTTCGAAGCAGAATTCTGATTCCTAGTTCAAGCGATCGTGCTACACCTAGTGCGATGGGAAGTGCGATAAGAACTAGCGCGGAGGTGCGCAGTGCCGGAGTTGCCGGAGGTAGAGACGGTAAGACGGGGCTTGGCTCGCGCAATGCCAGGAAAGAGAATCGTCAAACTTGACATCCTCCACAAAGGCGGGAATCGACAATCAAGTGATCGTCCGCTGCACTCGGTCGATGGCGCCAAAATTATCGATATCAAAAGACGTGGAAAATTTCTCTGGTTTGTCCTTGATCGTGACTTCGCGCTGGTCGGGCATTTAGGAATGAGCGGACAGATGCTGATTTGCCCACGAGAAAAACCGGCCGAGAAGCACCTTCGCATTCGTATCGATTATGGCGACAAGAAACGCGAATTCCGCTTTGTCGATCAACGCACCTTCGGTTGGATGGCAATCGACGAATTAGTGCGAGTGAATCGTCGAAAGATCCCACGGTCATTCTTGCGAATCGCACCGGATATCTTTGATCCCGAATTCGACCGAGACTCGGTGATTGCTCGAATCAAACGGAGCAGGAGTCAGATTAAAAAAGTCCTTCTCGATCAGGGCATCCTCAGCGGAATCGGCAATATCTATGCAGACGAAGCTCTCTGGCTTTCAAAGATTCACCCCGAACGCCGTGCTGATCGATTGAGCGACGATGAGATACGGACCATCTTGCGCTCGGTTCGATATGTGATGACCCGCGCATTGGCTAGAGGTGGAACTAGTTTCGATGACATGTATATCAATGTGAATGGCGAGAGCGGATATTTCGAGATCTCACTCAATGCTTACGGGCGTGAGGATGAGCCATGCCGGCGTTGTCATCGCCTGATTCGGCGGATTGCTTTTGCAAATCGCTCGACACACTATTGCCCGCAATGTCAGCCAAAGGTCCCGCCAAAATCGCGCGCAAAAACCAAGGGGCGCAAGGGCGGAAAATAACCAAGGTCAGCGGGCTCACCCGCTAGGTTCTACCTGTGTATCTCAAGAGCATGACCTTGAAGGGCTTCAAGTCCTTCGCCTCCCCAACGACCCTGCACTTTGAACCGGGGATCACCTGCGTCGTGGGCCCGAACGGATCTGGTAAGAGCAATGTCGTCGATGGTTTGGCATGGGTCATGGGCGAGCAAGGCGCCAAGAGCCTTCGCGGCGGGAAGATGGAAGATGTCATCTTCGCTGGAACTTCTGCCCGGGCACCACTCGGTCGCGCTGAAGTAGCCGTCACCATCGATAACACTGATCGCGCTCTTCCGATTGATTACACCGAGGTCACCATCTCGCGAACGATGTTTCGAAACGGTCAGAGTGATTACCAGATTAACGGTGAAAGTGTTCGCCTCCTTGATATCCAAGAGTTGCTCAGCGACAGCGGAATCGGTCGAGAGATGCACGTCATTGTCGGTCAAGGACAGCTTGATGCAATCCTGATGGCAAACCCTGAAGAGCGCCGAGGTTTCATTGAAGAAGCAGCGGGAATCTTGAAACACCGCAAACGAAAAGAGAAAGCCCTGCGCAAACTCGAATCGATGCAGGGCAACATGGCTCGCGTTCAAGATCTCCTCAGCGAACTTCGTCGCCAACTTCGACCACTCGGTAAGCAGGCAGAAGTAGCCAAGAAAGCCGCAGTCATCCAAGCCGATGTTCGTGACGCCAAGCTTCGTCTCGTCGCAGATGAATTGATCACGTTACGTTCGACGCTGAACTCAGAAGTGGCAGATGAGACCGCTCTTCGAGCAAGAAGAAGTGAAGTCGAACAAGAACTCGATCGCCTTCGCAACCGAGAAGTCGAACTTGATCGAATTGCCGCGGTAGAAGGTCCTGAACTTTTAGCCGCTCAGAATAATTATTACAACTTGACTTCACAGCGTGAGAAATTAAGAGGCACCCAAAATCTTGCTTCGGAGCGTGCACGCTTTCTTGCCGAAGAGGCAGAAGAAGCGCGTACAAGTGGACGTGATCCCGTCGCTCTGGATGCAGAGGCTCGCGAGTTGCGCAATGAGGAGCAAGTACTGCGAAACTCTCTCGAGAAATCTCGAAGTGAACTTTCAACAGCAGCCTCGAATGTCGCCTCACTTGAAGCCCGCCTCAAGAATGAAGAAGACAAAGTTTCTGCCGCACTGCGTGCGTTAGCTGATCATCGCGAAGGAACGGCTCGGCAAGAAGGACATATCAAGAGCCTCCAATCTCGCATCGATTCCTCTCGCGCCGAGATCGCCAGACTAGAAAAAGCCCTGCAAGAAGCTCGAAACCGGGTTGAAACATCAAAGAGCGATTTTGCTGAACTTGAATCTCAGATAGCTGGATTGAGCGCTGGCGAACTCTCCCTTGATGCCCAATTCCAGAAAAATAAGGATTCTCTCGATTCCATGAAGGCACGGCGGGAAGAGATTTCTACACAACTTACGCGTGCGGAACGAGATCGCAGCGGGCTACAAGCAAAAGTCGACGCTCTCCGACAGGCAACGATGCATAAAGATGGAACCGGCGCGCTGCTGACGAACACGCGCGGTATCCCGATTCGAGGCAGCGTTGCATCGTTGATTACCGTCGACGTTGGCTGGGAGAACGCGATTGCCGCTGCTCTGGGTGATCTCGCAGATGCCATCGTGGTGCCCGGGCTCTCCGATGCGATCGCTGCATTAACTTTCTTAAAGAGCGAGGCAGCCGGCAGCGCGAAGTTGTTGGTTCTTTCCGGTGATACTGCGGCAAGGAAAGAGATTCCGAATCATCTTCTGCCACTGGCCACGAAAGTCTCATCGACGACACTAAGCTCTTCATTCGGCGCTCTCCTTGATGGTTATATTGCAGCAGATTCCCTAGGTGAAGCAGAGCGAGTCGTTTCGGATCATCCTGAATTAATCGCCGTGACTCGCGATGGCGATGTGATTGCACACGCCCAAGTTCGCGGTGGTTCTTCTAGCGCCCCGTCGTTAATTGAGATCAATGCTCTGATCGAACGTAGCGAAGTAGAACTCAATCGTGTCAATCATGATTGTGACCGACTTCAATTCGAACATTCATCGATTGAGAACCAACTTCGTGATTCCCAAGTTTCCTACGACCGCGCACTTGCCCAACTCAATGAGTCTGATGCGAAGATGGCCGGACTTGTCGAGCAGGTCGCCGCTGCTGGACAGAATGTTCGAAATGGTGTGGCCGAAATCGAGCGGATCGAAGTGATGATCGGCGAAGCGCGCGCATCGCTCACCAGCGATGAAGCTGAACTTGGAGTTGCACATGCAGAGTTCACGCGCAGCGAAGACCCACGTGAACCAGATCAAAGTGAAGTTGAAAATCTTCGGGCTCTGGTGGCAACAGCCCGCGCCGTTGAAGTTGAAGCCCGTCTTGGACTTCGAACTATCGAGGAGCGCGTCAACGCCATTGCTCAGCGCGCATCCGATCTTGAACAGGCCGCTACCAACGAAAGAGAGAGCGCTGCGCGAGGTATTGCCCGCCGGGAAGCCAGAGCTAGGGGAGCAGTAACGGCCCAAGCGATCGCCGATGCCGCGTATGAAGCGTTAATACAGATTGAGAACTCGGTGATGCGAGCCAATGCTGAGCGAGAGCGTTTGGAACGTGCTCGCACCGATCGCGATGGCGAGATCCTGACAATTCGGGCCCAAGTCCGCGATCTCTCGACGGAGATGGATCAACTTACGTCGAGCGTGCATCGTGATGAACTCGCACGAGCAGAGCAGAGACTTCGCATCGAACAACTCGAACTTCGCGCCATGGAGGACTTTGGCGTTGATACGTCGACTTTGGTCAATGAATATGGACCAGATCGAGATGTGCCGACATTTGTCGAGAATGAGAATGGCGAGTTGATCGAAGGCGAATTCATTCCCTATGTCCGGGAGCAACAAGAGAAGCGATTAGCCAGCGCGGAACGTTCACTCGCCTTGCTCGGAAAGATCAATCCACTAGCGCTTGAGGAATATTCCTCGCTTGAAGAACGATTGAAATATCTTGCCGAACAACTCGAGGACCTCAAGAAATCAAAGAAGGATCTGCTGGATATCATCAAAGAGGTCGATGACAAAGTTCAAGAGATCTTTGAGACTGCCTATAACGATACGGCTCGAGAATTCGAGAAGATTTTTGCTCGACTCTTCCCTGGCGGAGAGGGTCGATTGATCTTGACTGAGCCAGGAGATCTTCTTAATTCGGGGGTAGATGTGGAAGCCCGTCCACCCGGCAAGAGAATCAAACGACTCTCCTTACTCTCCGGCGGTGAACGATCGTTGACTGCGGTCGCTCTTCTTGTGGCGATTTTCAAAGCACGGCCAAGCCCGTTCTATGTGATGGATGAGGTTGAAGCAGCTCTCGATGACACCAACTTGGGACGTTTGCTCAAAGTGCTCGAAGAACTTCGAGAAGCATCTCAATTGATCATCATTACGCACCAGAAGCGAACGATGGAGATTGGCGATGCGCTCTATGGCGTAACAATGCGGGGCGATGGAGTCTCTGAGGTCATTTCACAACGATTGCGCGAAGTCGAAACCGAACCCGCCTAGGTCGATTGGTCATCCCTGATGGGAATTTTCGGTTCACTCTTCTCAAAATTCTCGAAGACAAGAGCGACGCCAGAGGAACTTCAAGACTTTCGAAGCGCGTTGATTTCATCAGATATCGGTCCACGTTTCACCGATGAGTTGATTGAACTTGTCGGAAAGAAAAGTGGAAATCTTCTCGCAGAAGATATTCGTGAACAGATCAGCGCTTCGCTGACGAAGTCTCCTCGTGATATTACTTTGGTCAAAGGTGAATTGAGCACAATCCTTATCGTTGGCGTCAACGGAACAGGAAAGACCACTTCCGCTGCCAAGTTAGCTGCACATTTCAAAACCCAAGGACTATCAGTCATGCTTGCTGCAGCGGATACTTTTCGCGCGGCAGCGGTTGAGCAATTGCAAACCTGGGGAACGCGCATTGGCGCTCCAGTCATCTCGGGGAAAGCCGGAGCCGATCCAGCGGCAGTCGCTTTTGATGCGGCGACGCAGGCAAAAGAGAATCGCGCCGATGTTTTGATCATCGATACCGCTGGTCGTCTCCACACAAAAAGCAATCTGATGGATGAATTAGGGAAAGTAAAACGCGTTGTCGAGAAAGTAACGCCGATTAATGAAGTGCTCTTTGTTCTTGATGGAACGACCGGCCAGAATGGGATTGCGCAGGCCCGAACATTTGCAGAGAGCATTGCCTTAAGTGGAATCATCGTCACCAAGGTCGATGGCTCCACCAGAGGTGGCATCGCTCTGGCGACCGAACGAGAATTGAAGATTCCGATCAAATTCGTTGGAACCGGAGAGGGCAGCGCGGATCTGGCCCCCTTCGAGCCGGACTCGTATATCCAGGCGCTTTTTACATAACCGTAACAGTGGCAGGCAAACTGTCACCTCGAGGAAACCTTCGCTGCTATCCGCCTGTAACACCTTCGGTCGACACTCGCGCATTCTCAATGGCGAGATTCAACTTCTTTCGAGCGTATCGAGCGCTCGCGAAAGTGACATCACATGAATGAAGTAGTACTCAACGCCGGTGATACCGCCTGGGTTCTCGCAAGTTCCGCGCTGGTCTTGCTTATGACTCCCGGTCTGGCATTCTTCTATGGCGGAATGGTTCGCGCGAAGAGCGCACTCAACATGATGATGATGTCGATGGTCACCATCGGCGTTGTCAGCATTCTCTGGGTTATCTATGGCTTCTCTCTTGCATTTGGCTATGACGCACAATCACCTTGGTATGGATCGTTCTCGCTCTCGGGTCTTGGTAGCGCAGTGAATGAACTCACCAATAATGGTGGCGTCTATCCAATTCCACTTCTCGCCTTTGCGGCTTTCCAGTTGATGTTTGCAATCATCACTCCAGCATTGATCTCGGGTGCGATTGCAGACCGCGCGAAGTTTCTTTCTTGGGGAATCTTCGTTGCGCTCTGGGCAACCATCGTCTATTTCCCCGTCGCACACTGGGTATTCGCATTTGGAAACAAGGTAGGGGATACGGTTACTGGCGCAGGTTTCCTTGCTAGCCGTGGCGTTGAAGATTTCGCTGGCGGAACAGCAGTCCATATCAATGCTGGCGCGGCAGGTCTTGCACTCGCGATGGTTCTTGGAAAGCGAATTGGTTGGCAGCGTTCTCCGATGCGCCCTCATTCACTTCCTCTGGTTCTTCTTGGAGCAGGATTACTCTGGTTTGGATGGTTTGGTTTCAATGCTGGATCAGCGTTAGGCGCCAACGGCGTTGCTGCACTTGCATTAATCAACACCCAAGTTGCAACTGCAGCCGCACTTGTCGGTTGGATCCTCACAGAGAGATTGCGTGATGGTCATCCAACCTCGCTTGGCGCCGCCTCTGGTGCAGTGGCAGGACTTGTTGCTATCACGCCAGCTTGCGCATTCGTTGCGCCGTGGGCAGCAGTAGTCATCGGACTTCTCGCGGGCTCGATCTGTGCTCTCGCAGTAGGCATGAAATACAGATTCGGATTCGATGATTCACTCGATGTCGTTGGAGTTCACCTTGTCGGCGGAATCGTTGGATGTCTATCTATCGGGTTCTTCGGATCAAGTGCAGTGAACAGTCTTGGTCTTGATGGCCTCTTCTATGGTGGCGGACTTGCCTTGCTTGGCAAGCAGGCGCTCGGGGTCGTTCTCGTTGCGGGATATTCATTCCTGGTCACACTCGTACTTGGATTCGTGATTGAGAAGACCATTGGTTTCCGAGTCAAAGTTGAAGATGAGCAGGTCGGCGTCGATCTCAGCGAGCACGCAGAGAGCGCTTACGAAATGGGCGGCATTCTCAAGGGAGGACGCTAGAAATGAAACTCATTACAGCAATTATCAAGCCCGCAAAGCTTGACGATGTGAAATCAGCGCTTCGTGAAGCAGGCGTGACTGGAATGACAGTCTCGGAAGTCTCTGGCGTTGGGCGCCAAGGTGGACATGTTGAGGTCTATCGTGGAGCCGAATATCCCATTGATCTGATTCAGAAAGTTCGAATCGAAATACTGGCAAAGAAAGAGATTGTTGATTCCGTGATTGATCTCATCGTCAAGAGCGCCTCCGTGGGCGCCATCGGCGATGGAAAAATCTGGGTGACACCAGTCGAACAAGTTGTCCGCGTTCGTACTGGCGAGAAGGGCGAAACCGCGATTTAGTAGGCTCCCCTCGTGTTTGAGGGATTATCCGAAAAATTTTCGCGCGCATTCTCTTCTCTTCGAAGTAAAGGGCGGGTCTCACCAGCCGACGTTGAAACGACGGTCAGCGAGATCCGCTCTGCTCTTCTCGAAGCCGATGTCTCATTAGATGTCGTAGAAGAGTTCTCATCGCAGATTCGCGAAAAATCTCTGACCAAGCTCGACGAACTTCGCACTAGTACGAATCCTTCCCAAGAGATCTTCGCACTCATCAATGAAGAACTCGTCGCCATTCTTGGTGGAGCAGCGCGGCGAATCAGATTTGCCAAGAATCCGCCGACTGTTCTTATGCTCGCCGGTCTTCAAGGATCGGGAAAGACAACTCTTGCGGCGAAGTTGGCGCGCTATCTCAAAGAATCAGGAAACACTCCGCTCCTTGTCGCCGCTGATCTTCAGCGGCCTAATGCCGTCAATCAATTATCGGTTCTGGCCGAATCTGTCGGCGTTCCCATCTTCGCTCCGCAGCCGGGCAATGGAGTTGGTGATCCTGTCGATGTCGCCCGCCTTGGTCTTCAAGAAGCTCGAAATAAGTTTTACAACATCGTTATCGTTGATACGGCGGGACGCCTCGGCCTCGATGAAGAGATGATGGATGAAGCGATCAAAATTCGGGATGCCATCAAGCCTGATGAAATCCTTTTTGTTGTCGATGCAATGATCGGACAAGATGCAGTTCGAACTGCTCGCGCATTTCAAGAAGGTGTCGGTTTCGATGCGGTCGTGCTGACCAAACTTGATGGTGATGCCAAAGGTGGCGCTGCGCTCTCCATTGCCAAGCTGACGGGCAAGCCCATTCTCTTTGCCTCGACGGGGGAGAAGGTCTCTGATTTCGATTATTTCTATCCCGATCGGATGGCCTCTCGAATTCTTGGTCTAGGAGATATTCAAACTCTGGCAGAACAAGCAGAGCGTTCGATTGATCGAGATACCGCATCGAAACTTGAAGCGAAATTCCGCTC
>CAZGMF010000033.1:0-6658 GCA_964526795.1 uncultured Clavibacter sp.
CTGACTGATAGTCGGACTCTGAACGTTTTGGAACGTATCAACCCAGAGATTGTGAATTGGGCTGGCCCACAAAGTTCGAATTTTCGTAGCGCGGTGATAATCCTTGCATTGATTGCGATATCGATTCTCGCGCTGCGGGGTGAACGTTCAATGGCACTTGATCTTCTAATGCTTTTCGCGCTCTCGCTGGTAGCACCGCCGTTGCTCGCTTTCGCGGCATATTTTGGTTTTTGGCACGCGCTCCGGCATACAGCACGCCTGGTTCCAAAGCTCGAGAGAGCACGGACCAAAGCGAAGGAAGGAAACTGGCGCGGATCAATCTGGAGCGCTGTTTTCCCTGGGCTTTACGCAATCGTCGGAACGCTGGTAATTGCCCTGATATTGAAGATGAGATTCCCATCGGAGTTCTCCAAAGGAATACTCTGGAGCTCTCTTGTAATAGTTTGGGCTTTGACGGTGCCTCACATGCTTACGACAGCAAGATTTGATCTGCGCGCACTAAGTCGGAAAACCTAGTCAAAGAAAGAATCACCGTTCAGGAACGCTTACAACGCTCCGAGCAATACTTGACGTTCTCCCAATCCCGAGCCCACTTCTTCCGCCATTCGAAATCTCGGCCGCACCGCAGGCAGATCTTGGGTGGAAATCCATTCTTTATCTTCGCTTTCAATACTCATCCCTTGCGGGTTGCATAGGCAAAGAGTGCCAAGCCGGCTACTAGGGCACCTGCACCAGAGCCATAAGCGATGACTTCGGAGGCCCGATTAGCATCGACAAATACACCGACAAAAACGACCGCAATAATGGCGACGACGACTCCGATCAGTTTCGATTTCAAGTCATCAAGGTCGCTCACACGCAGCCATAGCGGGACATCAATATCGGCATCGATGAAAAGTTCATAGAGCCCATATCCGATGACGAGCAGAACCGTTCCAAGCAGGATGGCATCGACGGCAGTGAGGACATCGACGATTGTCATCTTGAGCGATTCTTCTTCAGTGAAAGTCTTGATGACGACGCTGATAATCTCGATAGAACCTTGAGCCATCAATAAGAGCGCGCCGATAATGGCAGCGATAGCGGGCACGAAGACTGCGAAACGGGTGAGGCCAAGAACCTTCTTCATAGTGGCATCGATAGTAGTCGGTCGAAGTTTTCGCCCTTCTTTGCAGCGAAAATCAAGGTTTTGGTAGACCTACCAGGATCATCCTTGTCGGACAAGGATTGGAGTCGGACAAGGATTGGAGTCGGACATGGATTCGAGTCCGTCAAGGATTGCAGTCTGAGAAGGATTGGATTCTCCAAGTTTTTTCACTTATGACTTTCTGATAGGAATGAAAAAGACTGTTGTCAATTAACTATCTTTCCCCTAATCTCACCAGCGAAACTACATCAGGAGGAAACGTTGACAACGCGAGCGCTCGTACATTCTCATGAAGGCTACCGGGACTGGGATCTTGCTAGGGAAAATTTGCGAAAGCGAGCGATTCGTGAACGTTTCAATGTCGGTGATGACACTTACTTTATCGTTGTCGAACCGCTGATAAAGAAAAGCAAAGATGGAAAACTTCTTCAAACGATAAGAGTCCGTCATTCGCAGAACAAGAGCGTCGTTGATCTGATTGGTAATCCGGTCATCACAAATAAGAGTGGTCAAGTTATTTCTGTTGCGGGGGAGAGCGCGCCAAAGGGAAGTTATCGGGTATTCGTCCCTGAAGTCTCCGCGGAAGAAAGCGTTTTAGTCTCCTTTGAGAAAAAGAGTGATATCAAGATCAATCTAGCCATCGCGCCGCAGCGTCATTGGACCATGCATCTTGTCCATCACACGCACCTAGATATCGGTTACACCGATCCGCAAGGTCGCGTTCTTGCCGAGCACTTGGCTTTTCTCGATTCTTGTCTCGATCTGATCAACCGCACCGAAGATTGGCCAGAGGCCGCGAAATTCCGCTGGAGCGTTGAGGCGCTGTGGTCATTTGATGAATGGGTCAAAGTCAGACCGCAAGAGAAGATTGACGAGTTTGTTCGCAGAGTCAAAGAAGGCCGAATCGAATTGACGGCGATGCCTTATAACTTGCATTCAGAGACATGTTCCACAGATGAACTTCATGAATTGCTCCGATTGGCAAATAAAGTGCGAAAGCAATACGGAGTTGAGATCAAAGCAGCGATGCAGACCGATGTTCCAGGTTCGGTTGTGGGTCTTACCGATGTTCTTGCAGAGAACAAGGTCAAATATCTCTCCGTCGCCCATAACTGGGCTGGCCGTTCTGTACCGCATCTGGTCGGAGGACAAGAACAACCTCGTCTATTCCGCTGGGTAGGTCCGAGTGGAAAGGGCGTTTTGGTTTGGGTAACTGACACTCCGCACGGTCTTGCTTATATGGAAGGTCCGATGCTTGGTTTCAATGACGGTTACGAATGGGTTGATGATCTTCTTCCTGCCTATCTCCAATCAACAGCAGAGAATGGTTATCCCTATCCAGATGGAATCTTCGGTTGGGCGCTAGATAAAGCTGAAGTTCATCGCAAGCCATATCCATGGGACATCTTGCATATGCGCATTCAAGGACAGTTTGCTGATAACGCTCCGCCGCGCTACATCATGGCCGAGACGGTGAAGCGTTGGAATGAAACGTGGGAATATCCGAAGTTGCGGCTCTCGACGAATACAGATTTCTTTGAAGAGGCGGAGAAGCGACTCGGTAGTCAGATTCAAACTTTTGAAGGTGATTGGACTGATTGGTGGGTTGAAGGAGTTGGATCAGGCGCGCGTCCCAACGCAATGGTGCGCGATGCCCAAGTCACTGCTGCCGATGCCCAGACTCTCGGTTCGATTGCCAGCATCTATGGCTCACAAGAGGGCCCTGCCATCACTCGCGGCTCAGAGGTTGTTTATGGCAATGCATCCCTCTTTGATGAACACACCTGGGGAGCTGCCAATCCTTGGACCATCGGCGATCAAGGAATGGATTCTGGCGATCAACAATGGCATTGGAAATATTCCAAGGCTCTTGCTGCAACCGACGAAGGCGAAGTCCTTCTCGATCGCGCCTCCTCTCATCTCGGTGATGTGCTTGCTGCTGCTCCTGGAGCGCTCGCCTCTTTCTACATCACCAATACTGCGATTTGGGAGCGAACCGATGAGGCCGTCCTCTTCTTACCGGAGAGCAAGGTCCCTCTCGAAACGCCGATCAAAGTCATCGACAGTAGAACTCAGAAGGAACTTGATTTCTATGAGACCGGTCAGGTGAATCCAAAGCACCGCAACGCTGGTCGTTTCATCCATGTGCTCCTCGAAAAGACACCTGCTCTAGGAGTGATGCGAATTGATATTGCTAAGAGCGACAAAGCATCGTCACCTTCACCTAAGACTTCTGAGACCTTGGTCCTTGAAAACGATCATCTCAAAGTTCAGTTTGATCTGAAGAAAGCCGCAGTCTCATCGATTTATGCCAAGAAGATTGGTAAGGAGATTGTCCGTCAAGATAGCGTCGTTGGTTTCAATGCCTATATTTATGATGAATATGCCTCAGCAGGCGGCTTCAATCATCAGTCAGGTCGCATGGAAGGAAATGGAAGGCTCGATCTCCTTGCCACAAGAAATCTGACTGGCCCTGGAATGGTGATTGATCAAGGAAGCAACTCGGTAAAGCAGTGGATCACCATCGAGTCGCGATCAACGAAAGGTTCGTGGATTCGAAGCACCTACACGCTTCGAAAAGGTGTCGATCGCTTAGACATCAACAACCGAATCTATAAAGAGGCAACGATGACAAAGGAGAGCGGTTTCTTCGCATTCCCCTTTGCACTCGAGAATCCTGAAACCAGAGTCGAACTCTCTGGCGGTATGAGTGGACCCGGACTTCCTCTCGTTCCTGGCTCGGCTCTTCATATGCGCGCAGCGCGTCGTTGGGTCTCCTTTGCAGATTCTCAGATGGCAGTCGCACTTGCACTCCAAGATGCCCCGTTGATCCAACTTGGTGGAATCGCACTTCCTTATGCACCATTCCCAGCAACGATGGGAGATCCAGAACCGGCAACTGTCTATTCATGGATTCATAACAATCTCTGGGATACCAACTTCCCGGGCCAACAAGGATTTGAAATGAATTTCAGGTACAGCGTCGGAGTCAGCGCCTCACAAGGTGCGGGATCAGGACCAGCCCTGGGTGCACGAACCGCTGTCGGTCAAAGTCGATTGCTTCGCGCATCAATGGCGACTGCAAGTTCTGGTGAACCGTTGACCGCAGAAGAGTTGTTCTCGATCACCGAACCACGTGTTCGTGCCATCGGAGTGACATCTCCTGCTGCAGGTTATGTGCTCTTGCGCCTCCAATCTTTCGCAGAAGAACCAATCACCGCGAAAGTGAAATTGAATAAGAGATTTCTCTCTGCTCAGAAAGCAACGATGCTTGGGGAACCAATCTCGGAACTTCAGATCTCAGGTAATTCAGTTGAACTACCCGTGGAACGAATTGGAGTCGCAGCGATTTTGCTCAAGTTCTAATCTGGCTCTCAGCAGTTGTAGGACAAGATAGAAGTGAGCGACAACGCCAATAACGCTTTGTTATCAGGCGTTTTGCTGCTCGTTGTCTATTGACTTCACTCGTCTTCTTAAATAACTTCTCTTGCGTGGAGGATGGTCATCATCCACATGTCCTAGGAAGGAAACAGATGACGAAAGCTAAAAAGCGGTTAGCTTTTGCAACAGCTGCATCACTTGTAATCAGTTCCGCAGTGATCGCAGGTGCGACTTCACCAGCAAACGCAGCCGGAAAGACAACAGTCTTGAATTTCTACCATGACAAGAATGGTTGGGATTCACGATTCGTTGCAGTAAGTGCAGGATTGAAAGATGGAATCAACGTAACGTTGAAGCCAACAACATATGCAGACACCACTCTCTATCAGAACACATTGAATCAAGCAGCGAAGACCGGTAAAGGTCCAGATCTGTTGACATGGTGGTCTGGTTATCGAATGGTTGACGGCGCTAAGGGCGGCCTCTTCGCAGACATCTCCGATGTTTGGGCAGATGCAATCAAAGCCGGCGACGTTTCTGCAGATCTTCAGAAGCAATTCATGGTTGGAAACAAGACCTATGCGATTCCAAACGGAGTCTCATACTGGCCTCTGTTCTACAACAAGAAGACCTTCGCTGAACTCGGATTGACTCCACCGAAGACGTGGGCAGAGTTCATCAATATTCTCGACACAATCAAAGCCAAGAAGGGCGTTGCGCCACTCGCTGCATCAGTAGATGGAAAGTGGCCATCATTCATCTGGTTCGAACAACTTCTCATCAGCCAGGATCCAAAGCTCTATCTCGACCTGACTTCCAACAAGATCAAGTACAACGATCCAAAGGTGATCGCAGTACTCAATATTTGGAAGGGCATGTTGGATAAGGGCTACTTCACACCAGGTGATACCCAGTTCTGGGGAGATCAGGCTAAGAAGCTGCTCGATCAAGGTTCAATGATCGCTCTTGGAACTTGGTACAACGGTTCCATCATCGCAACGGGAATGACACCAGGTAAGGATTACGATGCATTCGTTATCCCGAACATCAATCCAGCGCTGAAGACTCAGTCCATCATCGTTGAGTCCGGTGCTATCGGTGCCCTTGCAAAGAGCAAGAACCTTGCAACCGCGAAGAAAGCTCTTCGCGAGTGGTTGCGATTCCCTGTACAAGCAATCTGGGCAGACCAGAGCGGCGACGGAGTTCCAAATCCGAAGGTGCCGGTCGGCGATCCAGTCATCAAGGGTCTCTCCAAGTATGTCTCCTCAAACAAGGTCACCTTGTTGCAGAGATATTGGGAGTCCGGTCCTGTTCCGTTGATCGAAGGTGGCGTTGAAATTCTCAGCGCATTCGTCATCGGCACAAAGACCGTACAACAGACCGCTGATGAGCTAACTGCACTCTCCGATAAGGAATGGGCAGCTTGGACAAAGAAGTACGGCAAGTAAAAAGCAGTAAAGCTAGATCCAAGTAAAGAGGGTCGAACTGGTCGAGGCCACTATGGTCTCGACCAGTTTGATTAGATTGGAAAACATGGCGAAAACAAAGTCGCAGTCCAACGCAACGACCTATCTTTTCTTTTTCGCCGCTCTCATCCCTGTTCTTGCGATTCTGGTCTATCCGATCGGCAAGACGCTCTATTTGAGTTTCACTGATTCTGAAGGTCTTACCACCGCAAATTTCGTGGGCTTTACCAACTACATCAACTTCAAAAACGACCCGATTCTTCGATCGACTCTCACCAACGTTGTGATTTGGACGGTCGCCACCTTGGTCTTACCGGTTTCCATAGGTTTGGGCATCGCCTACATCGTCTCCGGAGTCAAAGGCTCGGCCATCTATCGAATGATCTTCCTGATTCCCTATGTTCTTTCAGGCGTCGCGGTTGGAACGCTCTGGTTTAACGTCTTTGAAACCGAAGGAATGCTCAATCGATTGTTGAAAGCAGTTGGTTTAGAGAGCCTTGTAAGTTCGTGGCTTCTTTATTTCCCCACAAATACTTTGGCGATGATCATCGCCTCAACCTGGGCCGGCACAGGTCTTGTTGTCGTGCTCTTTACTATTGGAATTCAAAGTGTTCCGCTCCATACCGTTGAAGCAGCAAAACTCGATGGCGCCAACGCCTGGATC
>CAZGMF010000033.1:6758-13985 GCA_964526795.1 uncultured Clavibacter sp.
CCGATGGAGAATCTCAAACTTGGATGGGAAGCGGCGACGCTGACTCCAGGATTGAAATCAAATCTCTTCTACGGAGTTCTCGGCGCAGGGATATCGGTGCTCTTGGCATCTCTTGCTGCATTCGCGATCGTGGCGCTCAATCCCAAACGCAAAGCGCTCTGGTTCTGGCTGATCTATGGGGTCAATCTCGTTCCATTCCAAATGCTTCTGCTTCCGCTCTTCGAAATCTTTGCCTCGACCGGGCTATACGACACTCGTTGGGGACTTCTTTTGGTCTACGTGGGAGTCGCTATTCCTTTCGCCTTCTTCTTGAGTAGAAATCACATGCTCTCAATCCCTCAGGAAGTCCTGGAAGCAGCACGCCTTGATGGCGCCAACAAATTCCGCATCTATAGAAGCATCTATCTGCCATTGTCGCTCTCGGCACTTGGTGCTGCGTTCCTCTTCCAGTTCACCTGGATTTGGAATGACCTTGCGTTCGGTCTGACCCTCACAACTTCTGAGGAAGTACGTCCGTTGATGTCAACGCTCTCTACTCTCCTTGGTATGTATGGAAATACTCCAATGCCAGTGATCTTGAGTGCGAACTTCATCGCATCACTTCCTACCGCGATTCTCTTTATCGTTGCACAGCGACTCTTTGTCGCCGGACTTCGGGCTGGAAATTAGGAAAATCTCATGGATATTCGCGTCATTAGTGAAACCATTTCTGATGTCGGAGAAGGCCCACTATTTAATAGCGAGACAAATCGCGTCACTTGGGTAGACATCACCGGCAAGAAGTGGCACGAATGTGACTTCACCACTGGCGTAACAAAATCTCACGTTGTTCCCAAGATGATGGGTGCGATTGTCGAGCGAAAATCCGGCGGCTACTTCGCTGCAGTCGAAGAGGGATTCGCGGATGTCGCTTCGGGGGATGGATACTCCGTTGTCTCTGATTTTCTTCCCGAACCAGAACGTATGAATGATGCTAAGGCCGATGCCAAGGGGCGTTGGTGGGCCGGAAGCAACGCAATTGATTTCACCGCCGGTAAGGGACGACTGCACCGTTTGGAAGCTGATCGAACTTTCACCACTGTTCTGTCGGGTTTGACTCTCCCTAATGGCTTGGGATGGAGCCCTGATAACTCCAAGTTCTATTTCATCGACACCTTTGCCGGAAAATTATGGGTTTTCGATTTCGATCTTGAGAGCGGAGAGATCTCGAATCAAAAGGTCTTCCACGACTTTGAAGGTTCGACTGGGGTTCCAGATGGCCTCTGTGTTGCAAGTGATGGCTCTGTTCTCGTTGCGATGTGGGATGGCGCCAGAATCGAAGTCTTCTCCGCCAGCGGTCAACGTCGAGATCCGATCACCTTGCCAGTAAGCAAGCCAACATCCTGTGCTTTTGGCGGTCCAACAGGACAGGAACTGATTGTGACGACTGCTGCTCGTGAGGTAGACCTATCCAAAGAACCATGGAGTGGAAAATTGTTGGGAATTACCGGAACGGGTTTTGCGGGGAAAGCAAGTGAAAAATATGCTGGCTAGTACCGAAAATCTGCAGAGCCAAGAAAACTTATCTGGCTGCAGGATCTCGGAGAATATCTTCTTTGGCGAAATTCCTGCCGTTGTCATTGAAAATGACCGGCTTCGATTGACCATACTGGAAGGTCGGGGCGCAGATGTCGTTCAATGTCTCTACAAACCCACAGCACTCGATCTTGTCTGGTTGACCCAATGGGGAATTCCCACGACTTTGGTGCCAGATGATTACCCAGCGAATGTGGATTCATTCCTCAACGGTTATCCAGGCGGATGGCAGAGCATCTTCCCAAACGGTGGCGCTCCATCATCGGTCAACGGAATCGATTTTGCGCAACATGATGAAGTCGCGCTCCTTCCGTGGCGCCACGAGATTCTTCACGATAGCCAAGAGATGTGTGAAGTTAGATTCTCGGTGGAGACCCGCAAGACGCCATTTCGTGTGAGCAAGACATTTCGCTTGAGAAAAGGCGAAACGAAATGTGTCGTCACAGAAGAGATCGAGAATCTCTCTGACGATAATCAGCGCGCGATGTGGGGTTTTCACATCAGCTTCGGTGCGCCCTTTGTCGATCAGAACACAACTATTCGACTTCCCAACAATGTCACTGTGATTCCCCATGACGCCGCGATCGCATCGACCGGACGCAGACTCGACCGAGTTGAGAACTTCACCTGGCCCATATTTACCAAGCAAAACGGTGAGAACATCGATTTCTCGGCGCTGCCGGCACAAGGAACCGAGAGCGAGATGCTCTATCTCCATGGATTTGACGATGGTTGGTATCAGATAGAGAACCGGACCAACAACCTGGCAATGAAGGTGAGTTGGGATCTCGAACTGATGCCTTATCTCTGGTACTGGCAGGAATATGGTTCAAGCCAGGACTATCCCTGGTTTGGTAAGCACTACAACATCGGTCTCGAACCATTCTCTAGTTTTCCAACAAATGGCCTGGCCCAAGCGATTGAAAATGGGACGGCATTGACTT
This sequence comes from uncultured Clavibacter sp., assembly GCA_964526795.1. Lineage (GTDB taxonomy): Bacteria > Actinomycetota > Actinomycetes > Nanopelagicales > Nanopelagicaceae > MAG-120802. The sequence continues at coordinate 9,278 of CAZGMF010000033.1, forward strand.
TTCACCCCAGAGAGAAGAAGGCTAGCGTCATTGAAATAGAGGTGATGAAGATATGAAAGAAAGAGACGGCGGCATTCAAGCGGCTCGCTCCCGAGTTCGTGATGCCATCATTGATTATCTTCGTGAAATGATCATTGGCGGTGAACTCGCACCAGGTGACACCTTGCATGAATCAGAATTGACGAAGCGATTTGGAACCAGCCGCTCTCCGGTGCGTGAAGCGCTACTTCATCTCGAACAAGATGGTCTCGTCCAAATCATCCCTAAGAAGGGAACTCTGGTCACTCGTCTTGATCCAGATCAGCTCAAGCAAGCTCTTTTCATACGAAGTGCTCTAGAGACGACCAATATCGAACTGCTCTGCCAGAGTATTACCAGTCAGCAGATTGAGATTTTGAAAGAGAATATTCAAATTCAACGATCCGCTCTAAATCTCGCTGAGTATTCCGCCATCTATAAGAGTTTTGATGAGTTCCACCTTCTCCTCTGTGAATTCAACAAGTTGCCGCGAATTTGGGAGATCATTCGAAAAGAGAAGATCTCGCTCGACCGTCTTCACGCTCTAGAGAAGAATCACAAGCCGCGCCTTGAAGTTCTCTTCGAACAACATCAACAGATCGTAGAAGCGCTGGAATCTCGGGATACCCGCGCCTGCGTCGAATTGATCCAGACCCATGCCGATGTCGACTTTGAGGCAAAGAGCATTCTCAGCGGAAATGCGCCGAGGATGACTAACGATGCACTCAAAGAAGGCAACGAAACAGAGAGAAGATGAGGGCAGAAGATGAAGATAACTAATCTGAAAGTAACGACTGTCACCGTGCCCTTAGAGGCACCTCTTCGTCACGCTTCGGGAGCCCACTGGGGAAGATTCGTGCGAACCATCCTTGAGATTGAGACTGATGAAGGAATCACTGGTCTTGGCGAAATGGGTGGTGGCGGCGAGAGCGCCGAACTTGCCTTTGCAAACTTAAAGACATATTTGATTGGCGAGAATCCCTTTGATTTAGAGGGATTGCGCTTCAAGATTTGCAATCCAACCGCCAGCCTCTATAACAACCGCACCCAACTCTATGCAGCGATTGAATTCGCATGTCTGGACATCATCGGAAAGAAATTGGGAGTTCCAGTCTATGACCTCCTTGGCGGAAAGATCAGAGATGAAGTCGAATTCGCAAGTTATCTCTTCTTCCGCTACCCGAATGAAGAAGACGGTTATGGTGAGGTGCGAAATCCAGAACAACTTGTGGCGCATGCCCAACAATTGAAGAAGAAGTTCGGCTTCACGACCCATAAACTCAAAGGCGGCGTCTTCAATCCCGAATACGAATTGCGTTGCTTCCTTGCACTTGGCGATGCACTCCCTGTTGATCGATTCCGATATGACCCCAATGCGACGTTGAGCGTCACGCAGGCTGTGGAATTCGCTCGTGCCATCAAACATATGCGGATCGATTATCTTGAGGATTTCACTTTCGGTATCGATGGAATGAAGAAATTGCGAGATCTCACGCGCATGCAAACCGGTACCAACACTGTCGTCGTCAACTTCGAACAGCTGGCCCAAAGTATTCATCGTGAAGCAATTGATGTGGTTCTCCTGGATACAACCTTCTGGGGTGGCATTCGCGCCTGCATCAAGGCGGCAGGTGTGTGTGAGACTTTCCAGATCGGTGTTGCTGTTCATTCATCGGGCGAACTCGGAATTCAACTTGCCACGATGCTCCATCTCGGTGCTGTGATCCCGAATCTGAGCAGCGCTGCAGACGCGCACTATCACCACTTGAAAGATGACATCATCAAAGGTGGCTTGATGAAATACCAGGATGGCAAGATCAAAGTTCCGACCGGCCCAGGACTTGGCGTTGAACTGGATCGAGATAAGTTAAACCAATACGCAGAGCTCTATAAGAAACTCGGCGGATATCCCTATGACAAGGATCCGCAGCGGCCGGATTGGTACGCACTAGTTCCCAACGATCGATGGGCTCCGGTCAAGTGATGGCAGGCAAATCCAATGTTGTCGTCGTCACCGGCGGGGCGAAGGGTATGGGCCTTGCTTGCACGCTGAAATTTCTTGGCGAGGGCGCTGAAGTTTTCTCACTCGATAATGATCAAAAAGCCCTTGATGAGTTGAAAAGTTCTCACCCCCAACCAAATCTCCACACTCATAAAGTCGATGTCTCATCGGAGCAACAAGTAAGCGCTCTTGCCGCCGAAGTAAGTCGCAATTTCTCCGCGATTCGAGCCTTGGTGAATTGTGCCGGAATTCAGACTTATGGAACCGTGACGGAGACTTCCGAGGAATTGTGGGATCGCACATTTAATGTCAACGTCAAAGCGATGTTTCTCACCGCGAAGCACTTTGTGCCGATGTTGAAGAACAATGGCGGAGGAGCCATCGTCAATATCTCCTCAGTCCAATCAGAAGTTGCCCAGAAAGGCGTAGTCGCATACGCCTCCTCCAAAGGCGCGATCAATATGCTGACAAAAGCACTTGCCGTCGATCTTGCAGAATTCCAGATTCGCGCAAATGCCGTCCTTCCTGGATCGGTGGATACTCCGATGTTGCGCGGCGCCGCAGAGTTATTCAAGGGCGAAAAATCAGTAGACGAAATCCTCACCGAATGGGGCAAGAGCCATCCACTCGGTCGAGTAGCGAAAACTTCTGAAGTTGCTGATTTGGTTGCATTTTTATGTTCGGATTCTGCAGTCTTCATCACCGGCGCCTGCATGACTATCGATGGTGGCCTGACAGCCCAAGTACCTGTCGTCATCCCTGAAAAGTAGGGCGAGACGAGATCGCCGCGATGTCATCAAAAACTGCGGTTGAACGCGTTACTGAAACACTTGAGAAGATAGAAAGCATCGATAAGAGCGGTTATACGCTCAATTCGGTCATCGCAACATCACCTTTCGCCCTTGATGAGGCTCGGAATTACGATGCAGCAGGGCGAGAGCTCCCACTCGGCGGCACTCCCATCTTGATCAAAGACAACATCGAAGCGAGAGGTCTTCCAGCCTCTGCAGGTTCCCTTGCACTCTTTGGCAGACCAATGGAACGTGATTCGATTCTGGTCTCGCGTCTTCGCGAAGCAGGAGCGATCATTGTTGGCGCCACCAATCTTTCGGAGTGGGCCAACATCAGATCGACAAAATCAACGAGCGGTTGGTCTGCTGTCGGAGGATTGACTGCCAATCCTTGGATACATCGCCACAACGCCGGAGGTTCATCATCTGGTTCTGGCGCAGCGGTGGCGGCCGGCCTTACGCAATGGGCGATCGGAAGTGAAACCGATGGCTCGATCATCTGTCCGGCATCGATGAATGGAACGGTCGGCATCAAGCCTTCGGCAGGTTCTATTCCAGCCCACGGTGTTCTGCCCATCAGTAGAAGCAAAGATGTTCCCGGTCCGATGACGCAGACTGTCCATCAAGCCGCGCAATTATTGGCCATCCTGTTACAAAAGCCTGAACTTTCAAAGTCCACGGTAAATGGACCGGGATTGAATTTCGCTGTAGTGAAGAACTGGCGGACGAAAGATTCTGGCACCAATTCGCTCTTCGATGAGGCGGTGAGAAAGATCGCTCCCGCGGCGAAAGCAGTTTCCGAAATCGAACTCAGCGAACCTGGCGAGCCCGAATCGAAAGATGAATTTGATGTTCTCCTCCATGAATTGACCGACGATTTGGCGGAATATCTAGCTTCCAGGCCGCATTCTCCAGTAAAAACTCTCGATGAGATCATCGCTTTCAATGAGAGAAATGCTGATAAAGAGTTGAAACATTTTGACCAGGATCTCTTCCTTCGGGCACGGGAACTCAAAGGGAAAAACGATGAATATCGAGCAAAATACGATCGCAATCTCTCCTGGGCTCAGAGCATTCTTCATCACGGCTTTTCCAATGCTGACATCTTGATTGGTTCTACTTTCGCACCTGCATGGGAAAGTAATTTAGAAACCGGCGATACCAATATCGATGCCTCCTGGATCACCATGGCCCCTGCTATCGCTGGATTTCCCATCGGCACACTTCCTATGGGCCTGGTCAACGGACTTCCCGTCGGCATCGGCATCGTCGCCCGTCGCGGTCGAGAAGATCAACTCATCAGTGCCATGGCACTGATTGAGAGAGTGTTAAGTCTGGGAGTTTTAAGACCGAGTTTTATTAAGTGAAGACTCCACCTCATTAGCAGTGAGGCGCCTGCAAGCCTCCTTGGGCCATCGACTCGTGCCCAAGGTTGGGTAATTTCGTGTAGTTACCTACTAGGGCATCGTGCAAAAAATGTATGTTTCACATCCGACCCCATGGAATTACTATGAGCAAGTGAGGCGGCTATCTGCAGTTCTTTCTTTGATTGCTCTTGTCCTCCTTGCACCACAGGCAAGTTCAGACCCAGCAGATATTGCTTTTAAGGGTCCTTATGACGCCACATTAATTGGCGAAAAGATCTTGTACCCCTCACTTTTTGGCGTGAGCGCGGGACTACCTGTTGCAGATGTGACTGGAATGCAGTTGTCAAACGGCAAACTGCGGGCATATGTCTTTGCTCAAAATAAAGGAATTGAGATTGCCGAATCCAGTGATGGGAAAACATTCGTCCGTGTAGGAAACGCTTTCGGCGGAGATAAAGGCTACGGGATGCCTCATGTTGTTAAGTTGAGTGATGGCAGAGTTCGAATGTATAACATGGTCAGCAAAGGTA